>NZ_CAWNBB010000020.1:0-176602 GCF_963872585.1 Vibrio sp. 10N.222.47.A9 | reverse complement strand
GGAGTGGATTCCATACATCAAATTACGTCTAATTGGGGAGGTGTTTCGAGGTCTAACGCTTCAGATATCTTTGTATAATCAAAATTTGATGGATTAAAAAACACTTGAGCAGCAAGGCCACCATCAACATGCAACTCTTCATATGTCTTTCCGTCTAGTTCTGCATTGATGAACTGCGGTGGAAAAACCCCGGGGATTGAAGCACTTGCAGCTAATACTTTGTATACGAGTTCCGCCTTATCTGGTCGTTCACTGTTAGCAATGGCGCCTAAATTCCAAATAACCAATTCTCCGGAATCAAAATGCGTACTGCCAATGAATAGGCGTTTACCATTTCGATGTTGTTGAGCGATTTTGTCGATCATTGATTCCGGATAAGCATTGGCAATGAATTGGTATAAATGTTCACCGTCAGTAAAGGCGTCTTTGAAAACCGTGTTTAGAAAATTCTTTTTGCCTAATATTGCATCGTCGTTAATGTCGAGCATGACGTTTTTCATTTCGCGTAGCGCATCTCCACCGATGAAAGCAAACGGCGCAATCAACGCCCCCGCACTAATGCCTGTGATAATTGAATAGTCTTTGAGTTGTCCGGACTCCTTTAGTCCCATCAAAACTCCAGCCCCAAATGCCCCATTCGCCCCTCCACCAGAAAGCGCGAGAATATTCAAATGTTCGCCACTCACCTTAATCGGGGTTGTTTTGTTATATTCAGAATAGAGAAAATCAGGGGTTTCATTCGCCCACGTACGTAATGGCTCATGAGAAGGTGTCGCTGCAACCGTTACGTCTCGATAATTATCCTTGGAAACTCTTGCATCTAAGGTGTGAGGAGAACTACACGCCACTAAGAAGGCGGATAGCAGGACAGTAAAAACAGAGTAAACTCGGCGATTCATATTTGGACTCATTTCATCTTCTCCGGTGCTTTCCAGAGTTTTGTTTCAAGGGTAAGAAATAAATGAAGTCCGTTTCTTCTGTTGAATAAATATAAAACGAATCGACGAGTTTAAATAATCACGTATGTAGGATGTAACCCTTCGAAAAAACACCCGATAAGGTGCTATGCAATTTTAACAACATTGAAATCACTCGTTGGTTCTACGAATTCATATTGAGCATTGATGGTTTGTAGCTCCCAAGTACCATAACTTTTAGTTACTTCTAATACCCCATAAACCGCATTATGTGCGTGACGAAAAGCGGCAACAGGCGACATGCGTTTAACTAAACATGCGGTGAACAGCCCTGAAATTAGGTCACCAACACCTACAGGTTGTCTAGGAAAATCGATATTTGGTCGCTGAGCTAGATAACAGGCTTTGGGTGTCGCCAAGATCATGCTGAAAGCTTCGTCAGGTAATGAATGGAGATGTTTTACTAGAACGATTTTCGGGCCCAGTTCTAACGCTTTTTTGCATGCGGTCACTGCATCGTACAAAGAGTTGATATTGATACCCGTAAGTTCCGTAAGTTCAAATTGATTCGGAACAATGACATCAGAGATGGGTAAAAGATGCTCGACAATCGCAGCCTTAACACCGTCATCAACAATGCAACCTTTGTCCGGGTCACCCATTACTGGATCGCATACATACAAAGCATTTTTATTGCGGTCTTTGACTAAAGTTACTGATTCAGCAACAGCCCGACACTGGTCTGCACTCCCTTGATAACCCGATAATACAGCGCCGCATGCTCGTAAAGAGTCAATGTTATCAAGCCCTTTCATCAAGTTTCGAATGTCATCTGATGTAAACTTTTGCCCAGTCCAACCCTGTGTATACTGTGTGTGGTTGGAAAACTGTACAGTGTGAATCGGCCATACATCTAGCCCCATTCTCTGCATAGGAAACACTGCTGAACTATTACCAGCGTGACCATAAACAACATGAGATTGGATCGAGATAATACTTTTCATAGGTCACTCTTCTTTAGTGAGATCGATTGACGACTAAATAAACACAACAGATTAATTGGATTTCACTGTGCTTATTTGGTCGGAATAGCCCCGACGGTGTCGAGGCTTATTCTTTATAGTGTAAACCGTTGAGTTAATAGGACCGGTAAGTGAATAGAACCACTAACTCATTAGCAATGATTAGCCTTGAAACTCAACAAAGTGTTCATCAAGTACTTTACGAGTCGCGCGGCCAATTAGCTCGTATTCATGGTGAGTTAGGTTAGCGAGTGATACACGAACTGATGCATGTACCGTGTCGAAACCCTTGCCTGGCAGCAAAATAACGCCCGTTTCATGCGCAAGACGGAATAGGAAATCTTTACCTTTGCCATTTGATTTGAACCAATCGACAAACGCGTCGCCGTACAACTTGCCACCTAAAGTATCCAGCTCAAGCAGTGTGTAGTAATCAACGCGATCTTTGTTCTCTTCAACTTCAAGACCCATGTTTTTGTAAAGCGTAATGTAACGTTCACGGATGATGCGTTTACACGCCGCTTTATAGCTGCCTTCAGAATCCATAAGGCATGTTAGGGCAAACATCGCCATTTGCACTTGTTGTGGTAAAGACAAGCCAGCAGTGTGGTTCAATGCAACGCTTCGGCTATCAGCCACAATACGATCGATGAATTTGATGTCGCGAGGTTCAGGAGACAACGTTTTGTAACGGTCATCAAGCGCACATTGTTTCTCTTCACTGAATGAACGTAGTGTGTCGTCGAATACATTTTTGTGCTGAATACCGATAGTACCTAAGCGCCAGCCAGTTGCACCGAAGTACTTAGAGAATGAATAAACACAAAGTGTGTTGTATGGTAGTTTTGCAAATAAAGAAACGAAATCGTCAGCAAACGTGCCGTATACATCGTCGGTAATAATAAATAGATCGTTGCGTTGCTCATTTACAAATTTTGTTAAGTTATCTAGCGTTTCATCCGAGAATTTCACTGATGCCGGGTTCGCCGGGTTAACGACACAAAGCAGTTTAATGTCTGTATCTGCTAGTTTTTCAATTTCAGACATTGGTAGTTGCCAAGTTGTCTCATCAAGGCGTAGTTCGACGATCTCTAGCTCATATTCAGAAAGTTCAGGTATTTCTAAATAAGGAGTAAAGATTGGTGTGATCAACGCAACCTTGTCGCCTTTTTTAAGTAAGCCGTTGTTAAACATCGTTTGGAATGTATAAGTCATTGAAGCGGTTCCACCTTCCGTTGCAAACAAATCAAAATCTGTTGTCATTGGTGTTGGGCCGTACATTTCTTCAGCGATGTATTGTTTAACTACTTTCTCAATATTTACCAACATACGCGGTGGTACTGGGTAGTTACACGCAAGGTAAGCGAGAACGAGTTCGTTTAGGAACGCTTGTTTTTGGATGCCTAGACGATCTTTTGCGTAGCTTAGTGCGCGCTCGATGAACTGAACACCTTTGTCGTTTTGGTATTCTTTTGCAAATGTATCGAAACGCTCAACAATACCTACGCCGTCAGGAATACCACCAAAATCACCACCAAGGTATGCATAGTTACGTTCTGCTTCATTAACAGCGAATTCACCAAGGCGAATAAACGCTTTACGTGGTAGTGTCGCTAAAAAATTAGGGTTACCACGACCAGCATCTAATAGCGCGCGGTCAGGCACTGTTTGTGCTACTTCGATTAGTTTATCTTTTAATTCAAATGGGCTTAAATCTTCGAATTTTGAGAAGTCGATTACTGTATTTTGTGTAGTCATAATATTTACCTAATTATATATTTACTAAATTTGGGGAATCCTTACCCTATCGACCAAATATTTAGCCGATAAGTTATACTGTTTATTATTTACATGCCTGCGTTTAAAGTAATTACACCGACGATGATGGGGCCCCACAATGTAAGTAGGACATTAGCTACTGCGTAAGTTACTGTGAAAGTAAATACAGGTGTTGCATTGCCTGTTTTTTCCATTAATGCCGCAAAGCCAGGGTTTGCGCTGCGTCCGCCAGTCACACAACCTAATGCTTCTACCGGATTCTTAATTTTCAACACAAAGTATGAAAAGAAGAATGATATAAGTTGCGGAATAATGGTTACAGCAGCACCTAAGAACAATAATGACATACCGTGTTCTTTGATGGTGTCAACGGCTTGTGGTCCTGCTTGCAGACCAACAATTCCAACAAAAGCTGCCAGGCCAAAGTCACGAATAAAGTTAACGGCTCCAACTGGAAACTGTGCAATGTGAGGGTTTCGGCTTCGAATCCAGCCAACGAATAAACCAGAGATCAAACAACCTGCACCAGAGCCGATCGTTACTGGGATACCAGCGATTTTAAAGCTAATCAAACCAATAAGCAGACCAACAACCATACCCAAACCAAGAATCACAAAGTCAGTCATGCTTGCTGAGCCCATGCGCTGTCCAATATTTTTCTCTACGCGATTAATATCATTTGCAGTACCAGTGACTTGAATAATGTCGTTTTTCTTAACAACCAATTCCGGTGTCAATGCAAGCGCTACGCCTTCACGGATATAATCAGTAATGTAAACACCACGATATAAACCTTCGTTTGAGTGTTGTTTGATCTCTCGAAGAGATTGACCGACAAGCTTACGGTTATCTGCGATCAACTGTCGATTTTCTTCTATAATTTCATAGCTTTCAGGGAGAGATACTTCTTTGCCATGAGCGCTACCCTGTAACTCTTGAACCGCATTTCTACGACCGGTAACAACGATGATGTCACCTTCTTTGAGTACTGTGAACTTGTCCGCATTAAGCTCATGTCCATCACGCTCAATCAATTCAATACAAGCAGAAAGCGATGTATCATTTAACTGTGCTAAGGTATTTCCGACTAACTTGTCTCCAGAACTTACTTTAAACGCACGGGTAACTAATGCCGTAACCGCATTAAATTCACCAGGTGCCAGTTCGCGTTTACCACTAGAGTTTTTTTCTTCTAGGGCTATCGCTTCAGCTCGAATGTCCCACTTCATCAGTGTTGGGAATACCCAGGTAACCATTAGAATTGGACCTAAAGAACCAAAGATGTAAGTTACTGCATAGCCGACAGCAACATTGGTTTGCATTAGGTGTTTTGCTTCTTCTGACACCCCACCAAGGCGAGCGATAGCATCACCAGCGGTACCAATAATTGCAGACTGTGTGAGACCACCAGCGGCTAGGCCTGCAGCCGTACCTCTATCTAGGTCAAATAACCATGCGGCAGCTAATACACAGAGTAAGCCCGACACTGTCATCACGACAGCTGAAAGTAATATATTGATGGTTCTAAAGTTAAGTGCTTTAAAGAACTGAGCACCACCTTGATAACCAACTGCATATATAAATAGCGCAAAGAAAATACTTTTCACGCCTGGGTCAATATCAACACCGAATTGTCCGATAATTACACCCATTAATAATGTCCCGGCAACACCGCCTAAAACAAATCGACCAATGGTAATCTTACCGACCATATAACCGAGAGAGAGTGTAATAAATAGAGCGACAAATGGGGCCATATCAAATAGATTAGAAATGATGTCCATGACAAATTTACTCTTATGTTAAATTAAGGAATAAATAACCGAACGAATAAATTAGTAATGATATTTGTTGGATTATTAAAGCATCTCGTTGCTTCGAGACGAATATTAGTTAGAAAAGAGTATTCAATGTAATCCTTTTTGATGGACTCAATCATCGCATGTTCAATAATTAAGCGATATCATCATTTTAGAAATGAAGATTTCACTATATTACAGTGAGTTACAATAAAAATAATTGTTTTGAATTTTGTAGATATTTTTAAAAGTAACCGTTATTTGTTTCTTACCTCTATTTATACCTCTGACAACCTCGCTTTACGCATCCACTTCACTTCGTATTGATAGGCTTATACGGCAAATAGAAAGTCGATTACGCCTATTGATGGATCAGGTCCTCTAAACACGATTATCACGTTCAGCCTAACTACCGTATCGTTCCATTCATCAAACAAATAGAGAACAAAACCATGAACACCATGCCGCATGAGCTCGTATGGGGAGAGGTTTACTTTCCACCGCTGTTACTGGTTGTCGCATTGGCTTATGTGTTAACGATATTAACCGGCTCAATCACAACCAGATTAGGACTTCATAAATATGTCGCGTTTCCTGCGTTAGCTGAATTGAGCCTAATCGTCATTTTTACTGGCATCGTCGGCCAATTTATTACCATTTTTTGAGGCAATTCCTGTGATAAAACGTTATCTCATTACACTCCTATTATTCGCAGCCGCTGGTACTGTCATCTATAGCTATTACCAATCTTATTCAAGCAACCCTTGGACTAGAGACGGCCAGGTGAGTGCTTATATTGTCTCTATAACACCACGTGTTACAGGCCAAGTAACCAAAGTCCATATTGATGATAACTCTCAAGTGGTCAAAGGCGATATTCTGTTCGAAATCGACCCAAGCCTTTACCAAGCGGCCTATCACAAGGCCTTAGCTTCTCAAAAACAAGCCTTAGCATTACTTTCAAAAGCAAAGAATGAAGAGCAACGCGCACTTAACTTAGAAAAAAGAACGCCAGGTGCTATTCCAGTTTTAACGCTAAACAACCTCAGTAATGCGGTTGAGACTTCCTCCGCGAACGTTCAGCTAGCTAAAGCAAACGTCGAAGAAGCACAACTTAACCTTGAGTATACAAAGGTGTATGCACCAACTAATGGTTATATCACTAATCTAAGCCTTCGTGAGGGTTCTCAAGCAGTCGCAAACTCGCCAGTTGTCGCGTTAATTGATGAGGATAGCTTTTGGATTGAAGGTTATTTCAAAGAAACGGATCTTGTTGGCGTTGACGCGCAAGACAAAGCATACGTAACGTTAATGATGCACAACAAAATCCAGTTAGAAGGTCACATTAAGAGCATCGGTTTTGGTATCGCAAAACAAGATGGGAGTACCGGTAATGACTTGCTGCCCAACGTAAACCCAAATTTCCAATGGATTCGCCTTGCGCAACGTATTCCAATTAAAGTGAAGTTAGACCATATTCCTGATGAATTACAGCTTCGTGTTGGTATGACAGCTTCTATCAAAATTATCAAATAATTGGGTGTTTTCTATGTTCAATGCGTCGACTAAAGAAGCGATAAAAGCGGCGTTCTCTATTGTTATCGCTATATGCTTAGCACTATGGTTCCAATGGGAAAAACCTTATTGGGCAGCGATTGCAGTTGCAGTGATGGCGTTGAATGAGAGCTTTGCTCACTCTATAAACAAAGGGCATAACCGGTTAATGGGAACCTTGTTAGGGACCGGTTATGCCTTTTTCCTCATTGCGATGTTTTCACAAGACCGATTTTTGTTTCTGACATTTTTTACATTGTTCTTAGGCACATGCATTTTCATGTCTAGTGACGAGAAATATGGTTATGTGTTTTCAATTGGTTTCGCCGTCTGTTCGATTATTTCTTGTATGGGCGGGTTTGATAGCCAAGTGACCTTCCATTTTGCCGTGCTACGTATACAAGAAACCATACTTGGTATCGTAACTTTTTCTATCGTCTATCGTTTAATTTGGCCAGTCAACACAGAGCTAAATTTTATACAACGATTTGAAACCAGTAGAAATTCACTATTAGAAATAATGGAAAACCTAGACAACATCGACATCAACGCGCTTGAAAGTAACACCGCCAATATTGATAAGTTGTATCAACTTTTAGATTTGCCACTTACTGGTAGTTACCATCTTAAAGAGAACAGCCAAACATGGCGCTTACGTATCAACGAGATGGCGCATATCCAAGATACATTACTTGAGCAAAGTCACAGTGAATCTGACTTGGGTATTCAATGGGCCGTTATTACCAACAACTTGAAGAGCTTTAATACACTAACACCAGATCAATCACTTATTGAAGGTGAACCCAATGTAATGGGCGATAATAAAGACGTGTCTTGGCATCGCGCTCATCGTACGTTTGTTCAACATTTGAATGAAGACGGACGCAAGGTCCTACAAGGTGTGTCGATGTTCGTAACTTCGCTATTGATATGGATATATCTTCCAATGCCGGGTGGCTTTATTTTTCCAATGCTTGCGGGCGTTTTTTCTTCAATGGTACCTACAATGCCACCGAGTATCATCAAAGATGCATTTTTCGGCGTGCTTGGTACAGGTTCAGTGATCTTACTTCAATACATCTTCGTGATGCCTTTGATGACCGAGCTTTGGCAACTTGCCCTATTCTACTTCGTTAATATCATGGTGATATGGAAAGTCTTCGCGACACCTAAACTAATGGTACATCGAATATTGGGTATTAACTTATTGGTGGTGCTTACATCTGGTGCACTCAACCTGACACCAGTCTATCAAATAGAAACACCACTATTAATGTTGGTCAATATCTTAATCATTTTGATGATAGCGAAACTATTTACTGATCTATTCAGAGTAAAAGTGACGGCTTAAAACTACGCCTGCACTACCTCATAAACATGTCACGGCCTGCCAAGCATATTGCTTCGCAGGCCGTTTTCCTTTCTGTTTACCCGCCTGCCTTATGATCATATTAAAGCTTTAAAATCAATTAGTTGGCAAATAATGCCACTGACAAACAATTAAGTGAGGATGGCGTCCATCAAACGCGATTAACGACATTTCCACCCTCACCTTAGAATCCTATCATTGATTGGCGCAATGCATTTTTAAACGCGACATTCACACTGGAAATCCTTATGGATACATACATAACAAACTGAACACGAGGTTCAGTACAACATCGACTGTTTGAGTCTCGAAGGTTTGAGGCTACTCAGAGTGGAAACCGTCATGAGTTTTTTTGAAATACGCACTAGCGCCTGTAAGACCCATACTCTTTCTGTATTAGCGAGCGCCCTGCTACTTACAACACCCTCTTTAGCTTCAGCCGCAGAAGAAACTAAAACTTACAGCGAAGCCATGGAAAAAGGACGTGCCCTGTTTGACAAATATGGCATCAGCCACGACTTACCAAAACTAGCAATCAGCTCATTGGTTCAAGGTGAGCACTTAGTCGAACATGCGCGTCGTACTCTTCAAGTCGGTGATGAAATTCGTGACTCAAGCGTCTACCTAGTTAAAAACACCGACAGCAAGGGCAACATAGACCTACGTATAAAATATAACCCAGAAGAACTGGACGATAACGATGATCTACTGGATGAAATAGAAGCTTTCACTCGTACTGAATATCGCTTACGTGACTATGCCGAAAGCTTTGATTCTTCTTCAGTGCGTGTGCAAGAAATCGACGACAACAAAGTCATCATTAGCTTTGATTATTCGAAGTATGGCTTACCTCAAGATATCGCGTATTTCCGATTCTTGAATGTCGATATCGAATTAGTCGACGGTGAACCAAAGCGAATGTTGATCACCAATGACAAGCCTTTTACACACCATATCTACAAGGTAGAAAGCTACAACCAAGAGATTGAGTTCAACACATTGGAGTCTGGCAAGCTCGTTATTGCACGCAAAACGACAGAAGTCGTCGGCACAACGAAGAATAAACCGATGAAGATGACTAGTTTGGTCGAACCAGTGGCGCTATACGCAGATGACAACGGCGTACAAGTTCTAAATGAAGCAAGACTTCAGGAAGTCTCAGACCCAAGAATGCAAGAAGCGAGCGTAAAGCTGGACCGCATCTTTCCATTAATGGGTGACATGGTGCGTCGTCAAGGTATCGATTTGCCATTACCATTCGGTGTTTCAGTTGCTTATCGCAATCAAGACATGAACCTTCCTATGACCGATTACGTGATTGGCGGTGTGCGCTTGAATGACCTGTTCGACCCTGAAGATAGCGTTGCAACGGTTAAAGCAGAAAGTCTTTCAATACGTGGTGATGTGAATATTCTGCCGTTCTGGAATGTATTCGGATATGTAGGAAAGGTAAACGTTGACGCGAATGTTGATGCCTCTTACACCGGCGCTGCGGGAGAATATCTACAAGATAAACTCAATAACAAATTACCTGGTCTAGGAGACAAACTGTGCGAGGGCGTATCAGCACTGTGTAACAGTGGGCGTTTAAATGTACCACTGCATCTCGAATATGACTTACGCGGTGCGGGTACAACACTATCTGTTGGTTACAAAGAGTTCTTTGCATCACTGACCGGCACCTATTCACAAACGCGTCTGAAAGGGATGGATGATTGGGGCGACGGTATTGTCACGGTTCAGCCAATGTTGGGCTACCAATTGGTTGATTATCGAGCTCAATTCTTCGTTGGTGCTGAATACCAAGGTTTAGATTCACGTATGCAAGGTACTGTAAAAACAGACGATATTGAGTTTGATTACGACGTTGGTGTGGACATTAACCAGTGGGCATTTTTAACCGGAGTCAACAAACAGATTGGCAAGCATTACAACATGACCGTGTTGTACAACAAAGGTGAAACTCGTTCGGCTGTGACATTGAACCTTGGCTATCGCTTCTAGAACGTTTGATCTTCTAGACCTAATAAGCTCTTAACTCATTGAACTCTGATATCGGTGTAAAACTCACGTTTGCTTGCGCCGACATCATACCAACGACGTTGCGCCCCCCTTGTTTTCAACAGAGAGAAAGTGAAATAAACAACCACGTCAAACGCACCAATGATGGAGCGAATCACCTGATGGAACGACAGGTTTGACGGTATCGATGCGCTGTTCGTTACTTTACCAAATTTTATTGTGGACACCTTTTTTATGACTATTGCATATCGTTCTCTCATCGCACTCGCTATTGCGGCCGCTCTTGCTGGCTGTGACACAGACGTTGAACCAACGGTTCCAAAGCCAGATAAACCTGAACCTCTCGTACCTGCCCCTGCTGAAACGTTTACTACTCAAATCGGCGACGCGATGATCACAGCGTCTAAAGAAGAGCTGGTGATTACTTCAAATAGTGCCGTCGACAAGCTAGCTTCTGTTGAGTCTTTTAAAGGCATTAAATTTGCCGAAGCAGAGCGCTTTGAGCAAAGTAACATTGTTGATCTTGGGAGTGACATTGATGCCACTGCGTTTGGTGATGCATGTCCTCAATTGAAGACCGTTTCACAGACACAATCTGAAGACTGTTTGAACCTTAACATTTGGCGCCCAGTAGGCGTAGATGCTGATGCAGACCTACCGGTTTATGTATTCATTCACGGTGGTGACTTTGAATATGGCTCAGGTTCTGAAGCACTTGTGCACGGTGATACCGTGGTTGCTCAAGGAAGCGACGATGGTAAGCCTTTCATCTATGTAAGCTTGAACTACCGTCTTGGTCAGTTAGGTACTCAATGGATTAAAGGCGCGAACGAAGATGGCAACTATGGCCTAGGTGACCAGAAGCGCGCCTTAGAGTGGGTACATAACAATATCGCTGACTTCGGTGGTAATGCTCAAAACGTAACCGTTATGGGTCAAGGCTCAGGTGCTATGTCTATTGGTTTCTTGCAACAAGATGACAATATCGCAGGTCAATATTTCCAACGTGCCATTATGCAAAGCAACCCGTATGGTTTTGAGTATCCTAGCTATGACGTTGCTAAGGACCGCAACAATGACTTTGATGTAGACACTTCGATCGACGAGATCATGGCGTCGCAAGAAACAGCTTTGAATGGTATTGAACAGCTAAAAAATTGGTTGTTAGGTTCTTTGCAAATCCCAATTCTGAGCCCAATAGCAGATGAGACGCCAATGTCAAACCTGATGCCTTATGCTCCTTACATATTGTGTGAAGAAACTTTCCTTGGTAGCTGTAGAGAATCAGCAAAATCACCAACGCAAGCAGGCTTCTCAGTACCAACTGTCCTAGGTGAAAATGCACATGAAGCGAACAGCTTTGGTATGCTCTTTACCACTACGTTCTTAATTCCAACGGTCATCGAGTTATTAATAGATGATGAACCTGAACTGCTTACTAATGAAGATCCAGCAAAGCTAGCTCTAGCTATGGTTAACTGGTTAGAAGATGAAAACAACATCGTTCTTCTGCAGCAAAAACTATCTGAGCAAGCAAGTGATGAAGTTTCAGCAGATCTTGTATTGCCAAGCAGTGCTTACAGCGCAGTAACGGGTTTATTTTATGGTGCAAAGCTAGAAAGGTGATCTACTTGAAATGACTGAATGCATTGATACCAGTGACATTACGGGTACCGTAGGTTGCTTGGTCGACATTGTTGATATCACTAGCCACCAACAAACCCAAGATATTCTGGCTCTAACGGATTTCTACCCTAACTCAGAAGCTGACATAGGTGGTGCTCTTGACAACATGACGCAATTTAAAACCCTGCTAAATGACACCTTGTTCAATGGCCCTGCTCGTTATATGGCAGCAAATAGCAAAGTAGAAGCAACGCTATACCACTTTGAGCACAAACCAAGCTTTAACATGTGGAACTTTAAAACAGGTCTAAATGAAGAAACGGGCGAATACGACCAACTGTCAATCATTGATCTATTCAAAACGATCGGTTGCATCAGCGGCGCATGTAACGGTTCAGAACTGCCATTTATGTTCAACAAAGCTATACGCTTTGACGGTAGTGATATTCACCCGACAAGCAATGAGAAGGTATTGATGAACGAAATGTCGCGTCTTTGGTTTAGCGATGAATTGTTCCAGAGCTACCAGTACAGCGATGCAGCCGACAATGTGCTTGTAATTGATGGTGCAGGATTCAGCGAAAACAGTACTACCTTCGACTGGGATTATGTCACAAACCCAGGTGTTGATCCTAAGCTTCGTGAAGGTCGCTTAACGGGTCTAGCAGAGCAAGGTCTTATGCCTTGGGACTGGTACCTTAACTAAACATCTTCAACACCCCTCCTACTTTAACGGCCAGCTCGCTGGCCGTTTTTATATCCAAATTTCATGTTTAAACGCAGGTTAGTTATGACATTTAGCAAACTAAAAACAGCATGCACAATAATGTTGATTGCTTTGGTCGCAGGATGTGCCCAACCTTACCCCGATGTTGACCCCGATTTCGAAGCTAACTGGCAGAGCACAGAACATCAAGCTCAAGTCTATTTGATCCCTAGTGCGCCTGAAGCCTTTGCTCGCCGTATTGATCTGGTTCGCCAAGCCCAACATTCCATAGATATGACCTACTTCTCATGGGAAAACGACACTCTGGGTCTGATGCTGTTAAACGAGCTAACACACGCCGCTGATCGCGATGTGACCGTGCGCCTCACACTGGATGACTTGCTGGTATTCAATGACAAATGGTTAGCCGAGCTAGACTCGCACCCAAACATTGAAATCCGTTTGTTCAATCCGTTTGATTCACGTAAAGCCGGCTGGATAGGACGTGCGTTTAATTTCTCGACTCACCAAAAACAACTGGATAATCGACTTCACGAGAAGTACTTCAATGTTGACCACCAATCGATGATTTTGGGCGGAAGAAATATTGGTAATGATTACTTTGGTTATAGCGAAAATGCCAATTTCTTTGATATGGACGTTCTGTTTCGAGGTACAGTAATAGCGTCTTTCGACCGCAACTACCAAGCACTTTGGGAGAGCGAATACGTAGTGCCAATTCAAGAGCGTATTCAAATCCAAGAGACCGAACAATACCAAGCGTTCACCAAAGCGTTAAATAAAGGCGAGAAGAATAAAGCGTTGATCACGTCTGAAGTCGAAAGGCAGATAAAGAGCTTAAACCAACCGAAGTTCATTTCGGCCTCTGTCACGCCGGTATTTGACTCACTGGAGAAGCTCAATGACAACAAGCCTTACTTTCGTCAACGTACAGAGCATTTAATGAAGCAAAAAGTAGCGACGCCAACTAAGGCTATAATTTCTACGCCTTATATGGTGCCAAGCGATAATCAGTTTGTGTTTGTCGATGCGCTCAGAGAGAACCAAGCCGAAGTCACTTTACTGACCAACTCATCGGCTTCCAATGATTCAGGCTTTGTACCAGCTTATTACGAAAAACACCGTGAGACTTTACTCGACAAAGGCGTAAGTATCTATGAGTACAAAAGCCAAGCTATCAATGATGATCACTACTTTCATGTTGATACCTACTACCACAACAAGACAGTAATTTTAGATGACCGTTTTACCTACATTGGCTCTTCTAACTTTGACCCAAGATCGGACTTTTTGAATGTCGAGCTGGGGGTACTGATCGACAGCGAAGCGTTTGCTCAGCAAGTGATACGTTACTTAACGCGTCAGAAAGACGAATTGTTCTGGGAGGTGTCACGTGCCCAATCAGGTGAGACTACTTGGGTTTCAGGGGAACAAAAACAGATTAAGAACCCTGATTACAGTTCATGGAATAAGTTGCCGGATTGGTTGTTCCGCAAAATAAACGGCGAGTTTGAGCTTTAATACTAATGCCCGTGAGTGTGTCAGAATCGTAAAGTCCTTATTTGTCTGCAATTCTTTGTAACTCATCAATCTTCAAAACATAAAAAACCGCGTAATTCGCGGTTTATTTATGTTTCAGGCAAGCAGATCTCAGTTTATAAACGACGAGTCATCGCTCTCTTGGCTACGTAGTTAACCATATCTAACGTTGTGTAAATAGATTCAACATCATTAATGTCGTAATCAAGATGGTCACGTTCGACATACTGTTCTGCTAGTCGATAGATATCTACAACACGCTCAGCCACAGCTTCCATAGGGTCAATAAGTTTGATAGTTGGAAATGCACTTGCAAGCTGTTTTCTAACAAGAGGAAGTTCAGTACACCCTAAAATCACGGTATTTACCCCTTTATCAACGATACTTTGTACAGCAATCGAAAGTAGAGCTGCATTATGGTCAAACTGACCGGCTTTAATACCGTTTGTTTTACGAATCGCTTGACCACACTCTGTCATCTCACCTGTCACTTCACCATAGATAGCACTATGTACGTTATGCTCTTGCTCAAAGGCATCTGGCTTAACAAACACCAGATTGGCGTCCGTTAGGTAACGATCATAGATTCCCGAGTTGTAAGTACCATTGGTACACAGAATACCAACAATTGCTTCCGGATTATCTTCTTTGATCTGATCAACGGTGGTTTGAAGCATATCGACGATATAAACATTGGTATGTTTTTGAACTTCAGGTCTGAAGTAATGAGCGGTATTGCAGGTCATTACGCCAAATTGAACATTGGCATGTTCTAAAATGCACGCTGACTCAATCAGCTCTGGAACAGGGTCGGTGCCGCCTTCGTTAATCGCTTCAGAGCGGTCCGGAATATCTGAATTTTTAACCACAATCATGGCCATATGATCTTGGTCTTTTAGCGCACCATGCTCGATCTCTTTCTTAGCAACGATATCTTGGAATAACGCATCAGCTTCAGGTCCCATATTACCAAAGACGCCAAATCGTACTTTTTTCATCGTATTTACCTTTATGTTTATTTAAGCACAAAGGTTATTACGCTTGCTTGATTTCCTAGAATCCCATTAGATGGATCAAACCCTCCCTGAGAACCGTAAATATTAAAACTGAGTGCCTAGAGAAAAATGGATACGGAATTCATCACCTTCGGTCGCATCCAGACCATAGGCAAAATCGAGTTTGACTGGCATAAGCTGTGAGTTCCAAATCAAGCTCACTCCCGTGCCACGCTTCCAATATGGTTGTTGATCAAATGCATCTCCCGCATCAAGAAAGGCACCCAACCAAATTGAACGATAGACTTGATGCTGATACTCGATTCCAGCCGTTAACATATAACGTGCCCCCGTTAATTCGCCATTCTCGTCTCTAGGAGAAATCGATTCATAACCATAGCCCCGCAAGTTGCCGTCTCCACCAGCAAAATAACGAAGCGAGGAAGGCACATCCGATAATGATTTTGCGATATTAATGCCGACGTTAGAACGGAAATGAAGCTTTTGCTCATCACTAATATCCCAAGAAACTACACTGTTTCCTTCCAACCGCAACAGCCTTGAATCAGACAACAGATTAGGGTCAGAATACTCAATAGAATAGATGTGTCGATGATTAAGCTCCAATTGATCATTCTTACGATCAACCTGAGAAAAGCTGATTCCAGGTAAGAACAATTGAGATTGCTCTTCTTCAGAGGCCTGACGGTACTGCTCGTGCAAGTATTTGACGTAAATAGTACTTTGCCAATCGCTGTCTAGTTGCCAGTAACGTTCAAACTTAAGATCGTTTGAAAAGCTTTTTGTGTCTCGATGATCAATACGTTTCGATTCAAACTGAATACCAAAGTAATCGGTCGTTACCTTTTTCGTCGGGATTTTATACCCTAATTGAAGCGACTGCTCTTGTTCAGACAAATACGTTTGAGTTTCAAAACTGTGTCCCCTTCGGTTGTACCAAGGTTTTAACCAGTTCAGAGAGGCTCGAAATCCGAGATCGGTAGAATAACCACCACCAACTTGAACAATATCACGCGAGCTTGGCTCCGCGATGATTTCAATTGGGACTTCCAGACTGTTATCAAGGTGGTTGAACTCACTATGCACAACGACGCTGCGAAACCATAGAGTGTCAGACAAGTCAGATTGCAACTGACCAAGCTTAATGGTGTCAAAATCATCGCCTTGTTTGAACGTCGGAATTCGCTCGATACGTATAGGTTCTACACCGTTCTGAGGAACGCTTACAGAACCAAATTTATAGCGTGGTCCGCTACAAAAATGAAGGTGGATATTAGCAATGTTATCACTAGGGATTACTTCTATTCTCGACTCAATAAATTTTCCGTCAAAGTAGCCTTTTCTCTTTGCCAAAGAGAATATAGCCTGTTTTGTCTTGTCGTATTCCAAGTGTGACAATGGGAGGCCCGAATCCAACTTACTTTGATTCAGTATTTTTATAAACTCATCATCCTTACTCGCTTTACCTGAAACTTTAACGTCCGAGCCCGCAATTCGCATGACAGAGCCTGAATCGATATTCAGCGTTATGTTATCAGGGTCATTAAGTTCGATATCTAATTGAGGATGATAGTATCCATAAGGGCTGAGTGCGTTTTCGATACGTTTTGCTATCTTTTTTTTTGACAACTGTGAGGCGGGAACATCGGCTAAGGCTTCTAAATATAGCTCTACATTTTCGGTGAGAGTTTTATTTAGTCCCTTAACTTTTAATTCAGCGGCTATAGAAGAATGTTGGGTAAAGACGAACAGTGAAGCGGTCAGTATTGTTTGTTTAATCGAGGTCTTCACACGTTTACCTAGTTGCTCAAAACCCGAATAGGTTATGAGCAAAGGGTAGAATCGCTGAATCTCATATGGAGGATGCCATCCTACTAACTAACGAGTCTTCACCCTTAAAAACAAGTAAAGTCGTTCATTCGCAGACTGCATCCATTTATCTAGGATACAAAAAAGGCGCAATTAAGCGCCTTTAGAAGTTCTATTTTTTACTGACTCAATATCAGTTATTTCTCAGCCACACATCTTGGTTTTTAGGTGCTTTCTTCTTTTTCTTTTTGCCTGTGCCAGCCGGTGGCGCAACGGGTTTTAATGCAGCAACAAGTTCAGCCGTAGCTTCTTCATCCACTTCAAAACCTTCAATTTGCTCACGCTCAAGACGGATTTTGTTCTTCTTCTCAATGATTGTGAAGTGATGGTAATCTTCGTGGTCGATCAAAGATAGCGCTAGACCAACCTCACCCGCACGGCCACTTCGGCCAATACGGTGCATGTAGTCTGATGGGCTACGCGGTAGGTCAAAGTTGATTACTACTGGTAGCTTTTCGATATCCAGACCACGTGCCGCGATGTCTGTCGCGATAAGAACGTCAATCTCGCCAGATTTGAAATCTTCAAGAATACGAGTACGTGAACCCTGCCCTTTATCGCCGTGGAATACTTCTGCGATGATACCGCGCTTGTAAAGCTTGTCTGCAAGGTGCTCACAGCTGTTTTTCGCGTTTACGAAGATAAGAGCTTGGCGCCATTCGTGCTGTTGAATCAGGTGCGCTAACAATGCGGTCTTACGACCTTTTTCTACTTCGAATACACGCTGAACCAATGTGCTCGCATTAGCACTTTGAAGTTGAACCTCAATTGGATCATTCAGTAGTTCGTGAGTCAGCGTTTTAACTTGCTCGGGGAAAGTCGCAGAGAACAACAAGGTTTGTTTTTTGCTTGGCAGAAGTTTCAAGATCGCGTCTAGTTCTTCTGTAAAACCAAGGCTTAACATTCGGTCAGCTTCATCAAGCACTAACGTTTTTACTTTATCTAGCTTGATAGCGTTGCTTGAGATCAGATCCAGCAAACGACCCGGTGTTGCCACCAAGATATCAGTGCCGCCACGTAGCGTTTGCATCTGAGTGTTTACCGATACACCACCAAATACACAAACCGTTTTGATCGCACCATTGAAGTGTACTGCGTAAGACTTAACGCTGTCAGCCACTTGCTTAGCAAGTTCACGAGTAGGAACTAAGATGAGACCAGACACAAAGTTACCTTTGCCTGCTCTGCGGTCTAAAGGTGCATCTTCATGGATTTGTTGTAACAGCGGCAGTGCAAATGCTGCAGTTTTACCTGAACCCGTATTTGCACCTGCAATTAGGTCGCGTCCTGCTAACACACTTGGAATAACTTGCGCTTGGATAGGCGTTGGCTGTTGGTATTCAAGCTCGGTTAGACGAGCCATCAAAGGAGAGATTAAGCCAAGATCAGAGAAGTTGGTTGGTGTTGTGGTGTTAGTCATTAATTGCAGGAACTCAAAGCTAAAATAATAGCGCGCTATATTAACGTATTTCAGCAGTATTACGTAACTAAATCGCCCCTTTCTCCCGTGTTTCAGCGATTAAGCCCCTCTAAAACACATCCAGATATCAAGTTATCGCATATTTAGTTAAGCCAACCCGCTACCGTTTGCTCTGGCGTGTACGAGTTGAGCTCAGTTAACCACACGGCTACAGCATCTGGCGTGGCGACTAACGGGGAGAAGTCGATATTGAATTGCCATTTGGATTCACCACGTTGATAGCCGTCGTAAACCACGACAAAATCGTGCTTAAGTTTCTTACCTCTGTTCTCGCCCGCTTTAACGCTGGTGACTTCGTTCATCGCCAACAAGGCAATATGAGCGACATAATCCCCTTTGCCTTCGTAACTCACGCTGAACGTATCGCCTTTATGGTTCACTGTTAATTTGGGATGAGTTTGTTGTTGGAGCGAAGGCAACGTTCTGTCTAGCCAATTAAAGTAACCACGCCACTCTTTTCCATCGACAACAAAGCCCGGTGTATAAACGCCACTTGTTACCCCATAAGCTTTGTATAAACGCTGCTTCTGACTGAATGCCTTGCTGGCGAACTTGTCTCCCCAGCCTAAGTAGTCCCAGTAGTCTACGTGATAAGCAAGCGGTATGACCTCGGTCCAAAGTTTTGGATGATCTGCAAAAGTACTAAGGTACGTGTCAGCAGGCGGACAACTAGAACAACCTTCAGAGGTAAACAGCTCAATAACCTGAGCAGGCTGGCCTTCGTTACTCCACGTTTGTGCAAACGACACAGAAGAATGGGCGCCGATTGGCAAGGCAAGTAAACAGAGTTTAATCAATGGTGAGTTGCATTTGGCGTGTGACATACCGAGATCCTTGTACAAAGCGAATTGATTGGCGCTCAAATAAAGACCGTTATGCCTAAGTATTTCTTTCAGGTGATGAGTTTCTTTCAGGTGCTGGGTTTATTTCAGATGCTTAGTTTATTTCAGATAGACAGCTTGTTTTAGATGCACAGTTTCTTTCAGATACAAAAACGCCAGCTTTAAAAGCTGGCGTTTTTTAAATTCTATATTTTTACATGTTAACGCAGAGATTAACGGTTGATACCGATATCGCGTTGCATGTGACCAGATAGGTCGCTTGCGTAGTAACTACGTGGAGAGTTGTCTACGAAAAGAATATCGAAAATGTGTGCAATCAATCCTTTGATGTTAACCGAGTAGGTCTTCTTATCCATAGAGTTAGGAACAGCGATAGTATTCATTTGCATTGCTTGAGCCATGATTGCCTCTCTATAAATTTGTTTATGTGGTTCGTTCTGATGACAAGAATAATAGGTGATCTTTTGCAGGTTAAAAAATGACTAAAATTAGAAATTCAGATTAGTTTTTCTAATAAAACAATCCATTAACAACACCTCGAAATACATATTCACGCTTGATGAGTAAAAATTCACAACAGTGCCTAAATCATGCATTTAGTACAAATAACCCTCAAACAACAGTGGCCAATGTCACAAAAAATTTACATAAATAAATTTCAAGCTTCATTGACCACCTAATCCTTATCGAGTTTTCGATAAGTTATTTTTGTTTTAATTTACTTGTTCAATGTCTGGCTTCTTCGCATAAATCGACGCTATAACCGCAATCGTCATAGTAGAAATCAGAACAGCTAGCGACCAATACGTTGGGATAGCCCACTCACTGTCAACCAATAGCATTTTCACACCAATGAACACCATGATGAATGCCAGTGCAGGCTTCAAGTAGATGAACTTATCCATCATACCTTGCAGAACAAAGTACAAAGAACGAAGGCCAAGCAATGCAAATACGTTTGCAGCCAGTACTAAGAATGGCTCTCGCGTAACGGCGAAAATTGCAGGAATAGAATCCAGTGCAAACATCACATCCATAACCGCAATGGCACCAATCACCAACATCATTGGCGTGAGTACCCATTTAGTGCCTTGCTTGATCATCAACGCTGGACCATGGAAGTCTTCTGTCACTGACATCACTTTTCGAAGTAACTTCTCAGGTAGCGTATTCACACTCTCCTCTTCGCCCTTGTCTAGCGCTAGTTTAATACCCGTACCAATTAGGAATGCAGCAAATACATAAAGCACCCAATGGTATTCAGCCAATAGCTGAGCACCTAATGCGATCATAATTGCACGAAGCACCAATGCACCAATTACGCCCCAAAGAAGCGCACGAGGTCTTAGATGCTCAGGAACTTGGTATTGAGCAAAGATCATCGCGAAAACAAACAAGTTGTCTACGCTCAATGATTTTTCTAGCAAGTAACCGGTAATGAATGACACGGTTGCTTTTTGCGCGGTGTATTCACTATTCGGCGCATAGATGTCCCAAAAAAGGTAAATGGAACCAGCAAATAAAAACGCAAGCACAAACCAGAAAACGCTCCAAATTGCCGCTTTCTTGATGGTTACACTACCACCACGAGTCTGATAGATATCAATAGAGACGAGAATGACTGTCAGCAGGAAAAAGCCCGCATAAGTCGTCATGATTGGCGATGAAAAAAAGGATTCACTATTTGTAGATAATAGAGATTGAGTTGAGTTCATTATTCCTCCGGGCGGAAGAACTGTACAAAGACCTTCCGCAAACAAAACTATCAAGTTCCACGACGGATCTTGATTGTGATTGCGTTGGTCTCGTTGAAGTGAAATATGGGATTTCACCTTTACATACCGGATAGACTCTTGGCCTAACGAGATGACGATATGTAAACTTGCGCTAACTACTCCCCAAACGCGTGGATAATATTCCTCTATCTTTGTTTCGTCTAGAAAAATTTTCGGAA
This sequence comes from Vibrio sp. 10N.222.47.A9, assembly GCF_963872585.1. Taxonomy (NCBI): domain Bacteria; kingdom Pseudomonadati; phylum Pseudomonadota; class Gammaproteobacteria; order Vibrionales; family Vibrionaceae; genus Vibrio; species Vibrio sp. 10N.222.47.A9. The sequence continues at coordinate 155,087 of NZ_CAWNBB010000020.1, read as the reverse complement.
ATAAATAAAAAAGGAGCAAAACGCTCCTCATTTATTTCTATAGGCTTGTCAAAACGACATTCGTATTGATTCTGAGAATACTACTGAGAGGGTTAACCCCTAATACCGTTACTCATGATACAAATCCGTTACTCAATGATACAAATAACGAATGAGTCTTGTACGCGCTTTACGTTATAAACCTGCAGCGGGTACCAAGTACACTAACGCGGACCAAACCGATACCCAACCAACCACTGCTACCGCATCTAACCAATCTTTCTTATCCATGCTTATCTCCACAAGAAGGCGACCTGCAGGAATAAAGCATAAACAATGCCAAATTTATAAATAGACGAAACTAATAACACCAATCACAAGTATTACCTGTGACTATCTAAAACACTCCAAACAATTCTACGGCTCGTTGTGTTGCAGTGACTCTGGGTGGTCTTGTAGAAACTCGATGAAACAGTCTGCCATTGAGTCGGTCGTGACCATGCCATCACCTATCATATCCAAGACGGCGTTATAGCCCTCTTTTCCTTTCATGGTATAGGCTGACGACGCGCCACGGTAAAGACGGTTGCGAGAAACAGTCTGCCATCCCAATTCATCAGAGTGGATTTCTAGATGATGAATCCTGTGTCCCAAAGGCGCTTCTTTGTGGTAACAAAACCTCAGGTTATGCGTATAAGGAAAGCTGCCTGAACCTGTCCCTACAACGCCATTATCCAGCGCGTTATTGATTGCACCTTCAAGCATGCCTGCGATCGTTTCACCTTTTACTTCATACACACCAATAGGTACGGCAAACGGTAGTAGTTTTCCGGCAATATCGGCAACAGAGACATCGCCGCTATTCAGTGAATTTCTAACACCACCTGCGTTGTGAATGGCAAATTCAACCTGATGCCCTTTTTTGTTCATTAGGTAGTGAAATGATTGAGCAACCAAGGGCGCTAGTTGGCTCGGGCCTTTCTCGTCCGGGATTCGTATATGGCGCAATTTTGTATCTGCATGAGCAATCACTTGTTGCTGAAGCTTTCGAACTCGCGGCTGGTATTTATCCGTCAGAATGCTCTGCAGCTCAGGATCTTTCTTACACACTGCAATATTAGGGTGATTGTTTAAAAACTCACATGCCATGTCGTGCGCATCGTCTTGCCCTACTTCACTCAATTTCGCGTCTATAAACAGTCGACGGCCTAACAGCAGTTCGTTCTTACCGTTGAAGTGAGTCACTTTGCCTTCAGCATCGAACTCGATTTCGCAGTGTCCTAGGCTCATGGCGTGGAAACCCGCTTGCACAACATAGGTGTCACCGACTTTCACGCCGTAATCATCATCTTTAACTAAGCCAATATCAGAGAAATCACCTTGTAAGCGATGACTATGACCACCAACAATGACGCCAATACCTGTTACGTTGGCTGCTAACTCTAAATCAGCTTCGTAACCAAGATGGCTAAGTAACACAATCTTGTTGATGCCAGCTTTATGAATCTGCTCAATAGTCGCTTTTGCTGTTTCTAAAGCATTTTCAAATGGTGTATCGATATCTGGATTAGCAATGCCTGCCATCTTGTCGATGCTTAAGCCGAATATTGCAACCTTCTCGCCATCAAACCCTTTCGTTATAAAAGAAGCGCTTCGCGTTTCAGTCAGATAAGGCTTAACAATTTCGTTGTCCGCTAAGGTATGAGTTTTATTGATATCCTCATTCGATAGATTCCAGTTACCGGCCAACAATGGGAATTTGATTCTTTTCGCGAAAATCGCAACGGGCTCATTACCCATATCTAGCTCGTGATTGCCGAGCGTCATGGCATCTATATTAAGGGCATTCAACAAATCGGCGTTGGCTTTTCCCTTGAATAAAGAAAAGTACAAAGTCCCCTGGAAGCAGTCACCAGCATGCAGGAACAGGGTTCCAACCTTCTGACGCTGGGCATCTTGTTCTATTTGTTTGAAGCGTGTTGAAATTCGAGCAAAGCCACCAGTACTGACATAAGGTTCAATGATGTGGTTGTTCATTTTAAGTGATAGCTGTAACGAGGTTGGTTCAAAGTATGAGTGGGTGTCGTTGATGTGTGCCAACACTATTTTTGTCGGCTTATTCTTTTTAGTCATATTTTCTTCTCTCTTTGTCCCTTCATACTAGGTCGAGAATCATGACAGAATCGTGAATTTTATGAAACTGCACTGCAAAAAAATTCTCGAGATAGATCAAAAATCCCATTTTGATCCGTACAAATAAACAACGGGTTTTGTGACAGGTGAGCATACCGGATTGGTATTTTTCGATTATGATTAAAGATATCTGTTAGCTTTCAAACAATTAGCAGAGCCTTCCGTTAGGAGTAAGCCTATGCAACTAGAAAGAATCGAGATTTCTGGCTTTCGAGGTATCAAGCGCATGTCACTCGCGTTTGACGAGCTAACCACGCTTATTGGTGAAAATACCTGGGGTAAGTCTTCATTATTGGATGCCCTTTCCGTCGTTCTGCCCTCAGACGGTGTGCCATATCACTTCGAAATGACTGATTTTCATGTCGATTACTCGGTTTCACATCCACAGTCTCAACATCTTCAAATTGTTCTCGCATTAAAAGCCAATGATAAGAGCGAACTCAACGCTGGTCGTTATCGCAAGCTTAAACCTATATGGGTTCAAGATGAATTTGGCGTCCATCGTATCTATTATCGAATCAGTGCCACATTAGAACAATATGAAACGACCACAAACTACGCATTCTTAGGTTTAGACGGTAATCCGCTCAAACTCCATCACTCAGAAAAGCTCGCTCAAGAATTAATGACCTTACATCCTGTGATCCGTTTACGAGACGCAAGGCACTTTGATCGCCCTTTCAACGGAAATTCACTCAACCACAATGCTCACCTGCCGACTAATGTTCACGCTAATAACGGTCACGCTAACAATGCAAACGGAAATGGGAACGGACATAATCACACAACCAATGGTCATGGCACGAATGGAAACGCCAGCAACTGCAATGGCAATGGCCGTCAGGCAAGAATAGAAAAGCGGATCGACAACACCTGCCGCCGTCTTATGGCGATACCCGGACATGTTAATAAGGGTGAAATGCGCAGTAGTCTTGAGTCAATGCAAAGCTTAATAGAACACTACTTCTCATTTAAGAGTGTCTCACGCAAGAACCCGAGAAAACCGCGTGACGGGCTACTGTACTCAGCTGGAGCGAACGACAAGAGCATTCATCAATTGGTCGAGGAGACCAAGAATAAGCAAACTCGGCTGTTATTCATGGGCTTACTTAACGCTTATCTACAGGCCAAAGGGCCGACAGACTTAAGACGATGTGCGCGCCCTCTTTTGATCCTTGAAGATCCAGAGGGTCGACTGCACCCAACGCACCTAGCAAGGGCTTGGAGCTTGATGCAAAAGTTACCGATGCAAAAAATCCTTACCACCAACAGTGGCGATCTACTTGCTGCTGTACCACTTCAATCGATTCGTCGTTTGGTGCGTCAGTCCGATAAAACCATCGCTAACCAACTCAACATGAACCACTTTAGCAAAGATGAGCTTCGTCGAATTGGTTTTCATATTCGTTTCCATCGTTCAGGTGCTCTGTATGCTCGCTGTTGGTTATTAGTAGAAGGTGAGACTGAAGTCTGGTTGTTTAACGAGTTAGCCAATCAATGTGGGTATAACCTTGCTGCGGAAGGCGTTCAGATTATTGAGTTCGCTCAATCAGGACTAAAGGCATTGATCAAAGTCGCGCAAGAGTTTGGCATCGATTGGCATGTCGTCACCGATGGTGATGCAGCAGGCAAAAAATATGCGGCAACAGTGCTATCTAAACTCGGGAACGATCAAGAGCGACATCGCCTCACAGAGCTTCCTGACAGAGACATCGAACACTACTTGTATATGAATGGGTTTGAGAATTTTTTCAGAGACATGGTTAAGATTCCTTACGATCACCCTATCCCAGCGAAAAAAGTCGTGGCTAAAGTTCTTAAGAAACACGCAAAACCAGATCTGGCTTTAGCGATCGTGTCTCATTGTGAGAATCAAGGACAAGACTGTATTCCCTTGTTATTAAGGTGGACGCTAAAACGTGTCATCACCATGGCAAACGGGAACACCTAAGCGCTTTAATTAATTGATAGATGCTATTGGTTCTTCTGCAGATGATTTTTTTAACTGATTGGCTTACCCAAAAACCAAAAAAGGCACACCAAGTGGTGTGCCTGTATAAATCGATATACAAATTAATTGGGGGTTATCTTGCAAGAGTTTACAGTGACTAAACTGAGGTTAGGTTAACGAATTAAGGTTAGATTAACGAATTAAGGTTAGATTAACGAATTAAGCCTTAGCTTGCTTAGTGTGTTGTTCAACCACTTCCGAAGATTGAGTCGATTTCTCGTGAAGCCATAGCCCCGTTGCTTTCATCAAGTATCCAAATACACCACCAAGCAGTAAAGATGGTACTACAAGTTGCCAATCGCCACCTGCAGCAAACGTCGCACAACAACCAATGAAGGTTCCTGGGATATAACCTAGCCACGCTTGTTTCGCTTGGATACACATAAAGAAAGCCACAATAGCGGTAATCATGTAGCCTAAAATCTCTAAACCTGCGAAGGTTGAGCTTTCGATAATCACCATTGCCCAGAATACGCCTGTCATATTAGTCAATAAGCTACCGACTAGTCCTTTTACGCCGCCTGTTGGCGAAGCAAAATAACTGGTGCAACCTAAGAAACCTGCCCATGACAATAAGCCGAAAGAGATAGCAATCCATCCCCATAGACCTGACAAAATACCTGTTGTTAATGAAATCGCGACTAATGTACTCATACTATTTCTAAAGCCTAATTACGTAATTCATCGCAACCGGATTTAGCCTCACTTAAAATCAAGTAAGCATATTATGGGAAGAACGCCCTTTTTTAGCCGATCTCGATCACATTAATAATGTATGCGAACATACATTTATCACCATATGGAGACCGAAATCGCTTATCCAACACAATTAGTTATCAGGGGATATTGGCCTTTCGAGGTCGATTTTGCAGCCTTTGTGGGAAATTTATACAAGACAGAGGCTTTGACGTGTAGCTAGCCTACATGAAAAGCCGATAACGCAGTAGAAATGAACCACAAGGGCTGCCCGAAGGGTTCGGCTAAAATCGTTTTATGCTTTGTTGAAGAATATTTGCTTAGAATGACTAGGCTACATACTCTTCGCCGCGCCTAAAACGATTTTACCTCGAACAAAACTTAACCACGAAAGGTCAACAGCCCCTCGCCTTTTATCAAATCTACCTTACAGAACCGATGGTTTGCCTTTCATCATGCGCTTACCTTCACGCTTGATACACTCAGCAAGTGGGTTCTCAGACATATCTGCACGCCAAATAAAGGACAAAGTTCTTTCCATTTCAAGCTCAGGGACATTTAACGTGACCAGTTGGCCAGACTCAACAAACTGTTCGACATCGAGATAAGGTAAACACGTTAAATATGGGCCGTTTGCAACCAAACTTCTTAAAACAGGAACGTGTTCATACTCTCGCCAAACATCAAGATCACCAATTAAATGATGAATAGAGCTATCAAAAACCTTGCGAGTACCCGAACCATGTTCACGTAATACCCATTTTGCTTGTTCTAATTGCGCCAAGCTTACTCGTTCACGCTTCGCAAACGGGTGATGAGCCGATGCAACCACCGTTAAATGGTCCGTACACCACACTTCTTGGTGAACTCGGTTGTCATCACAACGACCTTCGATAACACCCAAGTCATATTGATAATCTAATACGCCATCAATAACCGCATCGGTACTTTGCACGCCGAGCGAGATTCGCATCTCAGGAAAGTCGTTATCAATAATACTGATGAGGTCAGGAACAAGGTGTTCCGCTGGTGTTTGGCTTGCACCGAGTTTGAGCTCTCCACTCAGTAAATGTTGCTCGTAGAAACCCATCTCAATTTGCTGCGCATCTTGCAGTAAACGCTTTGCTTTGGGCCTTAGCCACATGCCCCAATGAGTGAGAGCCATTTGCTTGCCCTGCCTTTCAAACAAAGGCCTGCCGAGCATTTTTTCCAACTGTGCAAGAGACATACTTGTCGCCGATTGAGTCAACGCCAATCTGTCTGCTGCTTGACTAACACTCCCGGAATCTGCCACTGCATCAAATACCGCGAGTTGCTTTAATGAATAACGCAAAATTCATCCTTAATTCTTTTAATAACTTGTGTCCTGTTGCTCGTTTTTTGTTAAGCCGATGAGCAATCAATTTCATTCTACGCGTAACCCAATCTATATCAATAAATTTGATGTGGTTTCTAAAAATTATCAATTTTACCTCTACCCCTCTACCCCCTAATCTGGAATGGCAGGACACAACGAGCCCTGCAAAACATTACTGATTAACCATTACGGATTAACCAAGTCATTAACACTAGGAATTACACATGACGGATTGTTCAAGGGGGGGATATGGCAACCAGCACTTCTGAAAATCAGCAACTGTTCTCGCCAACAGAAATGATGGCGGAAGCCGAGAAGTTTGCATTAAGCAAAGCAAATAAAACCAGCAGCATGACATTGAGTTTGGCAATCATGGCTGGCGCATTCATCGGGCTTGCTTTTTTATTCTACATCACGGTTACCACGGGTAGCGCTGATGCTGGATGGGGATTGAGTCGTTTAGCCGGCGGTCTTGCATTCAGTATGGGGTTAATCCTGATTGTGATTTGCGGTGGCGAGCTGTTTACCAGTTCAGTGTTATCAAGCATTTCATGGGCTAACAAGCAAATCAACTTCACTAAGATGCTGTCTATCTGGGGCAAGGTCTACGTCGGTAACTTCATCGGTGCCATGTTCCTATTGGCTTTGGTAAGCGCAGCAGGCTTATATCAACTGGATGGCGGTCAATGGGGCTTAAACGCTCTGAACATTGCTCAACACAAGCTACACCACAGCCCTGTTCAAGCTTTTGCTTTGGGTGTGCTTTGTAACTTATTGGTGTGTTTAGCGATTTGGTTAACGTTCAGCTCTGCGAACGCCATGACCAAAGCAATGATGACCGTATTACCTGTTGCAATGTTCGTTAGCTCAGGCTTTGAACACTGTGTGGCGAATATGTTCATGGTTCCACTAGGCATCACGATTCAAACATTCGCACCAGAGAGTTTTTGGATGCAAATCGGAGCAACGCCTGCTCAGTACGCAGACTTAAACATCATGAAATTTGTCACCGCAAACTTAATACCAGTGACAATCGGCAACATTGTAGGTGGTTCAGTATTGGTCGGCTTAGCCAATTGGAGCATTTACCGTCGCCCGCAGCTGAAAGCAGCAAAAATTACAGCAATTACACAAACAACAGAAATTACGTCAGTTAAGGAAATCACTATGAACACAGCAACGACTATCAAGCAAATCATGAACACTCAACCAATTACACTGAGCGTAGAAATGCCTACATCAGTCGCGATTGACTCCCTTCTAGACGCTCAACTTGTTAGCGCTCCTGTTTGCGATGTTGAAGGTCGTCTAGTGGGTATCTTCTCTGTTCACGACGTAATGGTTGACCTTTGGTGCCAAGATTACATCCCGACAAAAGGTCAGAAAGTCGTAGACCTAATGAGCCGTGACGTTGTGGCTATCGATGCAAACGACAAGTTAGTCGACGTTGCTGAGTTCCTATGCATCGACAAAGAACAACTGTACCCGACTACAAGCATGGGCTTCGCAACTCGCCTGACTTCTCTTTCTCTAGAAGAGCGTGCAAAAGCCATGAAAGTAAGCCAACCACATATGCTGCCAGTGCTAGAAAATGGCGTAATGGTCGGTGTATTAACTCGCATTGAAGTGATGCAAGCACTACGTCCAATCTACGGTGACCGACTAAACGTGGTTCCTCAAGCTGAACTAGAAACGGCTTAACTAATCGTAAGTTGAACTATTAGGGATTAGTAGTTCAATTAGATAACTCAGTCATGGCAACGTTGACTGGCAGAAGTAAATGGTGGCTTAAGACGCAGTAAAAGGTTTGACACAAAACAGACCTAAACGCGTGGCCATTTACCTCAATAAAAAAGGCGCAAAGTGAAAACTTTGCGCCTTTCTCTATTTCTAGCGGTTTTGCTACTTTCCCTACTGCCAACTAGCTAACTGCTGACCTTGTTAGTATCGACCAAACTTTTGATGTTTCTAAAAAATGTTGATACCTGTCAGAGAGGTAGAAAGCTAGAAAGCTAGATTACTTCTTTACACCTTCAACGTGCAGATCCATGTCTACATAGCTTGAAGCGCCCATTACTGGAATGTTGAAGTCAGCAAGCTCTAGACGAGTTGTACCAACGAATCCAGCACGCTCACCGCCCCATGGGTCTTGACCAGCACCAATGAATTCAGCTTCGATAACGATAGGCTTAGTTACGCCATGAAGTTTAAGGTCACCCATTACTTCAAGTTTGCCGTCACCTTTATCAACCACTTTCGTGCTGTTGAATGTAGCATCAGAAAACTTGCTTGCATCGATGAAATCACCGCTACGGATGTGCTTATCACGTTCTGCGTGGTTTGAGTCAAGACTTGTAGTATCAACCGTTACGTTTATTTTAGACGCTTCAACGTTGCTTTCATCAAATGAGAAATCACCTGAGAACGTGTTAAAACGACCTTGGATAAAGCTGTAACCTAGGTGGCTAACTTTAAAGTTAACTGAAGCATGCGCACCTTTTGTATCAATCACGTAATCAGCGGCGTTCGCAGCGAAAGGCATTGCCATAGCAAGTGCTAATCCTGTAGCGATAATTGACTTTTTCATTTTGAAGCTCCTATCATTTTTCGTAGCGTATCGTCTTTGTCGATAACGTGGTGTTTTATCGCCGCTAAGGCGTGCACTGATGCCATAATGATCAGTACCCATGCAGCATAGTAGTGAATCGTTCCTGCGAGATCCGATTGGTTTTCAAATAGCTCACCCATACTTGGAACAGTGAACCAATTAAACACGTCGATCCCACGGCCATCTGATGTTGAAATCAAATAACCTGAAATAAATAAAACCGCTAGGTTAATGTACATGAAGCCATGCGCTATCTTAGCTGCTGCAACTTCATAGCTTTTGCCTTCCACCTTAGGTGACGCCGTAACTAATTTCCAAAGCAAACGGAGAACAGTAACTGTAGCCAAAAGAATGCCTACCGAACGGTGGTAGTCTGGCGCTGTTTTGTACCACTCGCTGTAGTATGAAAGATCAACCATCCATAGGCCTACACCAAATAAGCCAAATATTGCGAGTGCTGAAATCCAATGCATTGCTCTTGCTAAGGGATTGTAATTTTTAACGTTGTTGTCCATACATCTGTTCCGAATGTTAACGAGTCGTGTAATTTTGAAAAGCGTACCCTACACTAAGTTTGTGTAACATATTATTTACCAAGCTTTACATTAGTTACATCATTTCAAATTAAACAAGTTATTCAAAATTTTTGAACAAGTTGCTTTATTGACAAATTTCTTTGTCGAACAATCGCTTGCTGTGTCTATATTTCAACGATTTGTTCAATTTCATAGAGCTCATCTGAGATATCTAACATTTTTCGTTCCATGACTTTCTGAGCATCTTCTATCCCCTTGTTGTAGTAAACCGCACCAAACTTTTTACTAATGAAGTCGACCAAGAATTCCGTGTCGAACTGACCAAGATCTACATCGAGTTCATCTTGCAAGTACTTTTGTAATGTATGAGTGAGCTCAGACTGTTGTTTCGAATCTAATTGAATGGTCATGAATGTGTCCAAATAAAGAGTAAGTAGAACAATTGTGATCAGCTGACTAAGATTAGGTTAACTATCGATAACTTTACTAAGTAACGATGAGCCTGCTAACTCACTATTATTTCTCATAATTTAGATTACAGACCCGTAGAGCGCCAGTGCTATCCATAAAAACGCTCTGCAATGGCTAATTTTGATAGAGGGATCATGAACTGGCACTTTGACGATAGGTAATGGCACTGCAATTACCGTACTATTGCCCATCAATAAGATAGTAACTGTGTATAAGGGATTTCATTGTTATTAGATCTAGTGATTAAAAGCGTCAACCAGTTTCAAGACGATTGCCTAAAGCTTTGTGAACGCCACTACCCTACGGTACACAATCAAGGGATCAGTGAGCACCATATAGGAAAAGCTTTTGCTCGACGAATGGAGCACACCTTCGTTAGCTTTAATCATGCAAGCAACATCAGCCCGCTCGAAATGCTTTCTTCTGGTGAAACCCCTCGACACTTCCGAATCTCCTCTGAAATAGGAACAGTTTGGATGATCAGCCACCACATGGTGAGCGCGGGGAAAACTTGTCGTAGAAAGTTGATGTTGGACATTCATAACTGGCAATCAGAGTATGGATTTGCAATCCAACCCAATGACGTTTTGATCATTGTCTCCGACCATTGGATAACCCGAAGTAAAAACAGCGGTGAACTATTACATTGGTGGATGGGAGAACTCCCAGACGAGATAACCGAATACAGCCAACAAGGCATCACCCTAAGAGAGAGCGAGTCTCAATTTGCCGCTGATTTGAATATTAACTTTAAAATTAGCCCCTGTTTTATTAAATTTGGCCACCCGTTAAAACGGTCAGGAAATCATCAATTAGTACGTAAATATCTGCAACTTTATGCGGTACTTCAATGGCAGTGATAATACGGGTCAACTTTTTCATTCAATATTGAAAGTAAATTGTTAGACCTTCATCCCAGTATTTTATAAAAGGCGACTCATTCCCTGTTCATTAATTATTCGAACTTCCTGTTTTAATTATTAATAACCAATCGACTCACAGTCTCGATTTTGAGAGATAGATATCATTTCTGTGTAACTCGCTTAGTCAATCTATTTTATAACTTTGACACTCCCCCATAATTTAAGCCATTAACCCTACTTTTCTCTGGTGTATCAGCGTTCTAGCCTTATATTGGTTGGGATTAATATGTGAGACGTTACTCAGCCATTAGATTCACTTAAGCTATCAAACGCAGTCAATGATAAGTAAATTTAATGGTTAATGTCATTTATCATGCTGATTTTTCGTTAGTTATATTAATTTAAATATTGACGTTACAAATGAATTTTTATTAATTGACAATTTAGTAACACCTGTCAATATTGTGACAGCCGTGACGTATATTCTCGTCATTAAATAAACACCTTTATTAGCGACTATGATTTTATCAGACAGAAGTGAATTTGTTAGCTGTATATCTGTGGACGCCGATATGCAGTTTATTGCGAAATATCAAGACCTAACACTTAGAAGTGTCTACCAACCTATATTTGATTCTTCTATGACTCAGATAGGTGTAGAGGCTTTAGTTCGAATTTCGAACAGCAAAGGTGCCATTGTTCGCCCTGACCACTTCTTTCATTCCGACGAAACCTCATGCACAGACAAAATTAATGTCGAGAGGCTGAGCCGAGCCATTCATATACGCAACTTCGCACAGTCGACTATTCGTCATTTACACCTATTCTTGAATGTTCTTCCTAATGTTGGCGAGCTATTTGCTGCAGAGAAAGTGAGCGATAGCTTGTTAGCTAAACGCCTGCATGAGCTTAACTTATCGTGCGAACAAATTGTGATGGAGTTGGTCGAGCTTAATGTAGAGAGTGAAGAACGTTTGAAAGACGCGGCCCATTCATTAGCGGAAAATGGTTTTCAAATCGCTGTTGATGATTTCGGAACACAAGCATCAACAGAACAGCGGGTTCGCCATATTAATCCTCATATCATCAAGATAGATCGCTCTGTGATGTTGGATTTTGAACAAGGCGACACAAGTGAAATGGAGTTGGCCCTAAAGCTTGCTACTCAAATCGGTGCGAAGACGGTAATCGAAGGGATAGAAACCCAACAACAACTCGCAGCGATGCAAAATTTAGGCTTCGATATGTATCAAGGTTATCACTTAGCCATGCCAAAGCCGATTGAGTTAGATCTCCGCCTCGCAATCTAGAACTGCCCTCTATTCTCTATTCTCTATTCTCTATTCTCTATTCTACAGGAAGCTGCTTTACCATTGGTTAGCGGCTTTTTAATACCTATATCTTTCTTAACGCAACGCTCGCTGACGCTATAGTCTCTTAGCACCGCCAAGTCACACCCATAAAAAAGCCCAGTCAAAATTGACTGGGCTGGCTTAAAAGAATCTGTTTTATATCAATCCCTAATAACCCGCAGTGGACGGTTTGATTCTATATAGAATAGCGAACATCACTGGTACTACTATTAGCGTTAGTACGGTAGCAAAGCCTAAGCCTGCCATGATGGTAATCGCCATTGAGCCGAAAAATGCATCGAATACCAAGGGAATCATCCCCAAGATAGTCGTCAGTGCTGCCATAGATACCGGTCGTACACGACTGATCGCGCTGTCTACAACCGCTAGGTATGGGTCTTTACCTGTTGAGAGTTCGGTGTTGATCTGGTCAAGCAGGACGATTCCGTTTTTCAAAATCATGCCGCTTAGGCTCAGTAGGCCAAGGAACGCCGTGAAGCTGAATGGCATATTAGTCCCTAGCAGACCAATCGAAACACCAATGATAGAAAGTGGTACCGTAAACCAAATCACAAGTGGCTTACGAAGCGAGTTAAACAAAAGCATGGTGATGATAAACATCAACAAGTAACCCATTGGCAGTGAACCAAATAGAGATTCTTGTGCATCTTTCGAACTTTCGTACTCGCCACCCCAGCTAATGTTGTAACCTGCTGGTAGCTCTAATGCTTCTACCTTTGGTTTAACACGAGCAAACAAGCTCGCCGGCGTTTCATCACCCAATACATCGTGATCAGCCAGTACGGTTAGCGTACGTTTTCTATCACGACGTTGAATCAGTGGTTCAGACCATTGAAGCTCTACACCATCAATCACTTGTTCAACTGGAATGTAGGTTTGCAGCGATGGGCTCCAAATCTTCACATTGTTTAGTGATTCAAAATCAAAACGCTCTGCTTCAGGTAAACGCGCAACAATAGGCAACATATGAGTACCATCACGCAGTAAACCGATGTTGTAGCCACCAAACGCCATTTGTAACGTCTCGGACAGATCCGTCTTTGAAATACCAAGACGACGAGCCTTTGATTCATTAAACAGTGGCACGAGCTCTTTGGTACGTTCACGCCAGTCGTGACGAACATTTCGAGAGCCTGGGTCCGCTAACAAGATGTCTTCCACTTCAACCGCAATACTGCGCAAGATTTGTGGGTCGGCACCACTAATACGAGCCTCGATTTTTGAAGCTGGTGACGGGCCAAACTCAATCAATTTGAATTGGAACGTAGGTTGTTCAAATTTGTTGGCTAAGTCCTTGTCTAGCTCTTCTAGGACTTCGAACATGGTGTCACGGTCAGTCGTTCTAACTTGTAGCTGACTGTAGGCTTCGTAACTTTTCTCTGGTTGATATGTCAGCGCAAAACGTTGCATACCCTGCCCAACCGTTGTTGTCACAAACTCCACGTCATCTTGTTGACGAATGTAGCTCTCAACCTTTTCAGTTTGTTTGATCGTTTCACGTACATCCGTACCTTCTGGCATCCACATGTCGACATAGAACATTGGCGTGTTTGATGGCGGGAAGAACTGCTGCTTAACCATACCAAAACCGACCACAGAAACTGCCAATAGCGCGACCATACTTACTACAGTAAGCCATCTAAATCGAAGCGCTACTTTCAGGCACGCACCAAATACAACGAACAAGATGCCTTTGTAAGGGTCTACGTTTTCATCAACCTTGTCTTCTTCTTTAAGCAGCATCTCAGCAAGGAATGGCGTTAGTGTTAGTGCTGTTACCCAACTCAAAAACAGTGAGAAACACAGTACCCAGAACAGCGAACCCATGAACTCGCCCGTTGCATCTTTCGACAAACCGATCGGTGCAAAGGCTGTGATAGCGATAATGGTCGCACCCAACAGTGGCCATTGTGTTTGTGTCACGATGTCTTTCGCTGCTTGAAGCTTGGTTTTACCTTTTTTCAGGCCAACCAGAATACCTTCAACCACAACAATCGCGTTATCCACCAGCATACCAAGCGCGATGATCAATGCGCCAAGTGAGATACGGTGCAGTTCGACATCGTTGTAGTCCATAAGAATGAACGTACCGAATACAGTCAGCAACAGAACCAAACCAATGATCAAACCACTGCGTAAGCCCATCGCGAACAGAAGTACGATGATAACAATTGCGACCGCTTCAACGAGGCTGATCAAGAAATCAGCAACGGACTTGTCCACTTCTTGCGCTTGGTTGTAGAAGTAATTCAACTCAACACCGGCTGGCTTAATGCTTTCTAAACGCTCAAGCTCTGCATCAAGCGCATTACCGATTTCCACCACGTTTACGCCCGATGAGAACGCAATGCCTAGGTTGATTGCTGGTTTGCCATTGTAAGTTAATACGTTACCTGGCTTTTCTTGGATTCCGCGAGTGACCTCAGCGACATCTTTCAAGCGAATCAGGTTACCTGTATCGCGGCCATGAATGATTAAGTTTTCTAGTTCTTCAACCGTACTTAAAGTGCCATTCGGTTTGATCGTTAGGTTTTGGCCATTGAGCATTACCTCACCGGCTGCCACCACACTGTTTTGTTGTGATAGCAGTGACGTTACCATCGACATATCTAGGTTCAGCGCCGCTAAACGCTCAAGTGACATCTCAACAAACAATTGCTCTTGTTGGTCACCCGCAATACTCACTTTGCCAACACCTTCAACCAGTTCGATTTCGCGTGTGAGATAATCAGCATATTGTTTGAGTTCAACGTAATCGTAGCCATCACCCGTCAGCATGATCATCACGCCAAACACATCACCGAAGTCATCAATGATCTGAACTGAGTTAACACCACTAGGAAGCGTGGGCTGTAGATCGTTGATCTTACGACGCATTTCATCCCAGATTTGTGGTAGCTCGTCTGGACCGTAGTCCATCTTCATGCTCACCATAATTTGAGACATACCACTCGACGACGTTGAGGTAATCTTGTCGATATAAGGCAGCTGTCTTATCTCTTTTTCAAGCGGGTAAGTCAGCTCTTCTTCAACTTCCATTGACGTAGCGCCAGGGTAAGTTGAAATAATCATTGCATCTTTAATAGTAAAAGCTGGGTCTTCCAAACGGGATAGATTACCAAAAGACGTCACGCCACCAATGGCCAATATGACGAGAAACAGCCAGCTGATTACTTTGTTTTTTATTGAATATTCTGCGATGTTCATTCTTCTTTTCCTGACAATTTGATTCCGTCACGGAGTTTTCTTAGATTCGAGTTTACGAGTCGATCACCTTGCTCAACACCATGAGCGATTAATGCGCCTTGGCCACTGATCTTGTCGACTTCTACTTCGCTTTTGAATGCTTGTCCGTCTTCCATTTTCCACACATAGAACTGATTCGCTTCAGAACCCGTTTCTAAAGTTGTCATTGGTAATTGGTAGCCTTGAACATCGCTCAAGCCGGCTTTCGCCATATCCACGTTCACCGTAACGCTGGTGCCCGGCAGGATTTCGTTTTTAGGTTGTTGCATCTGCATCCAAAATTCGTAAGTACGCGATTGCGGGTGCAATTCACTGGTGTGCTCCAAATACGTCAGTGGATATTGGCCAGTGTGACCGCCAAAGGTTGCCTCAGGACGATAGCTATTTGAACGCATGTCTGGACTGATCGATGCCAAGATCGAATCTGATACTTGAATTCGTAAATACACCTTATCGTTCTGGTACACGCTCAATAGTGTTTCACCCGGTGTCGTGTTTTCGAAACGTTGCTTGTCCACGGTAGAAACTGTCCCGGGAAATGGCGCTAAAAGCTCTGTGTAACTTAGCTTACGTTTTGCAGCCGCCAAATTCGCCGATGCCAGCTTATAGTTAGCCGTTAGTTGGTCTAGCTCTGACTGCGACAACATCTTGCTACCAAACATCTCCGTACCACGGGCTAACTGCTTGCTCGCCAGTTTGAATTGAGAGTTAGCATCAGTAAGATCTTGGAGATACGTTGCGTTGTCTAAGGTTGCAAGTAGCTGGCCTTTTTCGACGTTGTCACCGGCTTCTACCAAGACTTGTTGGATTTCGCCTGCGAGCTTAAATGCCAATGGGGTCAATTCAGCGGGCATTACCTGACCGTTAAAACTTCTGAATTGATCAGTCAGCGGCACGCCAACTTCAAAGGTAGAAACTAACAGAGGGGGTTGTTCACGGTGTACGGCTTCACTGTTACAGGCTTGAAGCAACATAGCCGACGCGACAACAATTGATAATTTGGAAAGGTTCATTAAATACCGCCCTCACGTAACCAAGCTTTTACTTGCTGTCCATCGGATAACACATCCACACCCGCTTCAACGATAAGGTCGCCAGACGACAATCCGTCAATAACCTTGCCTTGCTCATCAAGAAGGACTTGTACTTTAGAAATCAATTGAGAGTCAGGGTTATAGCGCCATAGCTCACCATGGTCAGCTTCTTTGGTTAGCCAAGCTGAATCAACAATGCCAATACCGTAGTCAGATTTATGCTTCTGAACTTCAACTTGCGCTGTCATCCCAGAAAGTAAATTGATGCCTTCCGGCTTTTCGATGGATACAACCGCTTGGTAGCTGTTGGTGTCTTCATCTGGTTGTGTAGAGATTTCTTTAAAGCGAGTCGGGATACGAATACCACGGTGGCTATCCATCACAACCCACATGTTTGAGCTCGTTAGGTCTTGAATAGAACGATCTTCAAGCTTTGATACTGGAATAGAAAACGTCACGTCCATTTCACTGTGATTCAAAATATTCAGTACAGGCTGCTTTTCTGCGATCAATTGATATTGTTTTCCAAACACCATCGATACCACGCCATCGAATGGAGCAACTAAGGTGGTGTAGCCAAGGTTTGTTTTTGCTTGGTCCAACTCAACGTCAGCGGCAGTAAAGGTGTTCACGGCTTGGTCGTAGTAATCGGTACTGACTAACTTTTTCGCGTACAACTCAGAAGCTTGTTTGTATTGGCTATTCGCAAGATCAAATTTGGCTTGTGCTGCATCAACCGCGATACGGTAATCCGTCGCGTCTAATACGGCGAGCACCTGACCTTTCTTCACTTCTTGTCCCATACGAACATCGAAGGTTTCAATGTCGCCTCCTACTTGGAAGGAAAGCGCAGCACGGTCGGTTGCATCTACTTTTGCGATAAAGCTATCAAGCTCGATATCCGTCTGCAAAGGAATCTCAAACAGCTTTACAGGCTTAACAACTTGAACCGTTTCTTCTGACTGAACCTTATTACATCCGGTCAAAGAGCCTGCGAGCAATAGTGCTGCAATCACAGCTCCCATGCGCTTGCTCGATATGGCATTGATAGACAAATTGGACTGCATGATGTCTCTCCATTTAATTATTATGATTTATTACACAGGTGGGCAGTATATTCAAAGTTCCGTAATCCACAAGCTTTACTTTCCACCTGTGCAGTATTTTTTATTTGAGTAAAAACAGTGTAGAATGTGGTAATCAGGTAAATGTGTGAAATGAAGATGACTGAAAAGAAACAAGGCAGAAGAAGCGCAAAAGACGCTGAAGAGACGAGATTTTTGATCATGGGTGTTGCTGCGGATATGTTCTGTGAACATGGTTATGATAGCGTTTCGCTTCGTAACATCAGTGAAAAAGCAGGTGTATCGCATAGCCTTATTCGCCACCACTTTGGCAGCAAAGAAAAAATTTGGCATGCGATAAGCGATTGTTTACACGCCTATTTTCAGTCTTATATTGCTAAGATAGTGGAAGAGTTACCAAAAGGCGTCGCACCAAACATTACTATCTATTTATTTAGTATGCGCCTCTTTAGCAACATGATTCACTCACGAAAACCGATGCAACTTATCACTGACTCTGTTCGCCAAAAAGACAACTTGGTCGATTACTTTATAGACAATGTTGGCGATGTCGAAAAAGAAATCAACATGTTAGCTGAACAATATAACGATGCGAATCCAGAAAACTTGATCAACATTTATGAGATTAAGTGGCAAATGATCATGTATGCGCACGGAGCGGTATGCCTAACTCCCTTCATGGAAAGCACTTGGAATGAAGGCGATATGGTCACCTCGCCCGAAGATGCCCTACTTAAGCATTGGCAACTATTCAACTCACAAATGGTCAGCAAGTTTAGAATCGAAGACCAATGGGTGCTAAACCCAACTAGCCTAGAAGAGCTAATTTATGAAGTGCCCTGTGTATGGAAGTGTAATCAAGAACATCATTAATCCAGTGGTTTTATCTTCCTTGGTCGTAAATTGATTTACTTGAAACAAAAATGCGCCGTTACAGAACTAACTGTAACGGCGCATTTTTATATGTATAGATCTTTAAACTGGAGCTTTGTCTAGCTTGTTAGCGACGTGCTTTACCGCGGTTTTGGTGAATCTTAAGCTTCGCTTTGATCTTACGTTTTTCTGATGAACGACTTTTACTGCGACCACCGCGATCAGGGGCTACATCTTTTTCTAGGCTTGGTTCAAAGCCCTCTAACCACTCTTGAGGCAAGCGAGTATCAAGTAAGCGTTCAATGTCACCCAATAGGTACGCTTCATCCTGACTCATCAAAGAAATCGCTAAACCAGTATTACCTGCGCGGCCAGTACGTCCGATGCGGTGAACGTAATCTTCAGCTTTAAATGGCATGTCATAGTTCACAACTTGTTCTAGCTGCTGGATATCAATACCACGAGCTGCCACGTCGGTTGCAATCAACGCTCTCACCTTGCCTGATTTGAAATCGTCCAGTGCTTTTTGGCGCGCACCTTGGCTCTTATCACCATTGATTGATGCCGCTTTGATGCCGTCTAACTTAAGCTCTTTAACTAGTGCATCAGTGCCCTGTTTAGTTTTCGTGAACACCAACACTTGTTGCCAGTTCTTGGAACCAATCAGGTAAGCCAGCAGTTCACTCTTACGCGATTTATCAACGGGATAAACCATCTGGGTAACGGTGTCCGCGGTACTGTTTTTTGGCGTCACTTGAATTTCACTTGGCGACTGCATCATACGATGTGCAAGCGCTTTTATTTTATTATCGAACGTCGCAGAGAAGAACAGAGTCTGACGTACTTCATTCATGCGTGAAAGAATGCGTTTAATATCAGGCATGAAACCCATGTCCAACATGCGATCCGCTTCATCAAGCACCAACACTTCAGTGTGGCTCAGTATGATGTTCTTAGTGAACATGTGGTCGATAAGACGACCAGGCGTTGCCACTAAGATATCTGCACCTCCACGTAGGTTATCCGTTTGCACCTTCATGCTAACGCCGCCGTAAGCGACAACCACTTTAATGTCGGTACCTTTCGCGTAACTGGTTACGTTATCAAACACCTGTTGTGCTAACTCACGCGTTGGCACTAATACAAGGGCGCGGACTAACTTAGGGTTTGGGATAACGTTATCTTTAGTCTCGATTAATCTTTGAATAATCGGCAAACCAAAAGCTGCGGTTTTACCCGTACCCGTTTGCGCACCAGCCAATACATCTTTGCCTTCTAGCACCAATGGAATCGCTTGCTCTTGAACACTGGTTGGAGCCGTAAAGTTAAGCTCGGTGAGTGTTGTAAGCAGTTGGTCAGACAATCCAAGTTGGTTAAAAGATTTAGTAGGTTCAGACATAGTATGATGCTCAAAGATTAAATAGGCGCGGATTGTAGCAAACCTGCATTACGCTGTTTACCTTTCCTTTTGATTTTTCGTCAATTGAAGCGCACTAAACTGGTTTGCTTCTTCTAAAACGCTTGGATATAGCTCATTAAAGTGACACTGCAACTTATCATAGTGGCGTTCTAGGTCGTCATAACAGTTTTTGAGCATACCTAGCTTAGGCCTTCTTAAAGCCATTCGCTGTAATACAAACTCAATGGAAGACATGTCTTGATAGCTTTCCAACCAGCGTTGTTCTGCCATCTTTTGATGAATAGTAATGAAGTTTTCAGGCCAGTGTGACTCTTGATGTTCGAAAATCTGCTGATGACTGTCTGAACAAAAATGCTCTAACGATTGTGCCGAGAACTGCCCCCAATGATTAGCTAAGCAGTGATCCCAAAAGACATCGAGTGCAATAGGAGCAAAGCGTCTTGTTTGATCTGAAAAGAGAGATTTTGCAGAACGAGACACATCATGACGGTCGGTATAGCTATCGACGAATCGATGAAGCCTTATTCCGTTAGAAAGCGAATCTGAATAGTGTTTATTAGGGTCACCCTTAACGAAGTCACCTAACAGGTTACCGGCTAAGTTACTGTTGCAGTGTTGAGCGATGTGTAGGTGTGCGAGAAAGTTCATTGAACCTCATTAAAGTATCGAGAACTAAGTAACATGGTAAACGTACTCGTTTATCTTCGCGAACTTTAATGAGGATAGTTTTGATATGACGTGTGAGCGAATGAGATTTGCTCAGTTTAAGAATTGTCTAATTTGAGAACGTTGAACTACAAAAACTTTTAGCTAAGGAAGCTTTCGTTTAAGTACTTTTGCTTAAAAAGCTCAAGTTAAAGGTTTAAAACCTTAGTTCGAAGACTTAAAAAGTTCTTCTGCTAATTGTTTAACTGTTTGTTCATAGTCAGATAAATCAATGCCAATTTCCATAGCATCTAACAACTCAAGACTTTCGTCATTATAAGATTGGTCACTCATAGTGCCCCCTCTATTCCTTAATGTGGACATAATGTCCTGTTAACTAGCACACCATCTTGGACTTATATTATGTCACTTTGATGAACGCACTCTACTCTACCCATTCCATATTTATAGCTTGAAGCTACTCGCGATCATTAGCGCTTGTTTACGCTAAAGGGGTATACGCGAACGACATATGTACTGTCACCTTACACCAAGTACAACAAATTACTCTACAAATTTTGAAGCAGATCATGGTCAAACGTTTGCTTCGGGCATTTGAGTGCTTCCAACTCACCAATCGTAAAATATAGTTTACAGTGGATATTTTTAATTACATTAGATATTGCATTTGGAATTAAACTCAATCAGAATACTTAAAAATCGAGATATTCTTTGGGTTTATGCGCTTAAGCTAGAAGAATTACAATGAAAACACACCCTAACGTAAAGAATTATATACAATGAATAAATCAAAGGTTTTTGGTAGTACTTTGATCATTGCAGGCACCACTATTGGTGCTGGCATGCTCGCTCTTCCACTTGCTTCTGCAGGTATTGGCTTTTCAACCTCACTTTTTCTAATGCTGGGCTTATGGGCCCTAATGGCCTTTACTGCATTGTTAATGGTAGAACTACATCAATTCGCTGATTCTGACGCAACCCTACACACGCTAGCTGACAAAATTTTAGGGACAAAAGGTAAGTGGATCGCTAGCTTTGCAGTTATGTTCCTTTTCTACGCTCTGTGTGCAGCTTATATTGCAGGCGGTGGTGCGCAGTTTAATCAACGTATCTCGGATATTTCAGGCATTGAGCTTAATGGCCAAATCACAACCCTTCTATTCACACTGTTAGTTGCTGGCGTTGTTACGATTGGTACGCACAGTGTTGATAAAGTTAACCGCGTTTTATTCGGACTTAAACTGATTGCGATGGTACTGGTACTCAGCTTCCTAGCACCAAACATCACCTCTCAATACCTAATGAGCATGCCTTTACAGCAAGGGCTGATTGTTGCAGCAATTCCAGTCGTGTTTACCTCTTTTGGCTTCCACGGCAGCATCCCTTCAATTGTTCGATACCTAGATGGTGACGTTCGCTCTCTACGTAAGGTCATGATTATTGGCTCTGCACTCCCTTTGGTCATCTATGTTTTCTGGCAGAGTGTGACTCTAGGTGTGATTAGCCAAGAGCAGCTTTTGTCGGATACAAGTTTGGGCGCACTGTTAGTCTCATTGTCACAAACCGTTCATCAATCAAACCTTAGCGTTATCGTTGGCGTATTCGCAGACCTTGCACTGCTGACTTCTTTTATTGGTGTGAGCTTGGGGTTATTTGAATTCATGGGGGATTCACTGAGCAAGAAACTAGGCAGTGCAAAACGCGTTAAAACGGCCGCTATCACTTTCTTACCGCCATTATGTTTTGCCTTGTTCTATCCACAGGGTTTCATTACAGCTCTGGGCTACGCAGCCATAGCACTTTCAGTACTCGCAATTTTGCTGCCGACAGTGATGGTATACAAGATTCGTTACACGGATTTCTCTGTAGAACCTCAAGGTACAGAAGCGACTTACCAAGTGCTCGGTGGAAGTAAAGCGTTGTTTTTAGTTGGCAGCGTAGGCGTTTTTATCATTGCGATTCAAATCCTTATTTCAGTAGGGCTATTGCCTTCTCTGGGCTAATAAACCCATAGAGAACAAAAATACTTGATAGATATCTCATAAACGATATGTTGGTATCATTAATTTTCACAATTAGTCGATTGGCATCACATTTTTATTGAGGTCGGTTATTTAGAGTCCACGGTAAAGGATTTACCGTGGAGTTTTTATGAAAGAAGTACAATTTCGAACGATAGACAAACTGTTTATCAAGATGTCGATCAACGACAAGTTTTGGGTCATTTTCTTAATCTTTTTTGCCGCTCTGGCAAGCCTAGCTGGACTCAACTACGTCAACAAAATGGAACACATTGACGTAACTGCAAAACAGCAGGTCGAGTATCAATTGCAAGGCATCTTATCAGCGTCAGATTCCCCAGCTTCCGTTCGTTCAGTTAGCCAACAAACACGTCCTCAAGAAACAACCATATTGAAGAATGGTGCAGTTACAGCAACAGCCATTGCACAAGATGGTAACTACTACTCTCTTACCGTTTCAAATCTCGATACACAGAATCAAAAGCAGCAAGCACTGTACTCTTTATTACTCAGTTTTTTGTGGTGCGTGCCTTTTGGTCTTTTCTGTTACTGGGTGGCGACTTTTCTAGGCGGTGCACTGTGGGTGCTTTACTCAACGACTCAAAAGATTGGTGATGGCGACTTAACATCACGCCTTGGTTTCCACCCAGGACGTGATGAGTTTGGTACGATTGGTTGTGCACTTGACCGTTCAATGGACACGCTTAGTGAGTTAGTCAACAACGTAAACCACAGTGCAGCAACGCTAAGTGAAACGTCGGCTTCTTTCGAAACAGAGATGAAGCGCAGTGAAACACAAATCATGAGCCAGAATGCGTCTCTAGACTCTGTTGCTACTGCCATGGATCAAATGACCGCTTCAGCCAATGAAGTCTCTAACATTTCAGCACGTTCAACTGAACAAACTGAACAAGACGCGCAGCAAATCAACGACAGCCATACGAAAGTTCAACAAGCCATCTCAGAGATCACCACGCTCTCTTCTTTGATTGAGCAAACCTCATCTTCAGTTACCAGCTTGAATGTGAACACGAGTCAAATTAATGAAGTGATCACGACGATCAACGCTATTTCAGAGCAAACTAACTTACTTGCTTTGAATGCCGCGATTGAAGCCGCTCGTGCGGGCGAACAAGGCCGTGGTTTCGCAGTTGTTGCTGATGAAGTAAGAACACTGGCAAGTCGCACTCAGTCGGCTACGGTTGAAATCCAAGCAATGATTGAGCGCTTACAGCAAGAGAGCCAAAATATCGCTAAGATCACCGAGCAAACGGTCGACCAAGCGCAAACTAGTAGCCAACTGATTTCAAACATTGGGGACGATGTAAACTCGATTGCTGACTCAGCTCAAGCGCTAATGGATATGAGTATTCAGATTGCAACCTCAGCGGACGAGCAAAGCAACGTAGCGAATACCATCGCAGCTGAGCTTAACGATATTCGCAGTCAATCCGATGTGATTAAAGAAGTGGCTCAAAACTCTTCAAATGGCGTATCGACACTGACAGACGCATCAGTTTCTTTGTCTAAAACTTTGGCAAGATACCGCACTTAGATACGAGTGAACACTTAGGCTGACCAAGTTAAATTCAGCGAAACTAAAAAGGACTCATCATGAGTCCTTTTTTATCGACGTTAGTTAATAGCAACGCCCGTTTATAGCAGCGCCCGTTAATAGCAACTTTCACTAATAACAACTTCCGTTAATAACAGCTTCCTTTAATAACAACTTCCCTTAATAACAACAGGAAACACATGGTCTTTAACGATGAGATTATCATTACCATGAAGCAAGTCGCAAAGGCGAGATTATCAAGTGTCAAAACTGTCTAATATTCGAGCTTAGGGGTAATCTAATTAAACGGGTCTTTTTTCGCTTACCCTCTTGCTGCAGGTGACACATAATGAATAAAACAGAAACACCAAACACCGACGACATTACATGCCCTTTATGCCAACACGACGAATATCTACTCTCAGAAAGTGGAGAAAAGTTTACTTGTGCATCTTGCGGTTTTCACACTAAACAATTTAGTAAGGTAGTCAGCCTTCAGCTAGGCTCTACCCCACCAAAGCTGCAGGGTTCGGTATTCCACCACTTGAGCAGTGTTTGCCATTAATCCAAACCGAAATCTCTTCCAAACTGTAGATATCCTGAGCCGTTACCTCTGATGAGTCGGCTTCGGGATCTACGATTGATTCATTAATACTTGGGCGCAATCGGAATGATTGAATACCCGCACGAACACCCGCTTCAATTCCTTTCAAAGTATCGTCCACATAGATACACTCATTGGGTAAAAAGCCCATATTCATGGCTGTATACATAATCAGGTCAGGTTCTGGCTTCCAGCTGTTGGCATCAAAAGCTGAAAACACTTTACCTTTAAAGTCGTCGAGCATTCCTGTCATTGCCAATGAAGATTCAACCCGAGACTTAGGCGCATTAGAAGCGATACAAAATTCGATGTCCTGTCGCTTTAGGAATTCAATGAGCTCGATGGCACCATCCATCGGCTTTAAATGACGTTGGAACAAAGCTTCTAATTCAATACGATATAACGGCTCAAGCGTATCAATCGAGATAGATAGCCCTAAACGTTCTTGTGTATCCATTAAGATGTCGGCCAGCTTTCCACCTTGAAAGTGCGCATAGCAGTCATTAACGTTTAGCTCCGCCCCAAAGCCGGTGAATACATTCACCAAGGCTTGGCAACACAGCTTTTCGCTATCGATGAGTGTTCCATCACAATCGAAAATTACACATTTAGTCTGTTCTAACCGCATAGCTCTCTCACTCGCATTGAATTCAAGTTTTATCCTATAGTGTTCTTTCAATGCGCGGGATGATTAAGATAACAGTTTACGGACACAGGCTTATTTCTCTTCGCGAAATATGGGCTTGATCACCTTATGGCTCGGCATAAGCAACAGCTTTCATCAAATTAAACCAGAATCTGCAAAACCAAATACTGCAAGGTTTACATAAACGACTTAATTTCAGTGGAAAATATAAATTGCCACGTCCTAGTCGGATTAGGGTGAATTGATAAAGAAACCAAGACTTGTAGACTATTCAGATAGAGCGAGAGTTAGCTAACAACCGACTCTTCTAGAATCTTAACTTCAATCGAAGGTACAGACGCATATTCTACAGTTCCAGTATCGGGATACGAATCTCGGATAGCGACAAACTCGGGCAGGTGTTTCAGTAGCAGTTTGGTTAACTGAGGATCAAATTGATAGCCACACTCTCTCTCGAACAAGTCGACCACCATCTCTAATGGCCATGGATCTTTATAGCAACGAGCACTAAGCAATGCGTCAAATACATCGGCTACGGCAGTGATACGAGCAAACAAGTGAATTTGTTCACCTACCTTGCCATTAGGGTATCCAGCGCCATCCCAACGCTCATGATGTTCGTTAGCAATGATTGCCGCGAGGTTGGTAATATCACCCGCTCCGCTCTTCAGTAAATTGTAGCCCGCAGTGGTGTGAAGTTTCATTACATCCCACTCTTGGTCTGTCAATTTACCTGGTTTATCTAAGATAGATTCCGGAACCGAAATCTTACCGACATCATGCATTGGGCTGATGATCTCAATCATCTCGACCTCGCGATGACTCAAGCCACGATACTTAGCAAGCAAAGCGGATAATTTGGCTACACGCTTAACGTGATTACCCGTCTCACCAGAGCGAGTTTCAATGGCTTCAACCAGCACATGAATCATGTCTTTTTGAACATTCAAAGTTTGTTTCTGTAGTGCAAGGATTCGCTTGTTCTTTTTTGCCAACTCTTTCTTTTGGCGCAGGGTAATAAATTGCATCACGATAATCACGCTCAGCCCTGTAATGACCATGATTAAGCCCAACAACAATTGAAAGTTCTTTTGTAAAAAGGAGGAAGGCTCGTTAACAATCACAGATCCTGTCGGCAGTACATTATCACCAATACCAAACTTTTTAAGCGCCGGATAATTGAAAACAAAACGCTTGTTGTCACCGGGAACTAAAGGTGTAGAAAAATTAAGAGGCACATACTTATCCAATGCACTAACGGCCTCTTCACCCATGCTTCGTGAGTGGTTTACATAACCTCCGAGTACATCACCGACTATATTAAACTGCCATAACGCAAACACTGGTGCGGCGCTCGATGCAGATAAGGTTTCCGCGACCTCTTGATAGGTATGATATACACCTTGATCTAACTCAGTATTGTAGTGGCTCAGTAAGACTGCATCGTCAGCAGATACCCCTTTTAAGAACTCACTTGTTTGCTTGAGCGACAAATCGCGTATTTCGACCAAATTAATCGATGGAAAGTCTGCCATAATACGGCTTATATCTTTACGGATTAGCTCAGAAGTGACACTGTAATCATTGATGAAATAGAGGTTCTTTAGATTAGGTCTTAATTTAGAGATCAGCTTTATATTAACGTCTATCTGATCGTTCTCATAAAGCACAGTCGCTCTATCAGACACCGCATACATATCGGTGCTTATGTCGTTGATACCCGCTGCAACAATAGGTGTCGCACGGTCAATCAACGCACTCAGTGATTCAAGGAAATTAGCCGCGTTATCGTCAGTCGCAATAACCCCATCAAATTTATAACCTGCGTATTTGGCTTGTAAGTAATCGGCGAGAGAGTCGTAGTACTCAGAGCTATGGACGCGCTTTGTATCCAAATACTCGATTGAGAGTTTAACTTCGGTTTGAGATTGGCTGAACGCACTGTCTATCCCTTTCTGAAAGTCAGCAGTCCATTGGTAAGAAGGTTCGTATGAGTGTAAAACTAGGATGCGTTTGATATCCCAGTCGGTAGCAAAACTGACTGTAGAAAAAGCGCTAACACACAATACAGCGATTGATATCAATAGCTTGTACATACAAAACCCTTTATAAAAGATGGGGTATTGTACTTAGATTAACGCTTTCTCAAAGAATCTTTAGTTCTCGACCCACACTTTATCGTGAGAAGCATGATCTTGTGCCCAAAAATCATGTAACTGCTTAGCAAAGCCGTTGATATCTTGACCGTTTTCAATAATCACGTCGGAGATCAACAGAGAGTCTTCCACTTCTGTGACAATAGCACTCGCCACAACATCACCATTTTGAGTTCCAATGTATAAAACATGCTCATCAGACAACATAATCTGACTCAAGAACTCAAGCATATGTGCCCTTTCGGTTTCATCGTAATAAACACTGGCTTGGTTAAGTGAAAAAAGTACCGTCAGTTTATGGAAATCGACTTTATGCAGTTCATCAATTTGGGAAGGAATTTGATCTTGAGCGAGGAGTTGGTAATTCTTGGATGGGAGTCTGCTTTGATAAAGTTCTCGACCTAGCAAGCTCTCCTTTGCGGGATAAGCAATGTCGAGTTGGCTAAACAGCCATTGGTTTTTCTTATGTGCGCTTTCAGGTATTTCGTTATTCATTCTTTTAGTACCTAAGATTAGTAACCCCAAATATCACAGTTATTTGGGAGACATATGGTCGGCGTAGGAGCCGAGCTACATGCAGAAAGGATACAGAGCATGACTAACGCCAACAAGTACTTTAAATGCTTCATATTTTTCATTCTCTCATAACATCCTTTAAGAACTCGGTGAAAAGCTCTACACTCGTATTCAAGCTTTCAATATCCTTATAGTAAACAGAACTATATAAATAAAAAGGACTTCTTATGAAAAAAGCCTTAATAGCAGCAGGTATCATCACAATGTTGGCAGGCTGTTCGGACAACGAGGTTGGCGACGTCTCTTTGGGATTCTTCACAATGAAGGATATCAAAATGTCATCTTTAGATGATGATAAGATCGAAGGTGTGACTTGTCACATTGCATCAATCGAAGCAAACCTGAGTCTTTCCGATCCAAGCGATAGTTCTATCTCTTGTCGTCAAACAGGCGAAATCACACCAGAAATGATTGCTAAAATAGACAAAAGTAAATCAGGTGAAGTGGTATTCAAGCAGTCGAAAAGTATCTTCTTCAAAACGATGAAGGTTCGTCGTATCTACGATGCTGAGAATCAATCGCTGCTTTACTTATCTTACACAACCAAAGAAACAGAAGGCAGCTTCAAACATAGCCTTTCAACCGTTCCGCTATGGGGCACAAAGGCTTACGTAGATCCAGCAACACTCGTTCCAGCCGAATAGTCTCACACGAATGGTCTGAAGCAAAAGTAAGCTGAATCACCTGTACAGACATTGTGCAGGTGATTCAAAATGTAATAAAAATGAAAGAAACAGAAACAAAATGTGATATCATGCGGCAAAATTTTTTCACTGTATTTGTCATATGAAATTTCCTGGACAGCGTAAATCTAAGCACTACTTTCCAACTCACGCCCGTGATCCGTTGGTCAACCAAATTCAACAAACACCTAAGCTACACCGCGCAACAGTTGTCGGTATAGGTCAAACGATTGTTGATATCGAAGCCCGTGTTGACAACGAGTTCCTAGAAAAATACGAGCTGAGTAAAGGCCACTCACTGGTTTTGGAAGAAAGTAAAGCAGATGCGCTGTATGAAGAGTTAGTTGAGCGCGGTTTGATCACGCATCAATACCCTGGCGATACTATCGGCAACACACTGCACAACTATTCTGTTCTTGCAGACAGCAAATCTGTCCTACTTGGCGTAATGTCTAAGAAGATTGAAGTTGGCTCATTTGGTTACCGCTACCTTTGCCGCACATCTTCTCGTATGAACTTAAACCACTTACAAACCGTTGATGGTCCCATTGGTCGTTGTTACACGCTCATTACCGAAGATGGCGAACGTACGTTTGCGATCAACGAAGGACACATGAACCAGCTGCTTCCTGA
This sequence comes from Vibrio sp. 10N.222.47.A9, assembly GCF_963872585.1. Lineage (NCBI taxonomy): Bacteria > Pseudomonadati > Pseudomonadota > Gammaproteobacteria > Vibrionales > Vibrionaceae > Vibrio > Vibrio sp. 10N.222.47.A9. Next base: position 125,802 of record NZ_CAWNBB010000020.1, on the reverse strand, counting down.
AAGTATTCCTGAACAGATTTTTGAAAAAGCGTCTGCATTAGTTGTGTCTTCATATTTAATGCGCGGTAAGCCTGAAGATCCGATGCCAAAAGCGGTACAAAAAGCGATTGAATACGCGAAAGCGTACAATGTGCCAGTTGTACTGACACTTGGCACGAAGTACGTGATCGAAGGTAACGCTGAATGGTGGCAAGAATACCTGAAAGAGAACGTAACCATCGTCGCGATGAACGAAGATGAAGGTGAAGCATTAACGGGTGAAAAAGATCCGCTATTGGCTGCGAACAAAGCTCTTGAGTGGGTTGACCTAGTTCTCTGCACTGCAGGCCCTGTCGGCTTATACATGGCAGGCTACACTGACGAACCAGCGAAACGCGAAACTACACTGCCATTGTTACCGGGTAACATCCCTGAGTTCAATAAATATGAATTCAGCCGCGCGATGCGTAAGCAAGACTGTAAAGACCCAGTAAAAGTGTACTCTCACATTGGCCCTTACTTAGGCGGCCCACTTGAGATTAAGAACACCAACGGTGCTGGTGATGGTGCACTTTCAGCACTACTTCACGACATGGCAGCAAACAGCTACCATCACGTTAACGTGCCGAACTCTGAGAAGCACGAACACGCTTGTCTAACTTACTCTTCACTGTCTCAAATTTGTAAATACGCAAACCGTGTAAGCTATGAGGTGTTGACTCAGCACTCTCCTCGCCTTTCTCGTGCGCTACCTGAACGCGAAGATAGCTTAGAAGAAACATACTGGGATCGTTAATCAACCATGCCAGGTTGTTAACTCATTGAGGTTGATGACCAGCTAGATTATCCATTCCTGAAGGGCTGCTATATGCAGCCCTTTTTGTATTCAGCACTAATATAACTGCAGCTGAAGGCAGTCAGATCGAATATTTTGCTCGTTTAAGATTTGATCTCGCGCAATGACTCTTTAGATCTGTTATCTTCCAGCACATAATTCGTGTGGTTTGCCTTTACTTGGCAAATTTATACAGTACTATCGCCACGCAAACGTTTACGTACCACCTTTCGGTTCTGATATAAGGATCAAATATGCTGTCTGATATTGATATTTGTCGCTCTACTCCCCTTAAAAACATCAGTGAAGTTGCCAAACAAGCTGGCCTACAACACAACGAACATCAGCCATTAGGGCAATACAAATCTAAAGTGTCTCTGACATCACTTGAACGCCTCGCCAACCAACAAGATGGTAAATTGGTCGTGGTGACCGCTATCACACCAACGCCTCTTGGCGAAGGCAAAACCGTCACTACTATTGGATTAGCACAAGGCCTCGCAAAGATTAACCAATCTGCGATGGCCTGCATTCGCCAGCCTTCAATGGGCCCAGTATTTGGTGTAAAAGGCGGCGCAGCGGGCGGTGGTTACTCTCAAGTCGCCCCTATGGAGCAATTAAACCTTCACCTGACCGGCGACATTCATGCTGTTACGGCCGCTCATAACCTCGCCTCTGCAGCCATTGATGCACGCTTGTATCATGAACACCGTGAAGGGTTAGAAGCCTTTGAAGCACGTTCAGGCTTAAAAGCACTCAACATTGATCCTCGTAGAATCGTTTGGCGACGTGTACTGGACCATAACGACCGTGCATTGCGCATGATCACAGTAGGCAAAAACGAAGCAGACAAAACAATTAATGGCCTTGAACGGGAAGATGGTTTTGATATCTCAGCCGCTTCAGAGCTGATGGCTATTCTCGCTCTTGCCGATGATCTACAAGACCTACGCAAGCGTATCGGCCGTGTGGTACTCGCATACAACAATCAAGGTTCGCCATTAACCGCAGAAGACTTCAACGTCGCGGGCGCTATGACAGTAACGATGAAGGACTCTATTGAACCAACATTGATGCAAACCCTTGAAGGTGTTCCTACTCTAATACACGCGGGGCCTTTCGCTAACATCGCACACGGTAACTCATCTATTATTGCTGATAAGATAGCGTTAAAGCTGAGTGACTTTGTGGTAACTGAAGGTGGTTTCGGCTCAGACATGGGTTTTGAGAAGGCGTGTAACATCAAGGTGAAAGCGTCGAACAAGAAGCCCGATTGCGCCGTAGTTGTCGCAACATTACGCGGATTAAAGGCCAACTCTGGTTTATACGATTTGAGACCGGGTACTCCATTACCTGATTCAATCTTTAATGACGATCAAGACGCGCTCACAGCAGGCTTTGAGAACCTTAAATGGCATATCAACAACGTTAAACAATACCAAGTACCTACTGTCGTAGCGATCAATCGATTCCCACAAGATTCAGCTAAAGAGCTCGATGCTTTGAAACAAATGATCATCGACTTTGACCCAAGTGTCAGCGTTGAAGTAAGTGAAGCTTTTGGTCAAGGTGGCGAAGGTGCAATTCAGTTGGCTCACGCCGTGGTAAAAGCATGCCAAACAGTGAGTAAATTTAAGCCTTTGTACTACTCTGAGCAAAGCTTAGAAGAGAAACTGATGGCAGTCGCTGAAGTCGGATACGGCGCAGCAAGTATTTCACTATCACCACTGGCAAGAAAACAACTGACTGAGTTCAACCAACACGGCTATGGCGACCTATCGGTTTGTTTGGCAAAAACGCCATTATCGATTTCAACAGAAGCTCAAATAAAGGGTGCACCCACTCAGTTTGACGTACCCGTTAGAGAGTTGAAACTGTGTGCTGGTGCCGGCTTCATCTACGCTTTGTGCGGCAACGTAATGACCATGCCAGGCTTACCTGACAAACCGGCTTTCATGTCATTAGATATTGATAGTAATGGAAATATTATCGGCCTAAGCTAGGTGTCCTTAACTAGATAAACGGCAATTAATCGCGATTAATTGGGCTCAAGTTTCAGAGCGGCGTTCTATATTTAGCAATCATTTCCTAACGAAGTGATTGCTCAACAATCAAGCTTAAATGCAAAAAGTTGCACTAAAATCGTAGTTATATGCAAATCTTGTTTTAAGTTCTGGGTTAAGATCACATTAAAAACCCCATAAAATATATAGTATTGCGCTGATTCTTTGAGGACAGTGATGAATACGAGTATAAAAAAACTAGTCAGCCAATTTCTATGCACCATATTTGCCCTAGGATTAGTCCCTGCCCTCTACATCAATTCTGAACTTGACAGAATTGATGCTCAGCATACTCTAAATATTAAGCAGTCTAGCCAAAACCAAATCGAATACAGTTTTCACGAACTGGCCGTTATTGTTGAGCAAATATCTAATTCTGTTCCTTCTATCGCAGACTCTCAAACGTTACTTCGCGCAATTGAAGAACCATCAATTGTTCATAAACAAGCTCTGCAAGATCTGTGGGTGATGTTAGCTCGCGGACAACAATACTATTCTCAACTTCGCTATCTCGACCTAGAAGGTAACGAGGTTTACCGTATCAACTACAACAACAAGAAAGCGACAATAGTTCCTGAGAATAAACTGCAGAACAAATCAGCTCGTAGCTACTTTAAAGATCTCCACCGACTGAAGATTGGAGAAGTAAGCTCCAACGGTATCGATTTAGAGATTGAGAATGGTGAAGTCGTCCACCCTTTGATGCCAGCCCTAAGGATAATGACACCCGTCGCCTCAGAAGATCGTATTATTGGCTACTTTATTGCTAACCTTAATATGCTCGAGGTCTACGACCGCCTTCTTTATCAAATCGGTACATCATCAGCCGTCCCTGTCATTCTTAACAGAACCGGACATGTCATCATGGGCCCTGATATCGAAGAATCGTTTGGGCATCTTATTGAATCTCGTTCAGATAAAACCTATGCGAAGCTTTACCCAGAGCTTTGGAAAGCCATTCAAGAAAATACCTCTTCTAGCTACTTTGATGGTAAAAACTGGTATTTTCACTCAGATATCAGCCCTAAAATAAAGCAATTTAAAGGACCAATTTATTTGGTTCTTCATGTTGAAAACCAACAATTTAGCAGCCAATACCGACAAGAAAAACAAGCCATATTCGTGCAGATCATCACCTTATCTTTCTTAATTTCGATGATCTCAGCAGGTTTTGTGCTTTGGAACAGTAACCATAAAAAGAACAGCATCGATAGCCAACTGGCTAAAGCCGCGATGAATGGCATGTCAGCCTTGGTAATTACTGACCGAAATAACCGAATCATCAAAGTAAACCAAGAGTTTACTCGCGTGAGTGGTTACGATTTGGAAGATGTAAAAGGACGTCAGCCTTCGATGTTTGCCTCTGGTCGCTACAATCAAGAGTTCTACATCAAGATGTGGAGCATTATCACCAAGACGGGAGTTTGGGAAGGCGAAGTGGTCAATCGCCGTAAAGACGGGTCTTTGATCACTGAAATACTACGAATCCAAACCATCAAAGATTCGAAAGATGTGATTCAGTTTTACGTCGCTTCTTTTGTCGATATTAGTAAACACAAAGAACTCGAAAAAAAGCTCAGAAATCTAAGTGAAAAAGACGCATTAGCTGGTTGCTGGAATCGAAGAAAATTTGACCTTGAACTTCGTGACGAATGTTCTCGTGTTAATCGTTACCCTACTCGCGAACAATCTTGCTTAGCTATCTTGGATATTGACTACTTCAAACGCATTAACGACAGATTTGGGCACGATTACGGTGATCGAGTCATTCAAACAGTCGCTCAAGTACTTCAGCGTGAATGCCGTGAAACCGATTTTGTTGCTCGCATTGGTGGCGAAGAGTTTGGTGTTATTCTGCCTCACACCACAACAGAAGGAGCTGAATACGTTCTCAACAGGCTGAGAATTGCAGTCAGCCTTGAACTCGATAACGTAGTCACTGTGAGTGGCGGCATTACTAACATCACCAATGATCCAGCGCTGAACTACAAGTGCGCTGATTTAGCGTTATACGAAGCTAAAGCAGCAGGTAGAAACAATGTATGCTTATTCCTAGACAAAGAAATGAGTGAAATAGCCTAACAATAGATAGTACAAGCACTCTTGTTAGGCTCTCGATCAACTTGGGGCCGGGTAAAACTCTAACTTGTTCCCTTCTACCACCAAAATACAATCCATGTTCGCAGCATGAGCGGCTTGTTTACCTAAGTTCGTATCTTCAAACACAACACACTGCTTTGGCTGTAATCCCATACCAAAACACGCATCTAAGAAGGTATCTGGATTGGGTTTGTGATTCTTAACGTCTGTTGCTGTCACTAGGATATCGAGCTTGCTCAAGATATTTGTTTTGTCCAACAACTGTTCTGCACTTTTACGTTGACTACCCGTCCCGACGGCAATCTTCTTGCTACCTAAATTTTCTAATAACAGAGAATGGGTACAAGGGATGATATCTCCTTTGTCTTCAATCGCAGCAAACGACGCCATCTTAAACGTAGAAACCGCTTGTGGGTCGAGCGATAAACCGTACTTACTGTTCACTTCACTGGCGATCTTATAACTCGGCATGCCACCTAAGCTATGCAGCCAAGATGCTTCAAAATGAAAACCGAATTCTTCAGCCGTTTTCTGCCACGCCTTTACATGTGCAGGCATTGTATCGATCAACGTACCGTCCATATCAAAGATTAATCCTTCATATGCCGTTAAATCTATTTTCATCACTACTACCACTCTTTAATAAAGTTACTGATACCATAACCAATATTCAGTATCATGGCGCCATATTACCGTTCAAAATGGATGTTTATGTTACAAATATCTAACTCTGTTTCGATTCAAGACTGGGAACTCCAGTTAACTGCGATCAGAGCACAAGGAGCAGGCGGCCAAAACGTCAATAAAGTATCAAGTGCGATACATTTGCGTTTTGACATCAAGCACTCCTCCCTACCAGATTTCTATAAAGAGAAACTGCTTGCACACAAAGATAGCCGCATAACTAAAGATGGCGTGATTATCATTAAGGCGCAGCAGCATAGAACTCAAGAACAAAACCGTGATGACGCTTTGGTGCGTTTGAAAGAACTGATCTTGGAAGCAACAAAAGTTCAAAAAGTAAGACGAGCAACTAAGCCGACGCGTGGCTCTCAGAAAAGACGTTTAGAAGGAAAGAAACAAAGAAGCACCACCAAGCAACTGCGCGGAAGAGTAGAATAATTGTTTCATGTCATCAGTAAACACGTCACTCATCAAACAACCGTTCTAACTCTATTTATTTAGAGAAAAGACGATACCTATTAGACCAAAACGCTACGGCTGCTTTTTGACCGACAAAATCAGTTTGATCAACAATATTCTCTCTTCGCTGGTCAGTAAACGACTGACCGCTGCTACGTCTTCCGCTGTCGCTTGTGATGCACCAACAATATCAAGAACAACGTCTAAATCAGTCACTTTTAACGTTCTCGTGATTGAGCGGTACTGCGACATTTTGATATCGGCTTCACCGCGTTCGATACGTTGATACGTTTTCAAACTCATTCCTGCACTTGAGGCTAATTTTTCTTGCGATAAATTGCCTTGCTTCCTGCGCTCAATTAACGCCATCACGATGGGTTCTTGGGACATAAGCTTCTCCTCATTAGACAGTTATGTCCTAAATTCAGCAAGAAGCAGACCATATTGACTCGCAACGGTTTACATACGCCATTAAAGGCATATTATTCGATTATTAAAAAACGTTACGTTTCATAAACTTTGACACTTAGATCGGTCGTGAGCGTACAGGCTAGTAAACTTGAATATTCAAGTGTTGGGAAATAAGAAAAATTGCAAATTGCGAATAATGAAGGCGTCAAATTGGAAATTGCGAATCGCTATACATTGGCATTTCCTTGCATCAAGCACGCATTAGAATCAGACAATACCCGCAATCAAATTATCGGGGTACAGCATAGGCTACTCACTTACAAAGAAGTGTTGTTGCACGGGAACATGTTGGAAGACAAGGAATTAAGACAGGCTTTTTCTGCGTTGAACCAAAATGAAAAAGATGTCGCGCAAGGTGGTATTAAAAGCATCAACGATGCAATAAAAGAGATGGATGAAATTCTAGAAAGGTACAGTAGAAAAGTGTCTTCTGGTTTGCGCGTCTAGTCTATTAATATCAACGAGTAGCACCAAACTCTCAACGGCTTAAACGAATAGAACCAAACAAAAAACGGCCAGTCATTGTTTAATGACTGGCCGTTTGTTTAACTAAGATAAGGAAGTGGTAATCTAACGAGATATCACTCGTCTAAACCCACCTAGTAACATCAACGCACCTAACAAGCCAAATGATACACTGCCACCAGAGCCAGACGAAGTTGTACCAGCATAAGCAGTACGTTTCGCGTCTGTTGAAACAAACTTAGCGGTTTCAGTACCAGCAACCACACTATCAATCCAACTCTCATAATTATAGATTTCAGTGAATACTGATGTGACGGTAACGCCCTCAGTAATGTTGCCACCACCACACGTTTCAGGACCAAAACTTGTAATACCTACTTGTTTATAATCAGTACCATCTTTCCAGTAAACAGGCCCACCAGAGTCACCCTGACAAGTACCGCCATATAAGCTAGAGAAAACGCTATAGTCACCAATAAAGCATATTTGATTATCAGTTAGCTTCGAACCTGAGAAAAATGCCGCTGCACATGTCGTGTTATCGACATAGTTGAGCGATGCTTTTTGTAATAAAGTAGTAGCATCGACACCAGATTCAGTATCTCCATGTCCCACAGCCGTAAAAGCCTGTAAGGAACTTCGATAAGTTTCGTCGACTGGGCGTTTCACAACATCATTAACTGAATCTATATTGAGCGCGCTTTCAAGTTTTAAAATTGCCACGTCATTACGCAACAAATCGTTCAAGCTATTTGAATAATTGCTAGGATAGAACACCTCAGATACGCGAATTTTTTCAATGCTTCCACTTGGGAACTGAGAAGTGTCTTGTAATTGTGAGACGACAACAGTAAATAACTGAGCGTTCTCATCACCATAAATACAGTGCGCTGCCGTCAGAATATGAGTCGGGTCTAAAATTGTCGCACCACAATATGGGCCAGTTGAATAGGTACCGTCATAATCTATGCGGTCAATGAACAGGCTGGCCATCGAAGGAAACTCAGCTACTGTGGCGTCACTACCATTCACGATATAAGGTTTTACACCCGTATTAGGAGTACTTTCGACCGAGTTTTCTGTCGCCATAACACTTGATGTGTAAATCAATGGCGCTAAAAGCCCTAAAACGGCTTTACGAACCGGACTCACTGCATAGTTCACATTCATAGTTAACTCCTTGTAACCGCTACGACTTATTTATAAAAATGATATGTGGACACCATAACACGGCGTAACCCTGAGTATAGTAAGTATTTGTAACGATATGGCCACATCTCTCATTTTATAAACGGATTTATCGACAACTTATCTCAGCCAATCATCCTAAGTTTTATACGTTGCGAAAAACAAAAAAGCCTACCGTTAACACCCTCAAATACAGAGAAGCAAACAATAGGCTTTAATTTAGCTTAGTGGTTTCTCTTAAAAGAGATTAGCCACGGTAGTAACGCTGAGGCACGAATGGCATTTTTTCTACTGTCATTGGTAGCTTCTTGCCACGAACGTCAGCGAATACTTCAGTGCCAATTGCTGCTAGGTCTGTACGAACGTACGCCATAGAAACAGGCTTACCAGCGTTAGGGCCAGCAGTACCGCTCGTTACAACACCAATCTTGTTGTCTTCAGCATCGAACAATTCAGCACCTTCACGTACTGGTGCTTTAGTTTGACCCACTAGACCAACACGCTTACGTTGAACATCTTTCGTTGCGATTTGCTCAAGGATGACATCAGCGCCTGGGAAACCGCCTGCACGCTCACCGTCAGTACGACGAACTTTTTGAATACCCCATAGAAGGCTAGCTTCTACTGGTGTTGTCGTTGTGTCTAGGTCGTGACCGTATAAACATAGACCACACTCAAGACGAAGTGAGTCACGAGCACCAAGGCCAATCCACTCTACTTCTGCTTCTGATGTTAGTTTACGAGCAAGTGCTTCAGCGTGATCGTTCGGTACTGAGATTTCGTAGCCGTCTTCACCGGTGTAACCACTGCGGCTTACGATGCACTCTACGCCGTCAATATCGACTTTTTGAACGTCCATGAACAGCATGTCTGCAACACTTGGTTGGAAACGAGCAAGAACTTCAGACGCTTTAGGGCCTTGAAGTGCTAACAGAGCGCGATCATCAATCACTTCCATTTCTACGTCAGCTGGAAGGTGCGCAGTTAGGTGGTCGATATCTTGTGTTTTACAAGCCGCGTTCACAACAACAAACAGGTGATCGCCTAGGTTAGCCACCATCAGGTCATCCATAATGCCGCCCTGCTCGTTAGTAAAGAACGCATAGCGCTGTTTACCAGAAGGAAGGTCAATAATATCTACAGGAACCAAAGATTCTAAGACAGCTGCTGCGTTTGCGCCATGAAGACGAAGTTGCCCCATGTGAGAAACATCAAAAAGACCGGCAGCATCACGAGTGTGTAAGTGCTCTTTCTTTACACCTAGTGGGTACTGAACTGGCATATCGTAGCCAGCGAAAGGAACCATTTTTGCACCCTCTTCAACATGAAGTGCATGCAGTGGTGTTGTTAGTAGGTCTTGATTAGCGTGTTCTTGAGTCATTTTCTTCTCCATGAAGCGTTGCAGGCTGTCCAAAGTCGAGTCTGCCGCTTATATCTCTATTTAGAGTCGCCTCTAACGATAAGTATCATCATTAGTCACCTCAGCGTATTCGCTTCAGTCACCTTGACGTCTTAACCTTAGAAACAGTAGATAGTAAAAAGTGATGTCTTTTATATAGGCTTATATCGTTAGCTTGATAAATCAGGTTAGCTGTACAAAAGCTCTACAAGTCACTTTCTAAGAATTCACTTCAGTAAACTTCAATCAACATGAGTAAACCGTGTTCACTATAATAAACAAGCCTGAGTCAGTTTTACACCCTTAACAATAGTAAAACAGTTCAAAATGTGACATTTAACAATTTAAAAACAATTTTTCGATGCATACAAAAACGCGATATTGATGATTATCACATCAATATCGCGTCTGTTGGCTCACGTTAGAAACAATAGCAAACGGTTGCATTCACTATAAGAAATTCCAACTTTGTTAATTTATTTTGCTGTCACCCACAAAATGAGCGCATCTTCTGCGCTGGTCGAGATAAGCATGTGACCCATATTGGCATCGTAATACATGCTATCACCTTCACTCATTGGCACAGGTTCATAGAATTCTGAGTAGAACATCACATCACCAGAGATGATCATCAAAAACTCTTCACCGTCGTGACGTACCCAATCGTTATACTCTTCAAAAGTACGCGCTCTCACGCGACTCTTAAAGGGCATCATCTTCTTATTAGACAGCTCTGTTGCAAGCAGTTCATGCTCGTACGTTGGGGTTGGGTGAGGTTTACCTTGACCGGCCTTAGTTAAGTCACGACGCCCTGTTGCGACCTTTTTCCTTGGCGGCTCAAATAGTTGGGGCATATTTATTTGTAAGCCCATCGCTAGCTTTTGCATCGCTTGGAAGGTTGGAGAGATTTGCTCGTTCTCAATTTTGCTAAGCGTAGAGCGAGCTAAACCAGTACGTTGGCTCGCTTCTTCTAACGTAATCCCAAGCTTGCCGCGGATATCTTTAATGCGCTGGCCAAGCCTAAGTGGTTCGATATTCTGGTCTAACGTTTCCTTCGCCAACGTTAAAGATGGGTACTCATCATAAATGTCTTCTGACATAGATCCCTCACTAAATTCTTGCTTCCTGTCTATTAATTTCATTGTTGCATGAAGCGCTTTGTTGATTAAAGAGCACACAGAGAAATAAAGCGTGCTCCCCGTAGCAAAACAAGAAAAGTTGTTTCCTATTGGAAATTTTTGTTGAAAATTGATTTTATCGGAGCTATGTTATCGACTTGTTAGATGAAGAGATGCTACTTCGGCTTGCAGCAAATGATAGATTTAACATTTGTAAAAGCTGTTTTTTACCCGAACTTTTTGGGAAACAATTCGTGCTGCATTGACCCTACAACGATCGCTTAAACGCTGTAAGAGTATATTTATAACGCAATTCACGTTTATCTATACCTATATAGCGCAAACGATACCGATGCAGAAATCAACGTAAGACCTAATGGACTATAAAAATAATCACCATTAGCTTAATGAAAGGTCTCGACAATGAACGCTTACCAAAACCATAGCTTAGACAGTTTTTTCACTACGAACCTATCTGGTACTGACGACGCAGTATTTGCTGGCATCCAAGCAGAGAACACTCGTCAAAACGAACAAATCGAACTTATTGCTTCTGAGAACATCGTTTCTAAAGCAGTAATGCAAGCTCAAGGCACTTGCCTAACCAACAAATACGCAGAAGGCTACCCAGGCCGTCGTTACTACGGTGGTTGTGAGCACGTAGATACAGTTGAAGCTATCGCGATTGAACGCGCTAAACAGCTGTTCAAATGTGAATACGTAAACGTACAGCCTCACTCTGGCGCTCAAGCAAACGGTGCAGTTAAACTTGCGCTACTTCAACCTGGCGACACTATCCTAGGTATGTCTCTTGACGCTGGTGGCCACCTAACACACGGTGCACGCCCTGCAATGTCTGGTAAATGGTTCAACGCAGTTCAATACGGCGTAGACCGCGACACTCTTGAAATCGATTACGAAGCGGTTCGCGCTTTAGCAATCGAAAGCCAACCTAAAATGATTATTGCTGGTGGTAGTGCTATCCCACGCGTTATTGATTTCGCTAAGTTCCGTGAAATCGCTGACGAAGTTGGCGCTATCCTAATGGTCGATATGGCACACATCGCGGGGCTTATCGCGACAGGTGCTCACCCTAGCCCACTACCACACGCACACGTTGTTACAACAACAACGCACAAAACACTTCGTGGCCCACGCGGCGGTATGATTCTTACGAACCACGAAGACATCAATAAAAAGATCAACTCAGCTGTGTTCCCTGGCCTTCAAGGCGGTCCACTAATGCACGTTATCGCGGCTAAAGCAGTGGCGTTTGGCGAAGCTCTTGGCCCAGAATTTAATACTTATATTGATTCAGTGATCGACAACGCAAAAGTTCTTGCTGAAGTGTTGCAAACTCGCGGTTGTGACATTGTGACAGGCGGAACTGACACGCACCTAATGCTGGTTGATCTTCGTCCTAAGGGCTTGAAAGGTAACGTAACTGAAGAAGCATTAGAGCGTGCAGGGATCACATGTAACAAAAATGGCATACCATTCGATACAGAGAAGCCTATGATTACTTCTGGTATCCGTTTAGGCACGCCAGCTGGAACCACTCGTGGTTTTGGCACTGAAGAATTCAAACTTATCGGTGAATGGATCGGCGATGTACTTGATGGCTTAGTCGAAAGCCCTGAAGGCAATGCTGAAGTTGAGCAACGTGTTCGCAAGCAAGTTAAAGAGCTTTGCAAGCGCTTCCCTCTTTACCGTTAAACCGTTTTTAAGATTTAAATTAAAACCTCATAAATTTTTGGAGAATAAGCAATGGACAATACACTAAAGTTTGCAGACAGCCACGAGTGGGTAAAAGACAACGGTGACGGTACTGTAACAATCGGTATTTCTGAGCATGCTCAAGAGATGCTAGGTGACGTTGTGTTTGTTGACCTGCCTGACACTGGAGACGAAATAGAAGCTGGCGAAAGCTTCTCTCTCGTTGAATCAGTGAAAGCAGCTTCTGATATCTACGCACCAATCTCTGGCGAAATCGTAGAAATCAACGAAGAATTAGAAGATAGCCCAGAGTTAATTAACGAAGAATCTTATGAAGGTGGTTGGATTGTTAAAGTGAAGATGTCTGATGCGTCTGAACTAAACAACCTTAAAGATGCGGAAGAATACCTAAGCTCTATCGAAGAAGACTAATAGGTTCCTCATTACGATAAAGCTGCTCTTTGGAGCAGCTTAATTTTAGGGGCTAGCTCACGGCTCCAAAGAGAAAGTAGAACATACCATGACTGAATTACTTCAAAGCCAATTACTAAAAGACTTGGGTACTCAAAACGAGTTTGTTGCTCGTCATAACGGCCCTAATAAAGCAGACCAGCAGAAAATGCTTGAAGCGATCAACGCGACTAGCTTAGACGCTCTGATCGACGAAACGGTTCCTGCACAAATCCGTCTTGAAAAACCAATGACACTTGCTGCGCCACTGAGCGAAATGGACATGCTGACCTCTCTTAAAGAGATCGCTAACCTAAACCAAGTGAAACGTACTTTCATTGGCCAAGGCTACTACAACACATTCACTCCAAACGTTATTCTACGTAACGTTTTAGAGAACCCAGGCTGGTACACAGCTTACACACCATACCAACCAGAGATTTCTCAAGGTCGCCTTGAAGCTCTACTCAATTACCAACAAATGGTAATGGACCTAACAGGTATGGAAATCGCGAACGCATCCCTTCTCGATGAAGCGACAGCGGCTGGCGAAGCTATGACACTGTGTAAGCGTGCTGGCAAAAGCAAGAGCAAAGTATTCTTCGTTGCTGACGATGTTCACCCTCAAACACTAGAAGTTGTTAAAACTCGTGCTGAGTACATCGGTTTTGAAGTAATGGTTGGTGCTCTTGAAACACTTCCAGAGCAAGACGTATTTGGTGCGCTTCTTCAATACCCTAGTACAACGGGTGAAGTGCGTGACCTAACAGACATCATTGCGAAAGCTCAAGCTAACAAAACACTGGTTACAGTGGCTACTGACCTACTTGCCTCTGCTCTACTTAAGCCTGCGGGCGAAATGGGCGCAGACGTAGTCATCGGTTCAGCGCAACGTTTCGGTGTTCCTATGGGTTACGGCGGTCCACACGCTGCATTCATGGGTACTCGTGAAAAACATAAGCGTACAATGCCAGGTCGTGTAATCGGTGTATCTATCGATACGCACGGTAACCAAGCGCTACGTATGGCAATGCAGACTCGTGAGCAACATATCCGCCGCGAGAAAGCGACATCGAACATCTGTACAGCTCAAGCACTTCTAGCAAACATGGCGTCTTTCTACGCGGTTTACCACGGTGCAGAAGGCCTACGTACTATTGCTCGTCGTACACACCACATGACTGCTATCCTAGCGGCTGGCCTGACTAAATCGGGTTACGAGCTAACGAACAACAGCTTCTTCGATACCATCACGATCAACTCTGAAGAGAAGACTGATGCACTGTACGCGAAAGCGCAAGCAGCAGACATCAACCTTCGTCGACTTGTTGGCAAAATCGGTATCAGCTTAGATGAAACAACCACAATCGACGACGTGAACGCACTGTTCGCAATCTTCGACGTGAAAGAAGACGTTCAAGCACTCTCTTCTGACATTGCATCAAACGAGTTTGCAGCAATTCCAGAAAACTGCCGTCGTGAATCAGAGTTCCTAACTCACCCAGTATTCAACACGCACCACAGCGAAACGCAAATGATGCGTTACCTAAAACAGCTTGAGAACAAAGACTTCTCACTAACGCACGGCATGATCCCACTGGGCAGCTGTACGATGAAGCTGAACGCTGCTGCTGAGATGATTCCAGTAACATGGCCTGAGTTTGGTTCAATTCACCCATTTGCACCTCTTGATCAAGCAGCAGGCTACACAGCGCTAGCGAAAGATCTAAAAGAGAAGCTATGTGAAATCACTGGTTACGACGATTTCTCACTACAGCCTAACTCTGGTGCATCTGGCGAATACGCAGGTCTAATCGCGATTCAACGTTACCACGCAAGCCGCGGTGAAGCTCACCGTAACGTTTGTCTGATTCCAAGCTCTGCGCACGGTACTAACCCTGCAACAGCATCAATGGTTTCAATGAAGGTAGTCGTTGTTAAGTGTGATGAAGATGGCAACATCGACATGACAGACCTAGCAGCGAAAATCGAGAAGCACAAAGAAAACCTATCAAGCATCATGATCACTTACCCTTCTACGCACGGCGTATACGAAGAGCAAGTGAAAGAAGTGTGTGAACAAGTACACGCAGCGGGCGGTCAGGTTTACCTAGACGGCGCGAACATGAACGCTCAAGTAGGTCTAACTTCACCTGGCTTCATCGGTTCAGACGTATCTCACTTGAACCTACACAAAACATTCTGTATCCCACACGGTGGTGGCGGTCCGGGTATGGGTCCTATCGGCGTTAAATCGCACCTAGCACCTTTCCTACCAGGTCACATCGAAAACGGTGTACAAGGTTCAGACTACGCGGTATCAGCAGCAGATTTAGGCAGTGCTTCAATCCTACCGATCTCTTGGGCTTACATCGCAATGATGGGCGAACCTGGCCTAACAGACGCAACTAAAGTAGCGATTCTGAACGCGAACTACGTGATGGAGAAACTACGTCCTCACTACCCTGTTCTTTACCGTGGCACTAACGGCCGCGTAGCGCACGAATGTATTATCGATATTCGTCCACTTAAAGAAGACACAGGCATCAGCGAAGAAGATATTGCTAAGCGTCTAATGGACTTCGGTTTCCACGCACCTACGATGTCTTTCCCAGTAGCAGGCACGCTAATGGTTGAGCCAACTGAATCTGAAGATTTAGAAGAGCTAGACCGTTTCTGTGAAGCGATGATCGCAATCCGTCACGAAATGGCAGCAGTGAAAGCGGGTGAATGGCCACTAGATAACAACCCTCTAGTGAACGCACCGCACACACAAGTTGACCTTTCAGGCGCAGAATGGGATCGCCCTTACTCTCGCGAACTGGCTTGCTTCCCATCGAAAGCAACGAAGAACTCGAAGTACTGGCCAACAGTTAACCGTGTAGACAACGTATACGGCGACCGTAACCTAATCTGTTCTTGCCCAAGCATCGACAACTACGAAGACTAATTTTTGTAGATTTTAGATAAACAAAAGCGAACCACTTGGTTCGCTTTTGTTTTTCAGATTATATGACTAAGAAAGCACTGACCTTACCGTAAGGGAAAGGTTTAAGGTTGATCTAAACCAACACTGAATTAGGAATCAATTATGGGATGTTGTAACAAAGCGCCAAAAGGTGGAGCCCCTCTTGGCTTACTCCTAAAGGTCACGCTTGGGATTGGTCTTTTAGTGTTTCTACTGGCTCTGTGGCAGTAGACCTTGCTCAAAGCTTACAGCAAGAAACTATCGTATATAAAAAACCTAGAAGGGTATTACTGGTGTGAATCTCCCTAGTGATTATTCCTCACCCACCTCTTGTTTAAGTTTCTTAATATTGAGTCGACTTATTTCATCTTGCAAGGGTTGTATAACCGTATGCCAAGTTCTAAATCCATAACCGACCATTACACTACCAATTGTTATAATCACACTAATGCAGGCGATGAAGAAGTTTTTATTGCTACTAGATACTTGTAGCTTACTTTCGATAATTTGAAGTCGAGCTTCTTCTTCCAAAGAGCGTGCTTGTTCAGGGGTGTTACTCAACTTTCGGTGATCGACGGTAAGCTCATATATTAGATTATTCGATGACTGATTGACGAACAACAGTGCGCCTGACGCAAAAACGACCAATAACAAGCCAAATAACGCATAAAATTTATAAATATTATCTGTTGGTAACGGAATCCGACTTTCCACAATGCCTCCTTAATTTGCAAACGACCTAGCGTTCACTTAAACGACGTTTTTCAAGCTATCTCGCTAGAAAAAGACTACTAATTATACTCTTAACGAATTTAAGTAACTATCACACACGCAATAGCCTTCTTATAGCTTCTACAGTAAGTGCTGATAATAAGACAAATTTGATATCTGTTGTTGCTAGGTAAACCAGCAAATCGATCGCTATATTAAAAATAAGCCAACATAGTTCGTAAACTCTTCTCAACGCAATGAATTGATAGAAAACATTTTTCCTCGCCCTAAACCTGGTTCTAGAGCAGTCTATGGTTTTGGATTCACTGTTTACATCACATTCACCAACAGGATCTAAAATTAAATACTGCAGACAATATTTATAGTATAAAAGCTCAATTATTTGCTTTCTCAATAAATTAGTTACTATGCCAGCAGGAATATGCAAAGCGAGGTGTAATTCATTTCCATATTCTTCACTATCTCCTTTTTTCAAGTTCCTATATGGAAGAACTGATCCAGTAGTAACTAAACTTTCCAAAAGCTCGGCTCCGACGATCATCTCAATGATCGTTAAAACAGCCCATTTCCATAGACCAACTTTTTGCTTTAATTCATCATTCCTAAAACAAACTTCCTTTAAGTAGCCTCTTGTACGACCGTTTGTACTATCAATTACCTTGTAGTTTTGTACCATAGTTACGTAAAATCCAAAGTGAAAGCCCGCATGCCCATTGATACAAAAATTCAATGACCACATAGAATATTTTCATCTAGTTCCTTATGCTATCAATTGTACTAGCCTTTGCGTTTTCATAACAATAACCCATATCGCCAACTTAGTGATTAGCGTGGCAAATATATAATTTAACTGCCTCGCATGATTCCCAAGAAATCATGAACTTACGCGCGTTAAACCCGTGTTGTAACCATCGGAACCTATCCGTACCTCGGAGCAAGTGAAACTCTATAAATCCAATGCTTGACCCTATACGGTAAGGTGTTTATATTGTCGCCCGCCCAACGGGGCACATCCTAAAATGCACACCGGCCATCCTGCCATCATTCGTGTATTTATATTGGTGTTGTGAACTTCCATGCTAACGAAACTTCGTCCTTTTACTCGTGAATCGGGTGCGCTTATGCATCTTTCGATTCCAATCATTTTGACTCAAATAGCGACCCAAGCGATGGGATTTGTCGATACGACAATGGCTGGCCAAGTAAGCCCTGCCGATCTCGCCGCTATTGCACTTGGCACCAGCCTTTGGATCCCAGTGTTACTGCTACTGCGTGGCGTGATTATGGCGCTAACGCCTGTTGTCGCTTACCACCGCGGCGCACGTGACTTTCAAAGTATCTCTGTTGAATTCTTCCAGATGGTTTGGTTGGCATTAATTGCTAGCGTATTACTCATCGCTTACTTAGTGAGTGCGAAACCGATCTTAGAATGGATTGGTGTTGCCGCTGAGATCATTCCAATTGGCAGTGATTATGCGTTCGCCCTCGCCTTTGGTGTGCCGGGTATTGCCCTGTTCTACACTTTGAACGGCTTCTGTGAGGGTATGAACAACACCAAAGTGCCGATGATCATTTCTGTGGTTGGTTTGTTGGTGAATATTCCGGTCAACTACGTGCTTATTTACGGTAAGTTTGGCTTCCCTGAAATGGGCGCTGTGGGTTGTGGCTGGGCGACAAGCTTGGTTTATTGGTTAATGTCAGGAATGCTGTATTCCTACATTAAAGGTCATCACCACTACAAAACCATTATTAGTTTTGCAGACGCTAAACCAAAAGCAAAAGAGATGCTTCACCTTCTAAGATTAGGTTTACCTATCGGGATGAACATCGCTGTATGTGGCAGTATCTTTGCGGTAATCGCACTGATGATTGGTCGTATTGGTGCAGAGAACGTAGCAGCCGCACAAATTGCACTTAACATCTCGAGCCTAACTTACGTGATTCCAATGAGTATTTCGTTTGGCATTACGATTCGTGTTGGACATGCACTAGGCGAGAAAGACGAACTAGGCGCAATTGAACGCAGCAAAGTCGGTATCTTGGTTGCAGCATTAATATCGCTACTTTCGGTTGCGATGTTCCTTCTATTCCCTGAGTGGATCATTAGGCTTTACACCACCGACCCTGCGATAAGTGCAACGGCAGCGGTATTGTTGACCTTTACAGCTATGTACCAATTCAGCGATGCATTGCAAACGTCTGCTAATGGAGCATTGCGTGGCTATAAAGACACTAAGATCCCAATGATCTTAGCTATCGCTTCATACTGGGGCTTAGCACTACCACTCGGCATGGTGTTGGGCTTAACAGACCACATTGTTCCAGCAATGGGTGAAGAAGGCTTTTGGATTGGTATCCTAACGGGCTTGAGTGTTTCAGCGACGCTGATGTTAATTCGCTTGCGATACGTGATTAAGAAGCGTGACTTGCCACCAGCAAGTGCTCCATTGGTAAACTAAGACCGAACATTAAACTAAGACAAATCATTAAGCTAAGACAAAAAAGCGCGTTATTGCTACTCGGCAATAACGCGCTTTTTTATTGAATTTCTATAAACCAGATGATGTGGTTGGTTTAACACTCATCGTTAACTACTTGAACTGTACATACACAACCATCAGCTGGGCATGTATCTCCACTTGTTCTACCACCAAAAGAATCATAGAGAACATAACAACCAGATGGAAGATCGTCTATTATCGCGCCGCCTAGATCTCCGGTGGTAAACGGGTATTCATAGCCAACCACTGTATACCTATTAGCAAAGTCAGACGTTAAGCTGTCATCGTCTGACAAGGTGAGGAAATCGAGCATTTTTAATTTGTCTCCGGACTCCCCTCGGCTTTCAGGGCAAAGTGTTCCCCAATCTACTTCAACGCTACCAATACCAAAGTCAATCACATAGTTGCTCTGATCACCTGGGTTTGTTGCGTCCGGGTTAAGCCCAACAATAATGGCTTTAGAAGTCACCTGCGTGATAACCCCTTCCATTGCACCAGCAACACCTTCAAGTACCGCTTCTCTTGCTGACTCTTGAATATTGAGGAACCTCGGGGCTGCTGTAACGGCCAATACTCCAAGTATCACGATCACAATGATTAATTCCATTAAAGTAAATCCGTTTTTCTTCATAACACCCACATCAACTGACAACTACAGATACAACTACTGAATGAACTATCAATAACTATACATCGTGATGAGATGCGGAACACCTTATGTGTCACGTCAGAGCTGTTGTTTAGTCGATTTTTTGACCTTACGCATGCGGAAATAAAAGTAAGTGCCTGCTGTCACTGTCTTATTTGATCGCGTTGTTCTAAATAGGCCAAATTGTCACAAGTTTACACTGCAGGTACATTCTTCATTTCTGTTGCGCTCTATCGGAATATCTGCGTCTGCATATCGCAAAAAAATAGCGCTCATGTATGACATAAGCGCTATTAAATAACTGGAGACCCACACCTCTCTTAAAGAGATATGTTGGGAATTCTAGATTTTAAATGAACCGACATAACGATCGAGAACTTGTGATAGCTCTGCCAGGTGCTGGCTTGATTGCTCTAATTTCTCACTTGCGCTCAAACCGTTTTTGACTGAGCTATTAACCGTATCCATGTTCATATTAATTTCATTCGCTACCGCTGACTGCTGCTCCGTTGCCGTTGCGACTTGCGTATTAATATCGAGAATAGCCAAAACTTGCGTTGAAATCTTTTCCAAAGCTTGGCGAGCCATTTCAGTTTCAGTCGTACCCTCTTCAATTAGGTTCTTACTATTACTCATCGAGCTAACAGCGTTCTTAGCTTCGGTTTGAAGTTGGTTGATCATAGTGTCAATTTCATCGGTCGACTGTGCTGTTTTTGTCGCAAGGTTACGAACTTCATCAGCAACAACCGCAAAGCCTCGACCAGCTTCACCGGCACGTGCAGCTTCAATCGCAGCGTTCAGTGCAAGCAAGTTTGTTTGCTCAGAGATACCTCGAATAACGTCAAGAATAGTACCGATCGACTGAGTATTATCAGCAAGGCTCACGATGATGTTAGAAGCACTATTCATTTCGGCTTCAAGGTTTGCAATCGAATTTGTGGTCTTCTCGATCGTCTTATGACCTTCTTGAGTTTCACTTGCCGCCATGTTTGCCGCGCTTGCAGCACCAGCCGCGCTAGACGCAATTTCATTAACCGTGGCGATCATTTCATTCATAGATGTCACGACCAACATGGTTTGTTCGTTCTGCTCTTGTCCTCTTTGCAATGCTTGCTGCGACTGTTCACGAAGCCCAATAGCGGTGCTATTTAATTCAACACCCGTATTCACTGTTTGAGTAATAATCTCGTGCACCTTGCCAACGAACACATTGAAAGCCGATGAGATTTGAGCAACTTCGTCATTCCCTTTGATAGGCAAACGTACCGATAGGTCACCATCACCTTCAGAAATATCGTGTAATGTGTTTTTCAATACTAAGAGAGGCTGCATCAGTTTGCTAAGAAGAAGCGATAGAACAACGAGACAAACAACAAAAATGAAAACCATTGAAGCGAGCTGGTAGCTAATAATACCGTTCGTTGCTTGGCTAACCTCTGTGATAGGAATGCCGATATCAAAGGTGCCGTACAGCTCACCGTTGACGTAGATAGGTGCCATGATGTCAAACACCCATACTTTTTGAACATCAGCGTACCATTTTGAATACTGTTGTACGCCTTGGGTTGCACCTTTAACGGTATAGCTATCTTCGTAAACCTTATTAAGTTTATTTTTATCGCTGTGAGCAATAGCACTTACGTTACTATCAATAACAATGGCATAAGTGACATCAGATCGCTGTTTCAGCTCACCCACCAGCTTTTGTAAATCTTGAACTGGGTTGTCTGAATTCTCTAAGATATACCCAGCATTTCCAGCCAAGAATTCGGCTTGAACTTGAGATTTGTTCAATATTATCTCATCGATTTTTTCACTTGAAATGAAATAGGTTGACGCCATACTCGCAGCGACTGCAATGCCAAACATAATAAAAACGGCAAATAGGATTGTTTTCTTCATTTAGGTTGTCTCGACGCAAGTTTGTTAAAAATTCTCTGAAGGTTTCAATAACTGAAACCAAAGCTCGCACGTTCTGTCTCGTGTTAGAGCTCCCACTAATCCTTTATCTGTCAAAATCTCGATAACTTTAGCTAAATTATATGAAAAGCATATGTTAGTCACACTTGCATAACATATGGCGTATCTAACGCGGAATCTACACTGGGAAATCTGATTAACAACTAATAAAGTCGTTTAGAAAAACATGCGCGAATACACAGCAATAGGCCAGAGACACTGCTATCGAACAAATAAAAAAGCGCGTTACTGCCAGTGGCAATAACGCGCTTCATGAATCGATATTTTGCGATATCGTTTTAAGCTATTCCGTTTAAGCTATATCGTTTTAATTAATCACTTTCACATAAGGAAGCACTCGGAATCCATCACGTACTTTTTGGCTCGGAATGTAATGGCGGAAAGCCAAGTTAAACACACCAGAGTCGTTCGCTGTTTTGATGTTGTTCACCGCATCATCGCCACAACCAAAGCTAACAGTGTAAGTACCGTCTGCATTTTTCTCAGCCGTGTTTGAGCTTACGTTCGCCACTTCACCAAACATAAAACCTTGTTTGTTGTAGACAGTTACCGACCAAAACGCTTGGTTTTTAGGGTCATCAAAGGTTGCCTGATGACAAGTGTCTGCTGGGAAGTTGCCAGAGACTTCGTAGATATTGTCATCTAACTGCGCGCCACCCCAACCGATAGCCGCACCCACCGCGTACTTCTCTTTGGTAAACATCTCTTTTGAAGCATCTTCAGGGCTGGTAAACATACCAAACGTCGCCTGAGCACCATCGCGTTTCAGTAGTTTTGGCATTTCCACCTTAAGGTTTTTCTCGACCTTCTCGAATGATTTCTCATCCACTTGCATTGCCATGAATTCGGCGTCTGCTTTTGCATCTATGCTCATCTGATCTTGGATTTTATGAACTTCATCTTTGGTGAACGTCGCGTCGGTACGAACGATTACATACACGTGGTCACCACTGTGAGTAGAAAGATCAAACGTACCAGGACCGTATTGCATTGGCTGAATGCGGTGGTCTTCTGTAATCACTTCCATCGACATGTATTTGCCTTCAGGAATCTCAGGTAGCGTAATCGTCGCGCCCTGTGAAACGTTAATCACAGCCATTGAGTAGTAAGTGTCTCGGTTCGTTCGAACCACAGGCTGTTTATCAGTTGGCGTTAGCTCGCGTTTGTGTAGGAATTTATTAACGCCAACAGCTCTTGGTTTTTCAAATATTGGCGTGACGTTTCGTACACCGCGTAATTGTCGACGGTAGTCACTTCACCATCGGCATTGAAGAACTCTGTCAGAGTTGAAACTTCTTCAGCTGCGTAAGAAGAAAGAGAAACTGCGCTTAAACCTAAAACTACTAATGCTAATTTTTTCATTGTTGACCTCTAATAAAATCGATAACGCTAAATCAATACATAGTCCATTTGTTTTTGTTCGAACAGTTAGTTCGTTAACCACTCAACTTGTGAACAATGTTATCAAGGCAGCATAAATTCACAAATGACATCGCCGTATAAGAGATATGCAGCGAAGTAATGTTACTTATCAACCTTTATTCTTGATTAAAATACATACAATACAGTAGCCTATTTATAGATCATGCAATTCAGTATTTCCAAGGTGAGTCGTTAACAAAGATATGTTGATCGCGTATGTCGAAATTATTTTCGACTACCCTTAGCAAAGGTGATTTAAATAATTGCTTTAACTAACAATATTTATCTTTTCGCCATCTGGTGACCTGAATCTCACTTGATTAATTAGTCAATAGGTAAGCAAATGAACCCAACTTTAGACTCTATAAACCAACTAAAGCAGCAGATGGAATCCTCGGTAATTGGCCAACAACATATGGTTGACACATTACTGGTTGCACTACTTACAAATGGTAATGTTCTGCTTGAAGGATTACCCGGAACAGCAAAGACTCGTTCTATCAAATCATTAGCTTCTGCCCTACAAGTTGACCTTGGTCGTGTTCAATTCACTCCAGATTTGTTGCCTTCGGACGTAACAGGCACAGAGGTGTATCAAGATGTAGACGGCAAACCGACGCTTACCTTCCAACCGGGCCCCGTTTTCAACAATCTATTACTGGCCGATGAAATCAACCGCTCCCCAGCAAAGGTACAAGCTGCATTGTTGGAAGCAATGGAAGAGCGTCAAATCACTGTAGCTGGTAAGACTTACCAACTTCCTGATCTATTCATGGTTTTAGCGACACAAAACCCGGTTGAACAAGAAGGTACTTATCCGCTGCCAGAAGCGCAAATGGACAGATTTATCATGAAAATAAATCTCGATTATCCAGATGCGGATGCCGAAGAGCAGATCATTAAGATGGTTCGCAGTGAGGAAAAACCAAGCACTGAGAAGCCCGCCCCCATTGATCCTCAATGTATTTTTGATGCTCGCGATCAACTGCGCGACATACATTGTAGCGACGCGGTTCTTAAATACATTGTCGCGATAGTGGTGGCAACAAGACAACCAGAGTTGTACCCAGAGTCACCCCTTTCACAATGGATTGGTGTTGGTTCAAGCCCGCGTGCAACCATCGCGTTAGACAAGTGTTCACGAGCGATGGCATGGCTAAACGGTAAGGACTTTGTCGACCCTGATGATGTTCGTAACGTGGTTCATGGGGTTCTGCGCCACCGCCTGATTCTATCGTACGATGCATTGGCTGAAGGCGTCAGTTCAGACAGAGTCATCGATGAGATTTTGTCTCAAGTTGCAGTAGCGTAACGCGAGAGGTCACCATGGAGACGAAACCAACACTTGATCCCGATATCTATACCGATCTAAAGGCATTGCGATTGTTGAAATACAAGGCGCATGGCTTTGACTTTCTACCTAATCAGCCAATCAACAGTGCGTTAACAGGTCGCCATGTTTCGAAGCTACGTGGGCGAGGATTGAACTTTGAAGAGATGCGTCACTATCAGATTGGTGACGATATTCGCACCATGGATTGGAAAGTGACGAATAGAACGGGCAAGCCACACGTCAAAATATTCTCTGAAGAGCGCGAGCGTAACGTTTATGTCATGGTCGATCAGCGCACGAGCATGTTCTTTGGCAGTACAGGTCGAATGAAATCTGTAGTTGCTGCAGAAATCGCAGCTTTGATTGCCTGGAAAGTCATAGACAGTACCGATCGTGTGGGCGCCATTATTTACAACGACAGCACTGCTCTGCCTATTTCACCGCAACGCAGCGCAAATCACGTACTCAAAATACTCAATGAGATTGCGAGTAAGAATCAGCAACTCAAAGCGGGAAAGGCTCAAGACACCCAATCCAATTCATTCGCAAAATTGTTCCATCAAGCGCAAAGGTTGGTTGAGCATGATGGGTTAGTGATCTTGATTACCGATGGCTACGGCTATAACGAGCGTAGCGAAGAGCAAATCAAGGCGCTCTGTCTGCACAACGATGTAGTGTTGTGTCATGTTACCGACCCACTAGAGCATGATTTAGCCACGCTTAATAAGATGGTGCTCAGTGACGGGCATTTGCAATTATCCGTATCAGGTCAAGAAGCACAGTTACGCGATGCATTTGCCAAAGACGTGGTTCAAGCCATTGATGATTTCACGGCAGTGGCGATGAAATATCGAATCCCTGTATTGCCTTTCAACACAGTCGATCCAACCGATGTTCAGCTTAGAAAAGCACTCGGCGCGAGTTAAATAACTGAGAATGCAGACTATGACGACTAACACTGGGCTTGAGCCTTTACAGCCAGAAAATGTGAATCCATTAATGGCCTCTTTGTCTGAGCCTTCTTTGCCAGAAAGCATCTCGTGGCTACCGAATGCTCCAGGTTGGTACTGGCTACTCTTGTTGCTGCTTTGCTTCGCTTTATATCGTGTCTATTTAGTTATTCAAAAATACCTAGCAAACACATACCGACGCGCTGCCTTGGTAGAACTCGAGCAACTCTCTTTAGAGGCTCAGTCTGGTGACATTTCATCATTTCAAAAGCTACCACAACTGCTACGAAGAACCGCATTGTACGCCTTTCCTCGTACAGAGGTCGCACCTTTAACCGGTACAGATTGGGAAAAATGGTTAGATGACCATTGCACCAAGCGTCAATTTTCAACCGAGTTCTCTACATCAGAACTCTCAGGCGTACTTGCTCAACTCGCCTACTCTTCAGCAGCGACATTAACGGAAGAAAAACGAAACGCCATCATGGAGAACGTTGCACTTTGGATAAAGCATCACGAGGTGTCACATGATTGAATTTGAATACCCGATAGCGTTTGCATTGCTTTGTTTACCCTTTGCCGTGTATTGGCTATTACCTGTTTACAAAGAGTCAAAAAGCGCGATTCAAGTGCCCTTTTTTGATCGCCTGATTGCCGTCTCTTCACAAGAGCCCTCTGAAACCGCGGTCAAGATGAGCCGTCGCAAAGTGCAATGGCTATTAGTCATTATCAGCTATCTCGCTTTAGTCGTCGCGATTGCTAAACCGATGTGGGTGGGCGAACCAATAGAACAAAAGAAATCCGCTCGTGAAATTATGGTCGCACTTGATCTGTCAGGTTCGATGTCAGAAGAGGATTTTGCCGATAAACAAGGTAACAAACACGACCGTTTAACGATTGCAAAGCAGGTATTGCGTGAGTTCGCGGCCCAGCGAGAACATGACCGCTTAGGGTTAATCTTGTTTGCCGACTCTGCTTATGTTCAAGCGCCATTTACTGAGGATATTAACGTATGGCAATCGCTGCTCGAAGACGTTGAACTTGGCTATGCCGGATTTCAAACCGCTTTTGGTGATGCGATTGGCTTATCAATTGCCGTATTCGAACAAGAGCAGAGCCGTCAAAGAGTGATGATTCTGCTTACCGATGGTGATGACACCAGCTCGAAAATGCCTCCTGTCAAAGCCGCGGAAATCGCCGCCAAATATGGCGTGAAGATTTACACCATTGCAATTGGTGACCCGAGTACCAAAGGTCGCTACAAGATGGATCTTCCCACTTTAGAGAAGGTATCAGCCGCAACTGGCGGGCAGATGTTTCATGCCATGGACCGAAAGCAACTCGAACAAGCTTACGCAACGATCGACGAACTAGAACAGCAAGAGTTCGAACTTTTATCTCATCGTCCGAAACACAACTTGCACCACTATGCATTTGGCGTATGTCTGGTGAGCAACCTACTCGCCGCCTTAATCGTATTTGGTGCAAATCTGCGTCGTAAAAAAGAAATAAAACGCGTTATTCGCCGTAGAGAGGAGCTAACCAATGACTGATTTCAATACATTGTTTGGTGGCGATATCACCCAGTTTCATTTCATGCGCCCATTATGGTTGTTAGCACTGATCCCGTTCGTGTTGTTTTATCGTGCACTCGTTCAACAAGACGATTTAGTCGCGCAGTGGCAACCTGTGATGTCTAAAAACATGGTGGAACATCTGTCTCTCAACCAAAATCGAGCGCGTATAGTTTCTCCTAATCGATTGTTTTTGGTGTTTGCGGTTCTAGCCACGCTCATTATGGCGGGCCCAACGTGGCAGCAACAACCGTCACCATTTTTTGAAGACAATTCCGAGCTGGTGATCGCCTTGGATGTCTCGGATTCAATGAATAAAACCGATATTCAGCCGTCACGATTAGAGCGTGCTAAACAGAAGATCAATCAGCTCGTTGAACTGCGAGGCGACGCAAAAACTGGTTTAGTCATATACGGTGGCAGTGCCCATGTCGCTATGCCAGTCACCAAAGACAAAGAGTTAACGCGATACTTCCTCGATGTATTGGATGGAAGTTTGTTGCCAGATAACGAGAGCAAACCGGCTTCAGTGTTAAAGCCAACACTCGAGCTAATGTCACAAGCAAAAGCACCATCAACGGTTTTGATACTGACTGACAAGACCAATGACCAAGCGATAGAAGAATTCACTAAAGCGTTTGAACAACAGCAACATCAAGTGATCGTTTGGGCGATGGGTGAAAACCCACAAAGTGGCGGAAATGGCGCGGCAGGTTTAACAGAAACTCAACTCGCTTCACTGTCACAACTGGCGCAAGCTGGTCATGGAAACATGGTTTTATTCACCCACGATGCTAGCGATGTAAAAGCGGTTTATCAAAGCATTCAAAACAACCTGTTTGCGGTCAACGATAACGCCCTACCTTGGTTAGACGCGGGCTATTGGTTGCTGTTCTTGTTGCTGCCTATCCAATTGATGTGGTTTAGAAAAGGGTGGACGCTACAGTGGTAAATAATAAACAGATAGTGAACCCAAAGGTAATCAATCAAAAGATTGATAATCTGACGAAGCCAACCTCTTCGACTCCGAACCAATCCAGTCGTTTAGCTTGGTTATCCAAACTTAAGCCAATGCACTTGTTGCTTATGCTTATTGCAGGAAACCTGATTTGGGGAATTTCCGATAAGCACTCATTTTTTGATTTTTGGCTATCTAGCAATCAACACGCTTATGTCGAGTTCAAGCAAGGCAACTACGCGCAAAGTGCCGCTCTGTTCGATGATCCAACATGGAAAGCCTACAGTCGTTATTTATCTGGTGATTTCCTTGGCGCGATTGACCAATTAAGCACACAAGTAAGTAAACAAGGTGGCAAATCGGCAGCGCTGACTGATTTCGCTAAATTTATCGTCGCGAACAGCTACGCTCATACAGCCCAATTTGATAAAGCCACGGCGCTTTACAACAAACTATTGAACAACGAAAAGTATTCAGAACAAGCGACCAATAACCTAGCCGTTGTGGAAGCTGCGATCGAGAAGATTAAGAACACACCACCGACAAAACAAGATTCAGAAAAAGTCATTGATGATAGGAAATTGGTCTACGACGAACCAAAAGAAGGGAGTCAGAAGGAGCTCGTGATCTCTGACCAAGTCTGGCTAAAACAGGTCAGACAGAATCCATCTAAGTTTCTAAGACAAAAATTTCAGCAGGAATACAGCAATGAACAAAACTAAATCGACAATCCGATCATTCGACCTTCTGAAATGTTGGTTTGCTATCTTATCCGCGATGGTGCTTTTAATTTCAATGCCTGCCAATGCTATTAACCTATACCAGCTTGTCAGTGACGGTGAGTTGAAGCTGAATGTTGAAATTAAAGCTCAAGATGTCGCTGTGAAACAACAAGTCGCACTCGACGTTGAAGTATTGAGTACCCGCCCCTTTCAAGAAGAGTTGGCATTACCTTACTTAGATATACCCAACACGGTCGTAAAGAAAGATGAGCAGAAAGTCGCTCGTTCAGCACGCACAATTGAAGGCATTAAGTGGTTTACACAAAAAGCACGTTACTACTTGTACCCAATGCAAACTGGCGAGTTTACCGTCCCTGAATTGAAGATTCCCGTTAGTGTAGAGCTGACAAGCGAAACAGTTGTTGAGGGCGTGATTCAATCGCAACCCATTAACTTTACACCCAAAATGCCCGTAAGCAACATTGATGCAGACGCGTTGATTGTTAGCCCAAATGCTGAGCTTTCGATATCAACCGATCGTCCGTTAACCGACGAATTCGAAGTTGGCCACGCTGTAACTGCAACGTATACATTGAGCGTGGCGAACTCACACATGATGTTGCTGCCTGAGATCAACATCCCAGACATATCTGGCGTTGAGTTGTATCGCAAACCAGCAGTCAAAGAAAACGTATTTAATCGCCTAAATAAAAGCAATACCGCGACACTCAAACAACAGGTAACGTTAATTCTTCAAGAACAAGGGAAAGTCGTCTTACCAAAACAGACCATGACATGGTGGAACACAAAGACCAATCAGCTGGAATCATTGACTGTTGAGCAGCAAACGCTTCAAGTCGGTGACGCAAAGTTATTAGACTCACTAAGCAACACTTTAGGATCGAGCGACGGGGCTCAAACCTTATCGAATTGGCTAAGCCAATATTGGTATTACTTGGTCATTACGGGAATATTCCTTGCTACAATTGATCGCCTAATCGGAAAGTATTTTATTGATTTAAAGCGTTATTTTGTCGCACGCCAGCAATTGAATACCAAAAAGTTGAGTATTCAATTTTTTCGACACGTTGAAGAAAAGCAATACAGCAAAGCGGTGCAAACTATCTATGAGATTACGGGGCGAAAAACCTTGTCGAAAGGCACGCTTCAACTGCCTCTAGATTCTGAATCAAACAACATTTGGAAGAAGCTATTGAAGCTTGGCTACGCAAAAAATACTGAAGGCTCAGTTTCAGCCTCCCTCTCAGTTTCGCTAGCAGAAGCCAAAATACTGTTAAAAGCCATCAATGACTCACCCAAAACCCGAAGAGCACCGTTTAGGTTTAACTGGAATCTGAACTAAGCGGTCAACTTAACTAAGCTGCGGTGTTGGCAAAGACGTTGGCTCAACTGTCACAAACAACGTCTTCAATCACGGACACGACTAAGTTCTTGAACCATTGATGTGCTGGGCTGGTAACGGTTCTTTTATGCTCAATCAAAAACAGCTCGAACATTAACTCGGGTACATTATCTAGAGAGAATATCGGTACTATCTTGTCGCCTATTCCCTCTAGTTCCGTCAATTTGTGGGTCGCAACCAAAATTGTATTCGAACTCTGCATCACTTCCACCAAAGTAAGAAGCTGCCCGCTTTTAAATGCAATATCTCTCTGCATTCCATTCTTAACTAAGTAAGTGTCTACAGGGTGTTGCAACCCGTAATTCGAGCGTATATCCAGCGTGAGGTCGACAAAACGAGATTCGAGGCACTGCTCAAGCGTGACATTTTTCGCTTTCGCTAAAGGGTGATGTTCAGAAACATAAAATACCGGATAGATCTGCCCAAGACTCACGTATGGGAATTCGATTGGATTGCTTGGGGCTTCGATGTGAATAGTAAAATCTACATCTCGTGACAGCAGTTGACTGGTGGGCGTTTTCGCAATGGGATATTCGATAAGACTGGCGTTTGGAGCATCGTGCATGAAGCGTTCAGCAAGGGGAACAGAAAGCATCCGACTCATTAATGGCGGTACAGAGACAACAAAGGTTTGAACACATTCAGCAGGATCAAACGCAGATTTCGTTACTAGGCTTCGCATCGCCAATAGCAACTCTTCTAAAGGTGCTTGCAGTTCTAGCGCTTTTTGCGTGGGCACTAAGCCATTAGACTCTCGATAAAACAGTGGATCATCAAACAACTCTCGCAAGCGACTTAAGGTACGACTCATCGCAGGTTGAGACAGATACAAAGTATTGGCTGCGCGCGTTACGTTCCTCTCTTTGATTAAAACACTCAACGACACTAATAAGTTTAGGTCCAACCGAGAAAGCTGTTGTTCGATAGTCATCATGAGACATGCATCCGAGTAATATCACTCGTTAAATAATTGCACCTATGTGACTAACAAACAAGTAGTTGATAATCATCGGTTGAACCTTTCGTTTAACAATGCGAGTGATTCAGTAGATGTGCCCTACTTTACTGTCATCTATCAATACCCGTTTTCTGTCGCAGTAAAGGCGTCAATACGACCTGTTATTTTTAGCAATTATTTCTCAGCCTTGAGCAATGATGTCACCCATTTTTGTAGTGGATCTTCGTTATACCTCGGGTGCCAAGCAGCCACCACATCGAAGCTTTCCGGGGATTGCTCCATTGAAATCGTCACCAAATTGAGTCCTTCAATAGCTCTGGATGGCAAGAACGCAATAGAATCTGTGGTGTTTAAATACATGGGTACAATGGAGAAACACGGTGCGGAGACCACCACATTGCGCTTTAACCCAAACTGACCGAACCATTCATCAATCGATCCTTTGAAGTTTGGACGAGATGGTGAAGCAATAATGGTGGGATAAGTCGCCACCTCCTCTAATGAAGGTGTGGTTTGTGCTATTGAAGCATGAGGAGATGCAACACACACATGGTGTTCTTCAAACAGCTTGATTACTTTGTAGCTGCTTGGAATGTAGTCCGGAAACGCGATCGCTAAGTTAACCTTGCCGCTTTCCATTAGCTCGTGCAGGTTGTCAATTTCGAAGTCACGCACAATCAGCTTTAACTCTGGAGCTTGTTCCCTTAGCTTTGCAATTAAGCTTGGTAAGATGATCTGCTGGGCATAATCCGTCGCCGCAATCACAAACGTCCCTTTAGCTTTCTCTGGTACGAAGTTTGTTTTAGATAACAATAAATTGAAGTCGATCAGTAAACGATCGACACCGACAGATAACTCTTGTGCAAAGGTGGTCGGAACAAAGCCGTTGGTTTTTCTCACAAACAACCTATCATCAAACACTTCTCGCAGTTTCTTCAAATGCTCACTAACAGCTTGCTGGGTCATCCCCAATTGATTCGCGGCTTTGGAGGCGTTCTCTTCACGGATTAAAGCTTGGAAAACTCTAAGTTGCTTTATGTCTAATCGGTCTAGTTTGCTCACACGCACTCGCTCGGTGAAGTTGGATTCCATGTCAGTGTAACACTCAACAAGAAAAACCAGTAACACTCACAATTAAGCTTTGTTTCTACTTGTTTAGCTATTTGATTAAAGTTCTTCCATCGAAACGAAACACATACAGATCGGAGAACAACATGAAAACAATCATTCTAATTGGCGCACGTGGCAAGATGGGTCAAGCAGCACTAATGGGGTTAGGCAATCACAACGTTATCACTGCGGGTCGCTCTGGCGATGTCGACCACATCGTTGATATCACTGATCCGCAATCAATTGAAGCGCTGTACAAGAACGTGGGACACTTTGATGCAGTCGTGAACACCGTTGGCCTCTGCGAATACAATACCTTTGCGGGTATGACTGAAGATCAATGGATGACCACGGTAATGAGCAAAATGATGGGACAAATCAACCTTGTGCGCATCGGCCAAAAGTACATTGCTGATGGCGGTTCATTTACTCTAATTAGCGGTATCTTGAATGTTAAACCTATTCCTTTTGCGATTGCTGATGCAACCACTAGCGGCGCAATTGATACCTTCGTTAAAACTGTTGCTTTTGAAATGCCAAGAAACACGCGTATCAATGTCATTAACCCGACCGTTCTTGCTGAAGCGTGGGATGTTTACGGTGAAATGATGCCAGGTTTTGAACCTGTACCAAGCAAACTTGTTGGTAAAGCGTTTGAGCGTTCGGTCGATGGGTTTCTTACTGGTGAAGTAATTTTTGTAGACGCGTAATGCACGAACATTAGATACTTCCCTGCAACTAAAAAGGCGAACCAATCGGTTCGCCTTTCTACTTAAAGAATCTTTTTTATCGATTTATCGCCAAATATGAGCCAGCAGCAATCATTATTCCACCAGCACTTTGATTTAATCTTTTATGAGCACGTGGCGTTTTAAGTAAACTTGCCATTCTGCCCGCACCCATTGCAATGAGCATTAAACCGGACATTAGAGCAACAGCTGCTAAAGCAGAAACCAAGACAATATCTTGTGAGCGCAGAACTGTCAGATCAATGAAAGTCGGCAAGAACGAAATATAAAACAGAATCACTTTAGGGTTTGAAGCTGAGATCAAAAAGCCTTGCGCGAAACTCGCGAGTTCGGATTTCTGGCTCTGTTTGGCGGCTAGTTCCGCTGAGCCTTGCACTTCAGGTAGGCTCTTAAACATCTTGTAGCCCAAGTAAATCAAATAAGCCGCACCAACGTAGCGAATCACCTCAAACGCAATCGACCAATTCTCGGCAATCGTTGCTAGACCAAAACAGGCAAGCGCAAGGTAAATAAGATCACTGCATATCATCCCTAACGATAGAGTGATGCACTTTCGCCAACCATTAACCATGCCTCGAGCTAAAATGGCAAATACGCCAGGCCCCGGAGTAATACCAAATATAAACATGGCAATAAAGAATGTAATCGCACCTTCTAGTGACATTAGACTGTCCTTATCTATAACCCAACATAATTGATCATGAACGTATCATGGAGCTTCGATTCGGGTAAAGAACGTTTTTGACTAAGCGCGTTTAACACAACTCATGTTTTGAATAAATGTGACACGTAATTTCCCCACTAAGCTTAAACCTAGCCCCAACCCCAAACATAAACTTAAACCAGTCACCAGTCACCAGTCACCAGTCACCAAAGTGTTTTTCGTTAAGACACAAAAAAGGCGAACCTAGAGGCTCGCCTTCGAAAACAATGATAGAAAATCAACGTGACAAGATTAGTTAGCGATTGGAGACAGTAACTCTGGGTTTACGACTATATTTCTTACACCGTGGGCGTGATCTTCGTTAAAGTCATTACCTTCACACCAGCTACCCACTGTCGCGATATTTACTTTCGCGACTTGTGGTCTAACGCTCCATGTTACTTGGAAAGGTGAACCTTGCTCATTGTAACCAGGACCCGTTGTAGAGCCTGCGTATTGAATCGCTGAACCCGTATTTTGAGGAATATTTGGTGCTTGGTTTAAACCGTTGACTTTAGAGTGTTTCGCTAATGCTTCAAAGTCGAGAGCTTTGTCGTCATTAACTAATACATAGACTTGAGTTTCAACACGCAGTTGCGGGTTGGTAATCGCGTCGTTAAAACAAGCACCCAGTGTTTCGCCCGGTTCAACTTGCGCCGTTGAATAAACATAGTGAACTTCAATGGTGTCGCCCGAATGCAAAGAACCATGATCGCTCGGACAAACCTTGCCCTCAAATGGTTTCAGCTCAGCAGAACTCAACTTGCCTGTGTATTTAAAGCCACTCTGGAATCCCTTACCATCACCGTTGCCAGCGTATTGAGTAAACTCGCCGCCTTTATGCTCAGCATTTTTATGGAAGTGAATATTACATAAGTTCATCGCTGTCGAATCAGGGGCATCCGAAAACAATCTGGTATTTGTTCCTTTCAATGAACCCAAATCTCGTGGGGCTTGCGGGCCAAAACCTTGCCCTTGGGTGTTTTCAGAAAGCTTCGCTCTTTGTTCTGCAATAACACCATCTGATACAGACTCATGGCTCGCGTCAGATGCATTTGCATGAGCTGACAACATCACCATCGCGACACTTAAAAACACACTCTTGTTGTTCATTTTTCTTCCCTAGAATATTGATAACTAAACCTAAACCGAACCTAACAGCAAACATCTTACTATGCTCACATATGAATATAAGAGTTGTCTTTGTAAGATTAGATTTCATTGCTTACTTTCGGATGAGTATTAGAACCTCTGATGCATATAACAAGTCAAACACGTTAAATTCGGCGAGTCCCTTCCAGAACTAATAATTTCCTATTTTCGTTAACCGTCACTTGACTCAAACGCTCAGATAGGTGAACTCGATTATTAAGCACAGTGATGGCCAGATTTAGGATCAAAAAAGGCGAACCACTGGGCTCGCCTTCACGTTTAATTCTATCTATTAGGTTGGCATTCTTGGTTAACGGTTTAACCATTACCGGTGGCAAATATCCCAAACGTCATGACATTCAATGCATCTGTCACGCCCTCTAATGACTTAATCACGGTCTTAGTCGGTTGGTTATGACGAATAAAGTAGCTTCCGATGCCTTTCTCACCGCTACTCTTAGCATCGCTTTCTGTTGTATCTGTCGCTGCTACTTGAGAAGGTTCCACTGATACTGGCTCTGCATTGGCGTGAGTTATCGTGTCATTATTTGAATCAAGGTTTGAGTTTGATTCATGATCAGTTATTGGTTGATGATTAACGAACGATTCATGGGAAGATTCAACGTTGGTCTCAGCACTTGTATCAGTTGCAACATCGATATTGCTCTCTTCTTCCAAGCTTTTCGACAT
Organism: Vibrio sp. 10N.222.47.A9; assembly: GCF_963872585.1. Lineage (NCBI taxonomy): Bacteria > Pseudomonadati > Pseudomonadota > Gammaproteobacteria > Vibrionales > Vibrionaceae > Vibrio > Vibrio sp. 10N.222.47.A9. Next base: position 90,301 of record NZ_CAWNBB010000020.1, on the reverse strand, counting down.
TGCGTCTTCGTTGCTCAATGTATTCTCGTCTAGCTGATGATGACTCGTTGAAGAGCAAGCTGTTAAGAAAAACAGGCTAACGATGAATATGAGTAAGTTTCTCATCATAGTGATAAAGCACGAATTAATAAAACATCGTTCGATTGTAATTTATTTGGTTAACTACATCCAGCACCGAGCAGCGTAAAAGTGAAATGTCATGTACTTGAAGAGTAAACAAAAGCGTACGATTTCAGGCCTAGAACTAATAATTCGAGACTTCAATCAGATTGCCATCAGGATCTCGAATATAAACAGAGACAATTTTTCCCGTTGCACCGGTTCGCTGTACTGGTCCCTCTTCTATCACGACGCCTTGCGCTTGGATATGTTCGGCGACTTCAGCAATTGACGTATTGGTAATAAAGCAGAGATCTGCACTACCGACCTGCACACGTCTTGCCTTTGGCTCGAACTCGCTACCACTGAGGTGTAAATTGATCTTCTGCGTCCCAAATGACAACGCCAACCTGCCCTCGCCAAATTCGATGGGGTTCATTCCAAGCACCCGTTGGTAAAAGTCGACCGTAACTTGTAAATCACTCACGGTTAATACCAAATGATCTAAATGACTGATTTCCATCATTACCTTCCTGTAACTAAGAGTGATAAGAGCTTATTGGCGGTGACTAGGCACAGTTAGGTGAACAATGTCATTCAACAACCCACATAACTCATAACAGAAATGTAGGTTGGAATTACTGAACTTAGCCTTTGCGCTTACTGAGCGTGTAGGAAACTAGACTATCATCACCAATCTTAAACACCCAAACATTCTCGCCATCCACAAACTGAAATTGATTGGCTGATTCAGTCAGCTTTAATTTCCCAATAAATTCAGACAATGCTGGCTCGTTGATGATGAAGCTTCCTTCTGAAGTATTCGCATCCAGATCGTTATTCACTTCAATCTTCACGGTAGATTTAGACAGAATGTCGGGTAACCAACCTCTGTCGAACAATCGCTCTTGTTTGGCTTGCGCATAAGTCGAGTACTCATCGCTAACCACATCTGAACAGCCAGACATTAAAACCAAAGCCGAAAATAAGACAGAGAATAAAACGTTAATTTTCATTTAATTACCATAACTTGAAAGCTGGAGTTTGAGATTACGCGTTGCCATACAACCTCATTTCCATCCACAAAATCCATTTTATAAATCAACCGTAATCATCATTCAAATTAATTGACTTTATTTACATACAGCCAGTGCTAGATAATATTCAGACCAAAGACGCCTTTTACATCGAACAGTACCTTTTGCGTTCTTTCTCTAGAGACTTGGGTGCCACTGCGTAAAATCTCGATCAGCTGCGCTTTATCATCCAGTAACTCTGATCTTCTTTCACGAATAGGACGAAGCATCTCCTGTAAGCACTCTTCCAACACTTTCTTAGTTTGTCCATCGCCTAGCCCACCTCTTTGGTAATGCTCTTTTAGTTGACTGACATAGTTATCGTCTGTGTGAAAAGCATCAAGATAAGTGAACACGATATTCCCTTCTACCTTGCCTGGGTCTTCAATTCGTAGATGATTTGGGTCGGTATACATGGATTTGACTGCAGCTCTGATCTCTTTTTCTGTTGCACCCAAATTAATGGCGTTGCCCATCGATTTAGACATCTTACTTTTACCATCGGTACTAGGGAGGCGAGATGCATTGCTGAGAAGCGGTCTGCATTCATTCAAGATTGATTTGCCAGCGAGCGAATTCACTTTCCTTACTATCTCATTGGTTTGTTCTAACATCGGCAATTGATCATCGCCAACAGGCACTAAAGTCGCGTTAAAAGCAGTGATGTCTGCCGCCTGTGAGATTGGATAAGTGAGGAAGCCTGCTGGAATAGAGCGACCAAACTCCTTGTTCTGAATCTCGCTTTTGACCGTTGGATTGCGTTCCAAGCGAGCGATAGAAACAAGATTGCTGTAGAACATGGTGAGCTCAGCTAACACCGGCAGCTGTGATTGCAGACAAATCATCGTCTTGGCTGGGTCGATACCCACCGCAAGATAGTCAGCGACTACATTGAGAATGTTGGAAGAAACCTTCGAAGGATTATGGGCGTTGTCGGTAAGCCCTTGCATGTCAGCGACCAATATCGTTTGGTCGTGAATATGCTGCAAAGAGACTCTTTGTTTAAGTGAACCGACGTAATGACCCAAATGCAAAGGCCCAGTAGCTCTATCGCCAGTCAGAATGATTTCAGGCTTGTTGGTATTGTTCTTACTGCCAATATTATTGCTGTCGATATGGTTGTTTGAGTTGGTATTCATGGTGTATCTCCAAGTAAAAAAGGCTACTGGAGATAAAAAGAGGCGACATTTTTGATGACATTCTTAGCTACCGTCCAGCAGCTAAAGAATGTAAGTATTCCGTGCTGCTCTATTGAGAGCACCACCAAAAGAAAATTGAAGTTGAAGCAGAATTAAATTTCATGGTTAAAACCTATCAACAATACAGACGAGCGACAACTGTTATTTACGCGCGCCAAGAAAATAGGTTTAAGATTAACAGGTTATAGGCTTAATCTTTACTGGAACACAGTTCAGTGATTCGGTCACACATAGCTTGGTTGACTGTGAAGTGGGTGTTGAGGAACGCTAATTGGGCAAGTGCCGATTCAGCCGTGCGCTCGTAACCTTGGGTAAAGGTTGGTAGCAATTGGGCAAACTTAGGAAAGCGCGCTTCTAGTCTTCTATCCGACATAAACTCATCGACAAATTCAGGCTCAGAATGTTCAGTTTGATCCACAAGATCGATCAAACGATCAAGTGCGTAAGATTGAACGAACCGACTGCCCGACAGCTTTTCGCCTCGATTATAACGAGACATACCCACATAAAGATTAGTTAGAGCCTCACCAATGATCCACTCTTGCGAATTAGCTTCTGCCGCCCTTTTTTGTGGTGGGATACAGCACTGAGTATCAAATTCAGGTTGCTGCCAAACAATGCGCCCTTCAGCAAATGGAATATGCGCTAACTCGTGGGATTCAAACACCGCAAACTCGCAAAAGATTCCGTCAGCGTATAAGACTTTATAGCCATCGACGGTGTTTCTCACCGCGTAGTCGATTGGGTGAATATCAGATAGCCAATGCAAGCTGTCTAAGAAATACTGCTTATGCCCCGTTTGTACTATCGCGAAAAAATCGACATCTGAATACTGATCAAGTCGTTCTGTTTCAATACCTACCGAGCCCAATCCCAGTAAAGCATGAGCCTTACCCGATGCTTCCAAAGACTCCCCAATCGCATCTAAACGCTGTAGTAATTTTTCTGGTGTGTTTATATGTCTTGTCTGCATCACTTTATCCGTTTGCATTGCTAAATCCCTATCAAGTTGAATGCCACTCAACCTAACTGATAGTTAGAACATCTAAGAAGCCTAATTTATAAAATATGTGTTTCGGATAACGATCTGCGCAAGTTATTGTTTGAATAACGACTGGATTTAGGAGTAAAAAAGAGTGCGTTCAACCGATAAACAACACTCTTCTATCATGACTTATCTTTTAACCGCTGATATTTACAACAGCTTATATTTTAAAAAATCTTAGCCTATAAAATCTTTAGGGTTAAACCGATGACTTCGCTAAGTAAGCTGCCATTTCTTGTGGTGGCACCATGCCTCCGCCAGTCGCCCACACAAGATGCGTTGCATTCGCTAGCGTCGACTCATCAATTTTTAGGCGATCAAGATATTCTCTATTCTGCTCAACATGAATCACACCTGGCATACCCGCTAATGCTGAAGGTTCAAGTTGAATACCCTCCACTTGGTTCAGTTCGCCTAGCAATTGATACATACGTTCATCGGTTAATGTGTAATAACCATCAAGCAAGCGCTCCATCGCGCGCCCCACGAAACCAGAAGCCCGACCCACCGCCAAACCGTCTGCAGCCGTTAGGTTATCGATACCCAGATCTTGCACCGCAATCTCATCATGCAATCCCGTACGAACACCCAACAACATGCAAGGCGAATGGGTCGGTTCAGCAAAAATACAGTGCACGTGATCACCAAAAGCCATTTTCAAGCCAAATGCAACACCACCGGGGCCGCCCCCCACACCACAAGGCAAGTAAACAAACAAAGGATGCTGTTCATTAACCACAATCCCCTGTTGCTCGAATTGCTTCTTGAGCCTTTCTCCAGCCACAGAGTAACCAAGGAACAGTGTTTGCGAGTTTTCATCATCAATGAAAAAACATCGAGGATCTTGCTCTGCCTCTTTACGTCCTTGTTCTACTGCAACGCCATAGTCTTGTTGATACTCGACCACGTTAACACCGTGCTCTCGCAGTTTACTTTTCTTCCAAGCTCTCGCGTCTGCCGACATATGAACGGACACTGTAAAACCTAGCTTGGCACTCATTATGCCAATCGACATTCCTAAGTTACCCGTGGATCCTACCGCAATGCTGTATTGTCGGAAGAAGTCACGAAATTCAGGTTCGAGCAACTTACTGTAGTCATCGCTCTCACACAGTAACCCCGCTTCAATCGCTAGCTTCTCGGCATGCGTTAGTACTTCATAGATACCACCGCGCGCTTTGATTGAACCTGAAATCGGTAAATGGCTGTCTTTCTTCATCATCAAACGCCCTTTTATTGGCTGCTGATAATGAGCTTCTAATGCTAACTTCATTGCAGGGATATCGATAAGTTCAGATTCGATGATGCCATTCGTCACATGAGTTTCAGGGAATGCCTTCACCAGATAAGGGGCAAACCTTTGTAACCTCAAACTCGCATCATGAATATCTTGTTCGCTTAATCCCACATAAGGCAAACCGCGCTCCAGAGTCGTCACATTTGGGTTAAACCAAACCACCTCTTCCAATGCAATCAATTGTTGAAGTAATGGGAAATCTGAGATGAGTTGATGGACATTCAATATGGTCATGGATTACCTTTTTTGGTAAAGCGCGCGCGACGCTGGTTCAGTCATTAGTAAACCTATTTAAACGGTATTTGTGTAATCATTCAATGATCTGTAGGCTAGCCTGTCTTCTCATAAGCAAACAGTAGAACAACCTATGAGCGCCTCTCTTCGTAATAGCATTTTCGTCATGTTAGGGATTCTATTCCTAGCACTTAACCTTCGTGGGCCTTTTACGAGCTTGGCTCCTGTGCTTTCTCAGGTTATGGAAGGCCTCAACCTTACGTCGTCGGCTGCTGGATTCTTAACAGCTTTGCCACTGTTAACTTTTGCCTTATTTTCACCATTAGTCACCAAGATATCTCAACGAATTGGTCTAGAACCTAGCCTGCTCTTAGGCTTAGTTTTGATCACTTCGGGTATTACACTGCGCTCTTTTGGAGCAATTCCGACGTTATACATCGGCACAGTAATGATTGGACTTGGTATCGCGATTGGTAACGTGTTGTTGCCCGTTGTAGTGAAAATTAGCTTCCCTACTCGTATTGCGACAGTCACTTCTTTGTACATTTTTACGATGGGCATCGGTTCGACGTTAGGCTCAAGTTTGATGGTGCCGTTTTCAAATCTAACCTTATTTACGATCACGGGTTGGCAATTAGCACTGTTAATGAACCTAATATTCCCAATATTAGCTTTGATGATCTGGTTGCCTAAAATCAGAAAACGCTCTTCTTCATCGACCAATAACAAGCATCAAGAAAAGCCAATTCCGATGAAGAAGATGATCAAGAGTGGCGTTGCATGGCAAGTGACACTAGCTCTTGGGCTTAACTCATTTACCTTCTATTCTTTGGCAGGCTGGCTTCCACAGATCTTGAACGACCTTGGCTACAGCGAAATCGATGCGGGTTATATCTACGGGTTTCTACAATTTTCGACTATGGTTCCGGGATTACTGTTACTGCCGTTCTTAGGTAAAAGCGATAACCAACAATGGCTCATTACGCTTTGTACTTCGAGTGTATTTATCGGATTGATTGGGCTGCTGTATTTGCCTGAGTTTGCGATCTTTTGGGTGGGACTGTTTGGATTAGCCAACTGCTCTACGTTTATTATCGCGCTCTCTTTTGTTGGCCTGAGAACATCGAATAGCAGCCAAGCCGCATCGCTGTCGGGTATGGCGCAAGGAATTGGTTATGCTTTAGCGGCAACAGGTCCAACGCTGGTGGGTAAGCTTCATGCTCAAACCGACTCTTGGAGTGTTCCCATTCTGCTGATCGCATCCGTTGCATTTGCGTGCACGATTTTCGCGGCATTGGCAGCACGAGACAAAAAGGTGAGCGTTTAGGCCAAACAAAATGATTGTGGTGTCGCGACTTTATTTGCTCGCGACTCTATGGCTGACGACGGTTTTGATGTATTCACTTGGCGACAAACCAAACTTCCCTTTAAAGCGCTGGCTAAAACGCCCTTCCGATTGATAACCGCAAGACTGAGCTAACATCGCCACATTCTGCTGTCCGTTTTGCATCAGATAAAGCGCATGACTCAAGCGCACTTCAGCCAAAACCTCTCGATATTGCATGCCTTCAAGTTTCAATTTGCGGATAAGCGTGGCGCGACTCATCGCAAAGCGCTCTGCTACCGACTCTAACGGATGCTTCTCATCTGGTGAATGTGAAAGGTAATGGCTGAGCTTTTGGCTAAAAGAGACGTTGGCACTGACAAACAATCGATGCAACGCCCCTTTTTCGGCTAATTGCTGGTATAAGCCCTGCAACCAAAACTGCTGGGTCTCTTTACTCATGCTTTGTCTATCAAAGGAAAACAGAGCATTGAATGAATCTTGTAAGCTACGATCCGCTTGTACTTTAGGCAGCCCCAGATCATTCGAGCGTTCCTCACTTAAATCAAGCATCGCCTGAGAAGGTTGGAATTGAAAGCTGAACACTCGTGATAAGAAGCGCCCTTTGTGGGGCATGTTCTCAAAACTTAGTGAAGCTGATGCCTCACACAACAGCAGCTCAGAATGTGAGAGTTCTGCCGCTGAATCTTTCCAAAACAGGCGCTTACTGCCTGTAATGATCTGAATGATACTAGGAGATAGAATCCTCACATTACGCAGTTTTTGTAACTGCTCTGCACGAAAGATCGTCACTTGATATTGATGATTCATCTCATCCGCCTTGTTTACTTATTATCAACGACCAGCTTTCGCATCAATAACTGGTCGCTTTATTAGCTTGTGTCAATTACTAACGTGTGTAAGTTGTAGTCAGTTTCGCTTTGTCTAAAGCCATGCTGTTCAACGTGAATCCAACCACTGCCGACGGCGTGTTTTCGTCTAGGTTAAGTTTGTCCGTTGGTAATGCCCAAACCGTGAATTGATAACGGTGCATACCATCTTTTTCAGGAGGACAAGCGCCACCGAAACCTACCGTTCCATAATCTATGCGGCCTTCTTTGCCACCCACTTTAGAGATGTCGACACCACGAGGTAGCTCGCTCACTGTTGCTGGAATATCAAACGCGACCCAGTGCCAGAAACCACTTTCAGTTGGTGCATCTGGATCATAGGCCGTGATTGCAAAGCTTTTAGTTCCTGCTGGAGCATCTTTCCACATCAACTGCGGTGACAAGTTCTCGCCGTCACAACCCCAACTTGAATATTCAAACGTCTTCGCCATTGGGTGACCTTCTTGAATATCATTACTCGTTAATTCGAATGCCTGAGCCGAGCCAGCTGTTAAGATACTAAGTGCCAATACTGATTTAATGAGTGTTTTCATGGTGGTTCCTCTGATTAGGTATGAGCCCAGTATAGTCCCCTCCACTCGCCCAATAATGACAATAAGTACACAATTATCTAGTTTAATCCATTCAAATGATACTTACTGTATTTTTAATTTATTATTTTAAAACATGACCCACTCGACAATTTGTTGTTAAAGGAACACTTGTTGACATTCAGGTTACAAATCACGTCCAAAACTCTTTAGACTCGCCCCACGACTTTTAACGAGAATGATTGGATGCGCAGGTTTACCTTAGCCCTTGGCTTGATCTTTTGGCTCCCAACTCTAGCCAATGCCCAAAGTTTGCAAGACAAGTGGCAAACCCTGTATCAACTGAGCTGGCAATCATCCCCAATCCTAATATCTCAACAAGAGTTGGCTCAGTATCCGAAAGTTCTGCTTCATGAACGTAGCCGCTATCCTGATTTCAACCAATTCAGTTGGGACGACATCGCAGCGTTAGCGTCAATACAAGATCACTGCCGAGCGATTGAAAGCAATAACCCTTCATTAGATGATGCCATCGAGTTTGAGCTCGCTTTGTGTCAGCAACAAGCATTGGATTCCATTTGGTTTGCAGCACACTCCAAACGACACCCTGCAGGTGGCAGTTTTGCTGATCGTTATTTAGCCGCTTCCCCAGATGTGAGCGAGCAGATACGCCCATTTTTGAGTCTTACCAACCCTCAGCACCCTTTATATAACAAGCTAGAAAACCTAAGTGCACAAGGCAGAGAAGCACTGCTCAGTGGATACCGTGCTTGGCAACAGGACGATGTGCTTTGGTTAAGTGGCGAACAAGGCTGGAAAGCCATTCCCTTAAATGTTTGGCAACCTATTGCAGAGCGGCAAGAGGTATCTTTGACGGGTGAAACCTGTACTTTTCGTTACAGCAACGTGTGCTTAAGCGAGCCTAGCAATGACAATCTGATCATGAAAACGTTGATCTTTACATTGCTGTTAACGTTGCTTTCCGGACTCGGTAGAGTCTTATACCTAAGAACAAAACAACGAAAAGAGAGGCAGTTCGTTTTACAGCTTCTTACTCATGAACTGCGCACGCCAATTACTAGCCTAGGTCTAACCGTCGAGATGTTTAGAAATCGCTACGATGACTTTTCTGATGAAACTCAAAATGCGGTTTGGCGTTTAATATCCGACTATCAAAGGCTCTCTCAGCTCACTGAAAACAGTAAAGTGTATCTAAGTGCGGATCAGTCGGAGCCTTTATTAAAGCAGAACGCATCCTTAGAAGAGTGGCTCGATCATGTATGTGAGAAGCACAATATCGAGTATCAATGTGATTCAAGTGATGCTGAACTTAACCTACCGTATTACTGGCTAACCATCTGCTTAGATAACTTGATTAAAAACGCTAAACAGCACGGTATAGGTGAGGTTTTGGTCAAGGTAGAACTCGCTGATAAGCTCAGGATTGAGGTGCAAGACGAAGGTCACTTCCCTTCTTTTCTGCAACGGTTTGTATCTCGAGCAACACCGAATATCAATCACAGACAAGACAACATGGGCATTGGCCTTACTATTGTCGAACACTTGATGAAACAAGCGAATGGCCGTCTCATTATTCTTCGCAACCCAACCCGATGTATTTTGGAAATAGCTTATGAACACCCTACTGCTGATTGAAGACGACCATCTACTTGGACAAGGCCTCGTCAGCTTCTTTGAGTCCAATGGTTACCCATGCCTTTGGGCGAAGGATTCAGAGAGTGCCCGTAAGCAATGGTTCCGCGCCGATCTAGTGATACTGGATCGACAACTCGAAGACGGTGACAGCTTGCGACACCTGCCGAATTGGCTACTCCTCAAAGCGCTTCCTGTGATTGTGTTAACCGCTAAAGTGGAAGTCCAGCAACGCGTAGAAGGCTTAATGGCAGGTGCCAAAGATTACGTCACTAAACCTTTCTCGAACGAGGAGTTGCTTGCTCGAGTCATTACCCAACTTCGTCCGTTAGGGGTGAGCCAACTAAATTACGCCAACATTGAAGTCCGCTTGTCTGAACGAATCGCTTATTTGGATGAAAGCCCGATCACGTTAAAACCTAAAGAGTTCCAGTTATTGGTCTTGTTTGTTCAGAACCAAAGTCGTGTGTTTCATCGTGATGAGTTACTCAATAAGATTTGGGGTTATCAAGCCTTTCCAAGTACCCGAACCGTGGACAACCACATACTGCGGTTACGTCAAAAGCTACCAACCCTAAAGATCGAAACACATCGCGGCGTTGGTTATCGCTTAGCTGGGGAATCATAATGAGAGTCACTTCGTTAATCGCATTGATCTGCGCTTTGCCGTTTGCGTGTCACGCCGCTTGGTTTACCAACACGCCATTACAACATACGTATCAATCTCTGCTTGATGAACAACCTCAAGTCGCGTGGCAAGAGCTTCAAATCGCACTCAATCAACAAACACTTGATAGCGAGCTTTGGTTGCCAGTCAAACAAGAGATACTGAGTCAAACTCAATGCGGAACTTCACTAAGACAAGACACTGAAACGAAACATCACATTCAAGTTAGCTTCATTCGACGTTACGGCCTGTCATCGCAAGGTTATCAAATCAAAGTCGCTGCAGAGCAACTCAGTCAAGACACGAAAATCCAAACACAACCTATCTCTCTGGTTTCCCCAAGAGGTAAAATCCTTCTCGATGGACAACTCGCTTCTAACAATGAGTATCAAGAGATTGAGACCAGTGAAATGTTTATCAAACCCGAATCTGGTGTTTATCAACTAAGGATAGGTTCGAACCACTATCCTATTGTTGTCGCTTTAGACAACAGCAAGCGATGGTTAACACTCGAAAGTAAACTCAGCGAACCACATATCGTGATCACGCCACCGAAGGTGATCGACAACTGCCCTAACGCCAATGTGAGTTGGCAATGGTTCGATGAGAACTACAACCTGTTAGGCTACAAAGTGCCAATCAAGACAGCGCAAGCACCCGTTCCCACAGAAAGCCCGCTAGGGACTAATGCTAAACATTTGAGTGCCTCGGTTGAAATGTTTGAATACCAAGGTGCGATTGAAGTCCAATATGTGCAGCGTGTCGCGGTGCCTTTCTAATGGAATGCTTTCAGAAGAAGATTAGAAACTAGGTAATGCAGAAAATAGAGACATATAGGTGACAAAGCACTAGCGCTACTTGGGTGTAATAACCGTACTTACCCTTTACGGAATCTAGATATGCTCAGCGTACGTCACCCACTCAATCTTTCTACTTGTGCCATTGTAGCTTTAACAACAGCTTGTCTGTTTTCATCCAATGCACAAGCGAGCCAAATAACGCTAACCAGTAATAGCAGCGTTAGCGGCAGCAGTATTCGCGACAACGCTAACAGTGCTAACAACAATACCGTCTCTATTTCATCGAATACTTTAGAGATAGATTGGAACGGCTTAAGCGTTAACAGCGGCGCTCTCACCGTTGATAACCAACCACAGAAAGTGACGAATCTAGTCATTGGTCTTTCCGATAAAACTAACTCAGCAAAGACTGCAACTTGGACCTTAGTACCTAGTGGGATAAACATTGAGGCAGAACTAAATCAAGATCAACTCACTTTTCAGTTCAGCTTCCCTTCAAATATACAGGTGAAACGTAACCAGCCCGTAGAGTTGGCGTGGTTTGATCTTGCAGAACAACAAACTCAGACCCTATTTCTTCCTTTTAGCGAAGGCATGCGTGTACCTACAAATAACAAGCTTTGGGGTAGTTATCTAGTCGACAACCATTCTGGAAGCAACACCACTCAAGACCTAAAGATGCCTTTTTGGACAGCACAACAGAACGACCACTTCATTAGCTATCAGATGATTAATGCAACCAACAATCAACTGCTCTTTTCAGAGGCGCCTTCTGATACTTCCTCTAATTCAAAGACCAAAATTGATATGAAGGCATCACACCAATTTACGATGCTCAATCAATCACAGCCATTTATTGTTCGTATCACCCTTGGAGACTCGTGGTTAGATGGAGCGAAACACTACCGCGATTGGCGCATCGAAAACGGCCTTTCTGAAACACTGGTTGCTAAACAAAAGCGCAATCCAGATGTGAGTAAGTTGATCGGCGCGAGCCACGTTTATTTGTTTGGTAAAGACCCATTAAGCGTCCAAGATGTGAGTGACTGGTGGGGATTGAAAGCTTGGTATCTAAAGAGCTCTAAACTCAACGTTTCCAAGGAAGCAAAAAGAGAGCTTTCATCACTCTCCAAGGGCAAAGATTGGTTCAGTCAGTACCACAAACAGTTATTGTTGGACTCTATTAGCCAGTCGTTGCAGGTGTTATTTCCAGTCGGTACTGCGACGCTCGAAAACAACACGATTAAAGCTCAATACTTGGCAGCGCAGAATGAGAAAAATTGGTTGGTTGAACACGCCTCCCCCTACCTAAACTCGTCAGACACTTGGGGACAAGCGTTGTCTTCAGACATGGTAACCAATCTAAATAAGGCAGGCTTAAGCAAACTTTGGCTCGGATTCGATAATTGGATGCCAGCATTCTATCAACCTAACGCTGTGGGTCTGGCAAAACAGTCCGAATATCTGGTCGGCACCTACGATTCCTACAACACAGCCATTCCTGCGAAGCTGAACGACAACTGGCTAACCGCTCAATTACCAGAGCCAATGCGTCAAAGTTGTGCCATTGAACTAGCGGATGGCAGCCTAAAAAAAGGGTTTCGAGGTAACGGATTCTATCTTAATCCGAATTGCCATTTAGATTACGTAAAGCAGCGCGCTCAAGACATTATGAAATTCGGCAACTTCAACAGCTTGTTCTTAGATGTTGATGCAACCGCCATGGCTCGTGAGGATTACAGCGGCTCTATAGACAGTCATAGCAAGAGTCATAGCAACAGCAATGGCGATACAAACGAATCGGATATGCTTTCTGCCTTCAACAACCGAATGCAGTGGCTTAGCGAGCAACCATCGTTAGTATTAGGATCTGAAGACGGCAACAGCCTTACAACAAAAGGCATCGCGTTTGCGCACGGCTTAGAAACGGTTGGTTTTGGCTGGACAGATAAAGACATGAAAGAGAATCGCCGATCTCCCTATTACTTAGGTCGTTGGTACCCAGACCACAAGCCTGACTTCTTCTTTAAACCCGCCGACGTTAAAGAGCCCTACAAGTCGCTACTGTTTTCGCCACAATATCGAATTCCGTTATACCAAGCCGTTTTCCATGATGAAGTAATCAATACGCACCATTGGCACTCAGACAGCCTTAAGTTCACTAATGTACAAGCAGAACGTGACTTAACCACCATGCTGTACAACACACCACCGATGGTTCACTTGACCAGAGATGAAGCTTTATCAAGTTCAAGTCCAAGGATCAAAGCACTCAAACACTATCAAGATGGCTTTGAACCGATGCACGAACAGTTATGGGATAAACAGTTGGTCGATTTCGACTGGTTAGACAAAAGCGGCGAAGTTCAACAAACCGAGTTCAGTGACGGGAGTAAGATCATTGCCAACTTCTCCAACAAGACCTTTCGTCACGATAACATTGATATTTCGGCCCTATCGGTCAAAGCTATATTAGCGAATGGGCAAGTCGTCGACTGGCAGCCCAATCATAGTTAGCTTCAATACGGTTTAGACAAAAACGAATAATAGGAAGCTTAAGCACTTATTTAACCGCTAATGTTCAGCCCGTTACTTGTGCTTCCTATTTTGAAAGGCAGTCAGTAGATAGTCGATAAAGACCTTTTTACGTTTCGGCATCAACTGCCTGTCTGCATACACTAGGCTTACTGAAACTTCTGGCATCTCATATTCAGGTAACAAACGAATCAGCTTACCTGTCTTGAAGTGTTCCCGACAAATGAATTCAGGAAGCACCGCCAAGCCGAGCCCATCCACACACGCTGTTAGGCATGCCGTGATGGTATTCACCCGCAACTGACACGGTAGATCGATCAAAATCGACTCTCCGCCTTCTAATTGCAAATGCCACTTAGGTAGACGCGCGGCCTTGTTCACCACCTCAATCATCCTAAATGGAGGCTTAAGGTCATCGGGTGAACAGATTTCACCGAACTGCTCTAAATACTCAGGGCTGGCTACCAATACACGCTTCGATGTTGTGAGGTAGCGAGAAACCAAGCTCGAATCCACCAACTCACCAATTTGCGCGTAAAGATCGATCCCCTCTGCAATGATGTCAACTTCTCGATTCGACAGTTCTAAGTTCAAAGTCACGTTTGGGTGCTCTTTTAGGAAACTGTGGATGTATGTGGCTAATACTTGATGTCCCAATTCGACAGGCAACACAACATTCAACTGCCCTCGGATCAAATCCTGATTGGCAGAAACCTCTAACTCAGCTTGGTTCATGATCTCTTGCATCTGCATGCTCGACTGATAAAAGCGCTCACCCTCTGGAGTTAAGACTAAACTTCGTGTCGAACGAGTGATCAACCTCACACCTAGGTGCTGCTCCAGCTCGTCAAGCTTTCGGCTGACGGTCGACTTGGTCATGTTCAATGCTTCAGCTGCGTGCGTGAAACTCCCACAATCAACAACTTGTGTAAAAACAGTCACAGCATTTAAGTCCATCGTACTTCTCCCAAAGCTATATTAGTAAGATTTTTGCAACAGTGTTTCCCTTTTTTCCTATCTTATCAATCAATCGAATTCATTTACAATTCGTTACATCTAAATAAAAACAAAATGAGAAATAAAAATGACAGAGAACAACAACGCTTCGCAATCAGTAAGCACAAAAAAACGTAAAAAAGCCCCGCTTATTGCTACTGCGATCATGCTGTCATTAGGTCTTGCTGGTGCCGGATATTGGTACGGCTATGGCCAATACTTTGAATCTACCGACAATGCCTACCTACAAGGCGACATCACTAATATAAGCCCGAAGGTGTCGGGTTATATTGTTAAGTCTTACGTGAGTGATAACCAATCGGTTAAACAAGGTGACTTGTTGGTTCAAATCGATGATCGTGATTACCAATCTGCACTTGCTCAGGCGAATGCGCATTTAAGCGTCGTTCAATCAAGCGTACACAACCTTATCGCTCAACAAACGTTACAACGTAGCCAAATAAATCAAGCCGAGAGCCGTGTTGATTCCGCGCAAGCTGAATACGAGCGTGCAATCCAACAAGTCGTGCGTTCTCGTAGCTTATTAAAGCGTAACTATGCTTCGCAAGATGAAGTCGACAGCATGGTCGCACAACAAAAAGTCACCCAAGCAGAACTTGAAGAAGCAAAAGCAAACCTCGTCGCAAGTAATGATCAACTAATCGTGATTGCGAGTGAAATCGAACAAGCAAACGCATCCGTGACTGAAGCTCAAGCACAAAGAGATCAAGCACAACTTAACCTTGATTACACCAAAGTTTACGCGCCAGCGGATGGCGTGATTGGTAAACGTAGTGTCCGTGAAGGCTTGCTGATTCAAGCAGGCGCGCCACTTATGAGTTTGGTACCAAACAACCAAGTGTGGATTGAAGCTAACTTCAAAGAAACTCAATTAAGCGGCATTCATAAAGGCCAAACCGTAGAAGTCGAACTGGATGCCTTTCCGGGTCAACCACTTGAAGGCGTGGTAGACAGTTTCTCTCCTGCGACTGGCGCCAAGTTTGCGCTACTGCCACCAGAAAACGCGACCGGTAACTTCACTAAAATCGTTCAACGTGTACCGGTGAAAATTACCATTCCAGATCAGCAAGAGTTGAAAGGTCGACTGCTTCCTGGTTTATCTGTGGTAGCGACCATCGATAAACGAGGCTAGATCATGAGTAATGCTGGTGTTGTCACCCAAACTAATGATGATGGAGTGGTTTCTAGACGCCATTGGATCGCCCTATTTGGTGGTTTGATTGGCGCGTTTATGGCGATCTTGGATATTCAGATCACCAACTCGTCTCTCAAAGATATTCAAGGCGCGCTGTCTGCCACCTTAGATGAAAGTTCGTGGATCTCTACGTCTTATCTAGTCGCAGAGATGATCGCTATCCCACTCAGTGGTTGGCTGTCTAAAGCACTCGGTAAACGCCGTTATATCACGTGGACGACGGCCATTTTCACCATTTCATCTTTGTTATGTTCGTTCTCTTGGAATATGACCTCGATGATCGTATTCCGCGCAATGCAAGGCTTCAGTGGTGGTGCTTTAATCCCGCTTGCTTTCTCGTTAGTGATTCAGTTATTACCTGTTAACAAACGTGCTGTGGGTATGGCACTGTTTGGCGTAACCGCGACCTTTGCTCCATCGATCGGCCCAACATTTGGTGGTTGGCTGACGGAAAACTTTTCATGGCACTATATTTTCTATATCAATATTCCGCCTGCTTTGCTTGTGATCACCATGATCCGATATGGTTTGGATGATGAAAAGCTCGACCTTGGCACACTGAAAAAAGCCGACTGGTTTGGTATCGCCACCATGGCGTTAGGGCTCGGTTGTTTGGAAGTGGTACTAGAAGAAGGTAACCGTGAAGAGTGGTTCAGTTCGAGCTTTATTATTGGCTTGAGTATCGTGTCGGCGGTGAGTTTGGTTTACTTCGTGATAAATGAACTCCAACACAAAAAGCCATTGGTTAACCTGCGGCTATTGCGGGATGGGCAGTTTGCTATGTCTTGTATCGCCTATTTGATTTTGGGGATGGCGTTGCTCGGCTCTATCTATGTGCTGCCGATGTATCTCACTCAAATTCAGCAATATAACGCGATGGAAATTGGTGAAGTGCTAATGTGGATGGGTTTCCCACAACTTCTGATATTCCCAATTGTGCCCAAGCTAACACAAATCATTAAGCCTAAGTACTTGGTGACCTTTGGCTTCGCAATGTTCGGTTTCAGTTGTTACGTGAATACGCACATGACAATCGATTTTGGTGGCCAACAGCTGATTTTGTCTATGGTTCTGCGTGCTATCGGTAGCCCATTTATTATGGTTCCGCTGTCTTTGGTTGCCATGAAAAACATCAGCAAAATGGACACGCCAGACGCATCAACGTTAACCAACGTAATGAGAAACTTAGGTGGCGCTTTCAGCATCGCGATTATCGCTACGCTATTGGATAACAAAACCCGTGAGCATCTGGCTCACATCAAGGAGTCGCTACCTTCTGTGAGTCAACTCGGTTGGCAGACGCTTCAGCAACAACAGGCGTTTTTCATTCAGTCAGGAAGTGATGCCGCAACGGCGATGCAACAAGCGCAAGCAAGCTTACTTGGTACAATGCAACGTGACGCTGCCATCATGGCTTACAACGATGTGTTCTTAATGATGACAGCGTTCTTAGCTCTAGCTGCAGTATTAATTTTGAGCATGCGTGATTAGCGCTAGAGTTTCGGTAAATAAAGCTTCAAGCAAAGAACAACATTTCGAATAAACAATCGAGTAAGAAAACAGAGAGGTAAGCTTATCGGCTTACCTCTTTTTTATTTCTAAAACACGGATAACCCCACAAAAATAAGGTAAACGTAACCTGCGTTTGAAGGCTTTCATAAATGTTATCGAATACTCTTTAATTACCAATAGTTTATTGAGTGTTTGTATGTGATATAGGCACCTTGACAATGTGCAACCTGACACCTAAATTAAACATAACATTTGGTATTGAGGAAAATGGATTTGACCTTACCAACAGACCTGCGGGTTTTGATTGTCGACGACTCTAAGAGCGCAACAATACTTATTAAGCAGCAACTCTCGAGCTTGGGCATCTCACATGATTGCATCTTTATTGCGACCGATTATCGACAAGCCATCAAGGCGGTCGAGACGCACTCATTTCATGTACTCCTCATTGACTACCACTTAGAGCAATCCTTCACGGGGTTTGAGCTTTTGGGGATCCTTTATCGAAACAGGCTCATCGATCATACAGTCGCCACGATTCTTGTTTCTGGGGATATGCGTCAGGAAACCGTATTGACGGCCCTTTCTGGCGAAGCACATCACTTTGTTTCTAAACCGATCAATACTCAATCTTTAGGCAAGAAGATTCAAAGTGCTGTGTCCGTTTCGAAGAAACTCACCCAACTGAATGACTTGTATCCGATCACTAATCTGGAACGATTGACACAAGCGTTAGCGATCTCCCCGAATGGCAATAGCGTTCAGTTTGAAGCGACGTTGATTGAACACTTAATTGGAGGCAAAGAATGGGATTTGCTTTCAAGCACAATCAACAACTCGAACACGAAAATGCACCCGACCAAATTAGTCGCAGAGGCATTAATTCTAGACAGCTTGGGTAAACCTAACCTAGCCATAGAAAAGCTCCACAATTACCTGATTGCTCAGCCGTTGTCATTAAACGTTATTGATTGTTTAAGCTGCATTTATGAAAAACATAATATGTTACTGCCCGCGCTTAAACTGGCCATAAGAGCGTTTGAAATGACGCCTAGCATCAGTCACCGTGCGATAAGAGCAATCGACTTGGCAGAAAACGTCGACAACACCCTGATGCTTATCAAGCTTGGTGAGATGTACGCGACGCATATATCGTCTGCCGACATTGATATTATTCATTCCATTAGCGCTCACTTCAGTTCACTAAAGGCGACCTACCAACGTGAGACACAATTAAAGTACAAACGTATTCTGCTGGAACATGCTAATCAATTCACAGAGTTGGTAAATCTCAAACTTCCGGTAAAACAACAGCAACAAGTTCTGGCCAGCCTTGCCCTATTTCAAAGTAATATTTTACTCATTGAGAACAGCCCTCAAGTTGCTCACAAGAAAGTGATTCGAGCCTCGACACTGTTAGCAAATAACTTTTACAACCAACCCACTCACTTATTGCTTCAATTACTGCCTCTTCTGACTCACTTTGGCGAGTACTCCCTGTACCGCTTAGTTGCAGAATGCTTAAAAGCTCGAGGGGAGACAATAAACCATCAACTCGAATCACAAGATGTAGACCCTTCTACTTGTGTAAATATCGAAAATTCCGATTCCATCCAAGAACTAAAGGACTACATTCACAATTACCCATATTCAATTGCGGCGAAACTTGACTATATATATGCCTTCCATAAAGCTCATATAGAAGAAAACCTTAGACACGAATACTTGAAACAGCTCGCACAGCTAGAGCTTCCACCAAGATGGAGCCAATGGCTCAGTGATTCATTAAGATCTGGTTTTTCTACTAAGCCGCCCAGCCCATTTTCAACATACAGCCGACAGGAGTCTATATGCTAGATTTTGATGCCCTAAATGCCTACTTAGATAATGACAAAGAAGTGATTTTCGCTGTGTTGTCTGTGTATCAAGAAGACCATGGCAATTCATTAGAAGAGATACAAGAACTGGTACAGCAACAGGATTGGGGCAAGCTTCATTTTACCGTGCACACATTAAAAGGCATATTAGCCAGCTTCGGCGAAGAAACCGCCACCGTGGCCTTAGAAAGAGTCGAGCAAAACACACTTAATAAGCTTGCACCTCAAGATGATGATCTTTCTGTTATCTACAGCGAAATGAAGATCATCAACAAACAAATCGATGAGGTGCTCAGCACCTATTAGTCAATTCACTGAGCTTTTGTAATAGCTTTTAGTATTCCGTAACAGCTTTTAGTCTCCACTAATAGTTTTATAGTTTTACGCAGCAAACAACGTCAGCTGAACAGGTTAAAGAGCTGAGGTACTTTAGCAACATGGAACCTCGACTCTTGCCACGTTCTCCTCATTTTCCCTATCAATTATATAGCCGCCCGCTCCTATAAATTCACTCGGTTTATCTACATACGCCAATGCATAACACATACTTTATAAGCTATGCATGTTCATGTTTCCTATGAAAAACCGACACGTTCGATGAGATGTAAAATGGTTAAATACTTGTAGATCTTTTTGTGACGTAAGTATACGAAATTGCATTTTATTTATTGGTAAAGAAGAAACTGTTATCTACACTCTAATGAAACCAAGCGTTAATCACTTGGTGGCATAATAATAAAATAAAAAAATAAAACGTTCAGTCGGCTAAAAAAGGACAAGGAAATGAACAATGACAGTTTTGCTGCGTTTCAGGGGTTCACGGATGACACCCCCATTAAAGAATCATTTTCTACCACTGCAGAACCTTATGCTCACTATCTAAAGGATATTGTGGGGATTGATCTGCTGTCGCGTGAAGATGAGGTGTATTACGCAAAATTGAATCGTGCTGGTGACAAGCAAGCACGTGACATCATGATCGAATCAAACCTGCGACTTGTTGTAAAAATCGCAAAGAGTTACCTAAAACGTAAAGGCAACAACTTCACGCTGCTCGACCTTATCGAAGAAGGTAACATCGGCTTAATCAAAGCAATCGATAAATACGATCCCGAACCCGGTTATCGCTTTTCGACTTACGCCGTATGGTGGATTCGAGAGAATATTGAAGCGGCATTGATGAACAAAGGTCGTACTGTCCGATTGCCCGCCCACGTATGCAAAGAAATTAACAGCCTCGCGTCTAAGAAGCTCGATGTAAGTAAAAAAATGAGTAAAGAGATTTCTATTTCAGAGTTGTCAGACAGCTCTGGCGTTAAGGCAAAACGTGTCGACCAACTCGTGGCGCTTAGCGGGTTTATTGACGTGACAACAACGGTTGGTATCAGCCACGCACCGATAGTACTTGAACAGTGTGAAAGTGAGTATATCCCTGACCCGCAAAAAGACTGTGAAGATCAATCCTTTACCCAAGCTCTAGAACAAATTATCAATACACTTCCTCCAAAATTACAAAAGGTGCTCATCCACCGTTTTGGTTTCTTTGATAACAAGGTGAAAACGCTGTCTGAGGTGGGACAAATGTTGGATGTAAATGTTTCTAATGAACGTGTTAGACAAATGCAGAAAGAGGCGGTTGAGAGGATTCAAAAACGACTCAAATTTGATGGTTGGGTGTAAGTTGCAACTCAGTTTAGAATCAGTTGAAAATGACGTTAAGCCAAAACAGCAACGTAAGTAAAAGAAAGGACCTTAAGGGTGAGCCTCAAAGCTTGCCCTTTTTGTTTGCCTGTTTTGTTTACCTAATTCGGTAGAAAAACAAAAAGATCGTAAGCTCACGCCCCCTAAATGGCTAATCGCTATTGGCAAATGCCACAGCATTCACTTACCTTAAAGAAGTGACTCGCTCACTGCGTAAAATGAGATAATTGATGTAAGTGGTTTCAAGGCAATCTTGTTCCCACACAGATAAAATCCGCTTAGCCGCAAAATAATAATCTTTGTTTCTCAACAGCATCCCAACAGTGCCGCTGAGCTTTTCAAATCGAACGTGATCGCTCGCAGAGATGTAGTCATCTTCACTTTCAATAATGGGTGCTAAACCATCAGCAAACCAATTATTCAATATTTCTCGCATCTCTAATTCGGACTCAGGCACATCCACACTCGACAACTCACGATGTTGAGGTGGTGGCACGATGTACTTCGACGCTTGCGGTGAACTGACATAACGATGCATGTCGTCCCTCCTTTCTAACTAACTCTTCTAATAATTAAGGACATTTTTATCTGTTCTCAAGTTTATTTAGCGAAACAAAACAAATAAAAAAGCCATGCATCAATGACTCTACATGGCTTTAATGAGGGCAACTTTACGCTGCCCTATCTACTTGTTGGTTTAGACTAAATGTCGGTTCAGACTAAAACTAAGCCCTCTCGATTAAATCGAGCTTTGGTCGAAGTCGTTGCCTTGATCGGTTCCAGTTTGAGAATCTGAATCGAAGCTTCCAGAGTCATCCGTGAAGTCAACACCTTGATCTTGACCACCTGAACTTGTCCAGTCGCTGCCTCCAGATTCCATACCCGCCATGTCCGGTTGCTGCTCTTGCGTAGAACCTTGCATGGTGTATTGATCATCGACCTCAACTTCAACAGAACCGCTAGCACCGTCTATTGAACTACCCAATTCGTCGTAACCTTGGAATTGGATCTCGCTAGTACCTTCATAACCTTCTGGAAGTTCAACGGATACAGGCTGCTCTAGGTTGCCACTGATTGTGAAGCTACCATCACCGTTATCCAGTGCGTTGCTCACAGTAGCGCCCTCAGGTAAGCCAGACATATCAGCGTAATCAACCGATTCGTTACCACTCACCTCATCTGGAATCGAGATAGAGATGGTATCGCCCGGTGCCGCGGTTACATCTGCTGTACTGTCTTCAGTTTCAGCATCTTGAGCTTGGTCATCAGCTTGTTGAGCCACTTCCACTTGTTGCTCTTCTGTTGCTTGAGCAGCTTGGACTTGTGGTTCATCACTTTGTACTGAATCATCTTCAACTTGGATGCTTAAGCTGTGACTTGATACTTCACCGCCGTCGTTAACTTCAACATTCATCGCTAAGTTGCCATCGAAGTCTTCGTTCGGCCAGTAAGTCCACTCACCTTCACCTGATTCGGCAAAGAAGCCAGCATCGTTCGCGTCTGCAACATCAACAACTTGTGCAGAATCACTCACGCCCAATTCATCCACCAGCTGTGCATCAGTGATAGTTAGTGAACCATCATCAGCTAAGGCATAACCTTCGCTCGCCGCAGCTTCATCTCCGCCTTGGATATCCACATTGAAGAAGCTTTCGATACGATTTTCGCCATCGGTCGCTATAAACCCAATTTGAACATCACCGGTGTAGTCTTCAGCAGGTGTGAATTGATAGTTACCTTGGTTATCGCTCTCAATTACACCCTGACCTTCCATCAAGCTTACTGACTCAATGCTCAAGCTCTCGCCTTCTGCATCGCTCAGGTTCGCTAACATGTCTTCATCAGTGAACGACAAGGTTGCATCCGCTGCGATTTCCGTCGTCGTGATGCTGTTAACTTCTGGTGCTGCATTCTCTTGCGAGTCGCCTTCTTTCACGACTACGCCAGTTTGCTCATCATGAAGCACGCCATCTTTATCAACTACGTACGCAATGTCTGCTTCGCCAGTAAAGCCTGGTGCTGGAGTGAACGTCCAAGTGCCATCGCCATTATCGACAATCTCACCTTGGCTGCGGTCGGCAAGATGAACCAGTTTCACTTCATCATCGCTGTCAGCATCCACATTCTCAGCCAAACCGATTAGGTCGTCCGCCGTTAGGATGATGGAATCACCCGCTACGGTTTCGAAATCACCAGAATCGATGCCATCTTCAAACGCTTCCGGCTCATCTCCGTAATCAACCGTTGTTGCGCTTACGGTTACGAAGAACTCACCATGGAAGTCTTCAGGAGGCGTCATTTGAATGTTTGAGATATCCCAATCGAACAGGTCGATGTATTGACCCGGCTCGGTGATCATCACGGTATTCACACCATCTGTTACCTCGAATCCAACAGGGAAACCTGTCATCACCAAGTTACTTAGTGTTTCTGAATCATCGACTAGGCCAACGTTCAGTCCCAAGTGACCCGTTTCATCTTCGCCGAAGACTAATGGGCCATCATGGTCAGTTGAAATAACCGCGCCATCTGCGACAGGACGTACGTACACAGGAACATCGAGAACCGTTTCGAACTCACCGTCACTCACGACAACTTGTAGGTCAGAAACACCCGCAAAGTCGCCTGTTGGTGTGAATGTCCAAGTACCATCACCGTTGTCTGTTACTTCTCCGCCATCTTCACCGTCTGCGGTGATAATGCGAGAAACAACAAGGTCAGCGGTATCAATGTCACCGAACAAGTTCATCAAGTCGCCAGCATCGAAGGTGAACGCGCCATCTTCGTCTGTGGTCATCATTGCGTTGCCGACATTGAATGGTGCGTCGTTAACCGGAATGACATCCACATTCAGCGAGCCATCAACCACTTCTTCGCCGTCAGTCGCTTGATAACCCAGTTCTACCAAGCCATTGAAGTCTTGCGTAGTCACTAAGTGATACATGCCGTCTGGTTGCTGAGTTAAGGTCGCATTCGCTGGAGCTCGAACTGTGATGCTTTCAATGCTGATCTCATCGCCATCAAGGTCTGTAACTTGATCCGCGATGTAAGCTGGGTCAATCACCATGACCACATCTTCTTCGCCTTGCATCTCAATCATTGGCGCTTCAGGTGCATCATTCACAGGCGTAACATCGATGTTGCCGTCGACTGAAATTGTCTCTTGGCCATCGCTAACGTTAAACGTCATTGGCACATCGCCATTGAAGTTTTCGTTTGGCGTAAATGACCAAGTACCATCTTCGTTGTCTAGCAACTCACCCAAGCTAGAGTCGATTTGTAGACCAGAAGCTGACAGCTCATCTGCGGTGTTATCGATGTCGGTAGCTTGAGCTAACAACATGTCTTGTGTGATAAGGATGGTGCTGTCTTCGGCTGTGGTTAGTTTCACATCCTCAGACTCTGGTCCATCGTTCACAGCCAGAACTTCGATACCTGCCGTTGTTGTTGCAGTTGCACCGTCATCATCGGTCACGACCACATCTAGGCTGATATCACCGTTAAAGTTCTCACTCGGCGTGAAGGTCACAGAACCATCATCGTTTTGAACCAATGCGCCGTCAGAGCCAGTGTAGGTCACGCTTTCAAGCGACACTTCACCATCAACGTCTGAGCTGTTCGCAATCAACTGCTCAGGGCTAATAGTAATCGTGCCATCTTCGTTCATTTGGTAAGAGGTAGAACCCGCCACTGGTGCATCATTCACATCCGTTACCGTCACATCAATATTGGCATCGACTGTCTCAGTGCCATCAGACACTGTGAAGCCTAGGTTGACATCGCCATTGAAGTTCTCGTTCGGAGCAAAGCTATAAGTGCCATCACCGTTATCAGTGAACACACCTTCTGCGCCCGTGTAAGACACATTCGAGATAGACAAGTCATCGCCGTCAATGTCTGCAGCGCCTGCTAGTAGGTCTGCATCCGTGAAGATTAGCGTTCCATCTTCCTCAACGGTAAAGTTTTGGTCTTCTGCTGTTGGTAGGTCATTGACTGGGTTAACCGTTAGGTCGACGCCAGCTTGAACAGTTTCAAGGCCATCTGAAACATCGAAGCTTAGGTCTATGTCTCCGTTGAAGTCAGCATCCGGAGTGATAGTAAATGAACCATCATCGTTCGCTGTTACGGTCGCATTGTCACCTGCAGATAGGTTGCTTGCGGTCAGTGCATCACCATCAACATCGGATGCGTTAGCCAGCAACTGCTCTTGAGATAGCGTAATTGAACCATCTTCATCAACCGAGTAAGCCACGTTTCCGGCCACTGGTGCGTCGTTAACTGCAATGACTTCAATACCAGCGGTAGTCTGAGCTGTCGCACCGTCGTCATCAATAACCGTCACATCAAGGTTGATGTCACCGTTAAAGTTTTCGTTTGGTGCGAACGTTACCGAACCATCTTCATTTTGAACCAAGATACCGTCTGCACCTGAGTAGCTCACGCTATCAAGCGACACTTCACCGTCCACATCGGAGCTATTAGCAATCAACTGCTCAGGGCTCAATGTGATGGTGCCATCTTCGTTCATTTGGTAAGACGTTGCGCCTGCCACTGGTGCATCGTTAACGTCTGTTACCGTTACGTCGATATTTGCATCAACCGTTTCTGTACCGTCAGATACCGAGAAGTCCAGACTTACGTCACCATTGAAGTTCTCGTTCGGTGCAAAGGTGTAAGTGCCATCGCCATTGTCGGTGAACACACCCTCTGCGCCAGTGTAAGACACATCGGCAACTGAAAGCTCATCACCATCAATATCAGAAGCACCCGCTAGCAGTTGCTCATCAGTAAAGGTAAGTGAACCGTCTTCTTCAATGGTGTAAGCGACATCTTCAACAACTGCGATGTCATTCACTGGATTCACAGTAAGGTCGGCCGTTGCAACAACTGTTTCAGTACCATCAGAAAGGTCGAAGCTTAGGTCAATATCACCATTGAAGTCGGCATCCGGAGTAATGGTAAATGAACCATCATCGTTTGCCGTAACGGTAGCGTTATCACCCGCGGTTAGGTTAGCCGCGGTAAGATCATCGCCGTCCAAATCCGATGCTTGAGCAAGCAGTTGCTCTTGGCTTAGCGTGATTGAACCATCTTCATCCACTGAGTAAGCCAAGTCACCTGACACTGGCGCGTCGTTAACCGCGATAACTTCAATACCCGCAGTGGTTTCAGCGGTTGCACCGTCTTCATCTGCAACGGTGACATCGAAGCTGACATTGCCGTTGAAGTTTTCATTTGGTGCGAAGCTGTAAGTACCATCACCATTGTCAGTAAAGATACCGTCTGCGCCTGAGTAGGAAACGTCGCTAACGGATACATCACCTTCAATGTCTGAGCTGTTCGCAAGAAGCTGTGCTTCAGAGATGGTAATCACGTTATCTTCGTCAACGCTGTAGGTCGTTGAACCTGCAACCGGCAAGTCATTAACAGCAATGACATCGATACCTGCGGTTGTTTCAGCGGTTGCGCCATCTTCATCCATAACAGATACATCAAGACTGATGTCACCGTTAAAGTTTTCGTTTGGAGCAAAGGTGTAAGTACCATCACCATTATCAGTGAATACACCATCAGTGCCGCTGTAGCTTACATCGCTGACAAACACTTCCCCTTCAACATCCGAGCTATTCGCCAGAAGTTGTGCATCGCTTAGCGTGATACTGCCGTCTTCTTCAACGCTGTAAGTTGTAGAACCTGCTACCGGTACGTCGTTGATTGGAACCACTTGAACATCAATATTCGCCGATACAACATCAGTGCCATCGCTGACATCGTAAGTTAGGTCGACATTACCATTGAAGTTCTCGTTTGGAGCGAAGGTGTAAGTGCCATCGCCATTATCCGTGAACACACCGTCGGTGCCTTCGTAATTAACCGACTCGACAGAAAGGTCATCGCCATCAATATCCGTTGCACCAGCCAATAGCTGTTCATCGGTAAAGGTCAGCGAGCCATCTTCATTAATGGTGTAGTCGTGGTCGTAAATAACCGAAAGGTCGTTAACTGCTGTTACAGTAACGTCTAGTTCCGCAGGCGTAACCCCGCCGTTGCCATCGTCCACGTTGTAACTAATCGAGAATTCACCATTGAAGTTCTCTTCCGGTGTAATGGTGTAAGTACCATCACCATTGTCAGTGATAAGAGCGTTCTCAATGGAAACATCTCCAACACTTGGTTCGTTTCCACCCGTCTCACCAGAGTCATCACCTTCATCGTCGGTTAGCAATTCAGAGATATCAATGCCGTTTTCATTCGCGAGCGCTTCTTCTGCCGTTGGTAAATCAAACGCATTCTCGCTGCCTACATCTTGGCTTGGAACAATAACGCCGTTCACGATATCAAATACATGCCAATGGTCACCTGATGGGTTATCAGATAAATCTGGGCTGAAGGTTTCAACCAATGTATCGCCTACAAATACCTGAACCTGTACATCTTCAACACCATCTACATCCCAACTTCTGCTGGTGTAGTTGTGTACTGAATAGTGCATGTCAGCATCTTGATAATTTGGAATAGTGATGGTTTCAGGACCACCGCCATTCGTGTCATCTACATCTTGCTGAACGACATTACCTTCACCCAAATCATGGCTCATGTCGCGATAGTAAATATGGTCTAGCTCACTGCCATTCTCTGTATCGTAGAGCCATAGGTGGTTGTCCATATCACGTGGGCTGTCACCCCATGTGACCACGATACGCATATCTGTTTCTTCAAGTACTTCGGATATAGCGGTTACGCCACCGTTGGTATCTTCGCCTGCTGGAACCAGGAAGCTGCTAGTAATAGAGCCTTCTTGTTCAATAGTGACGGTACCTTGGTCAACAACAGGACCGCTCACAGAGTAGTTACCGGATTGATCCGTCTCCGCTGTGTAAGAATGACCTGCGTTGTCGGTTAGCGTAACATCCGCACCTGCGATTGGATTGCCAGTTTCAGCATCCAACACTGTACCGGTTACGGTTGTTTCATCGCCTTGCTCTCCGATAATTGCGGTCATGTCATCGTCTTCGATGTCAGTCGCGAATTGTAGGAGCTCTTCTTGAGTAATGGTGTATGAACCGTCTTCTTCAATGGTTATCGCCACATCAGCAGAAACAATTGGCGCGTCGTTAACTGGGTCAACGGTCAAGCCTAAGTTAGCGGCAATTGGTGTGTCGCCATCGCTGATGCTGTAGGCAACATCGATGTAGCCATTGAAGTTTTCGCTTGGAGTGATTGAGAACGTGCCATCGCCATTGTCGACAATCGTTGCATCGTCACCCACTAAGGTTAAGTCGGAAGCGACAAGGTCATCGCCCTCAATATCAGCGGCATTCGCAAGTAACTGCTCCTGCGTGATAGTGATGACATTATCTTCATCAACGTTCGCGTAAACATCGGATGTCGTTGGCAAGTCATTGACTGGGTTTACCGTCAGATCGGCGTTCGCCACAATTGACTCAGTACCATCCGAAATATCAAAGCTTAGGTCGATATCGCCATTGAAGTTCGCATCTGGCGTTACCGTAAAGGTGCCATCGCCATTATCAACAACGGATGCATTATCGCCTGCGCTTAAGTTGCTTGCGGTCAGGTCATCGCCATCCACATCAGAGGCTTGAGACAGCAACTGCTCTTGAGTCAGAGTAATCGAACCATCTTCATCAATGCTGTAAGCCAAGTCACCCGATACTGGTGGATCGTTAATTGGAAGAACATCAATACTTGCGCTGGTGGCTACTGTCGCACCGTCTTCATCTGTCACCACTACATCTAGGCTAACATCGCCATCGAAGTTTGCGTTCGGTGCAAAGCTGAATGTGCCGTTACCGTTGTCAGTAAAGATGCCGTCAGCGCCTGTGTAAGTAACACTATCAATCGCCACTTCGCCTTCAATATCCGAAGCGTTCGCCAACAGTTGCTCTGCACTGATGGTGATAACGTCATCTTCGTTGACTGAGTAGCTGGTTGAGCCTGCGATTGGCGGATCGTTCACCTCAAGTACAGTGATTCCCGCGGTGGTCGCTTCTGTTGCCCCTTCTTCATCGGTAACAACAACCGCTAAGCTCACGTCACCATTGAAGTTCTCGTTTGGCGAGAAGGTGTAAGTGCCGTCACCGTTGTCTTCGAACACACCGTCACTGCCAGTGTAAGTCACGCTATCAATCGCAACCTCACCTTCAACATCTGAAGAGTTAGCTAATAGCTGTTCGTTACTGATCGTGATTGAGTTGTCTTCATGCACTGTGTAAGACGTGCTGCCCGCCACTGGTGGATCGTTCTCAGGCGTCACACTCACATCAATGTTGGCTTGAACCGTATCCGTGCCATCTGACACATCAAAGCTGAAGTTCACATCACCATTGAAGTTCTCGTTTGGCGCAAAGCTGTAGCTTCCGTCACCATTGTCGGTAAGCACACCATCAGCACCCGTGTATGTCACACCTTCGACTGTTAGGTCATCACCTTCAACATCCGTCGCACCCGTTAACAGGTCAGCGTCAGTGAAGTTAAGAACCCCATCTTCACCAATAGTGAATGCTTGGTCTTGTGGCTCTGGCGCATCATTGACAGGTGTTACCGTCAAGTCTAGGCCAGCCGCGACCATGTCTTCGCCATCGGTTACATCGTAACTAAATTCGATATTACCGTTGAAGTTTTCACTCGGTGTAATGGTGAAGCTGCCATCGTCGTTCATTTGAACGGTCGCATTTTCATCATTGGTGGTTAGGTTGATTGCTGATAGGTCATTACCATCAATGTCAACAGCGTGCTCTAGCAACTGCTCTTGAGTTAGCGTGATGCTGTTGTCTTCGGCTGTCACAGCACTGATATCACCATCAACTTCTGGAGCATCGTTCGCTGGCGAGATATGAATCGTCACATCTTGGGTTGCCGTCGCGGTGGTGCCCGTATCAACATCAGTCGATGTCGCATTCACGGTTAGAACCACATCACCATTGAAGTCACCTGAAGGGATAAACTCTAGCCCTTCTAGCTCGCCTGGTTGCAATGACCATGTGCCATCACCGTTATCGGTACCTGCAGAAAGCGAGCTGCCTTCCGGCACGTCTTCAATCAAGATAGCAAGGTTTTCTGAGCCATCGGTATCGGTTAGAGCGGCATCAATATCGAGTGGTACAGGTGTATCTTCGGTACCAATGATTTGGTATTCCGCGTCAGACACTGTGATTTCAATGTTATCGATGCCAAACGACTCATCACTCACACCTTGGTTCAAGGTTGAACCGAAGCCTAACTCAAGTTGGCCATCTTCGACGGGTACCGTTAGGTTGATTTGGTGTGCTTGGTCGTTCCAACCACTAAAGCCTTCACCTTGCGACACGCCGTGAACAACTTCACCCACTTCATTGCCCGCTGAATCGTACAACGTTGTCGTGCCATCTTGAGTTTGGAACGCCGAGTTGTCTAACGAAGTAAGCTCTTCGCCGCCGACAAAGATTTGGAATGACTCACCATCCCAAGAATCAATTTCGTAGAAACTGAACGAGATATTAACTTCGCTCACATCACTTGGAATGTCGTAAGTTTTGCTGACAGCTTCATCGCCACCAGTGCCACCAATACGACCTAGCATGTCACCTGATTCAAAGCCTTGTGAGCTTTCAGTACCGGTATTCCAACCGTTTGAGCCAGACTCGAAGTTGTCTGAAGCAATGACCAAGTCAGACGCAATCGACAGCTCTGGCATATCAACCACAGATTGAACATCAATCGTCGCTTCTGCTGGAACTGTCGCTGTACCGTCATTCACGTCGAACGTCACGTTCACATTGCCGTCGAAGTTTTCATTCGGTGCGAATGTGTAAGTACCGTCGCCGTTATCAACCAAAGTACCGCTATCTGAAGCCACATTTTCAACCGATAGGTTATCGCCATCAATGTCGCCCGCATTTTGCAGCAGTTGCTCTTCTGTAAAGGTAAAGCTGGTGTCTTCTTGAGTCACAAACTGTGGCTCACCGACCGTTGGCAAGTCATTGACAGGGTTAACGGTAAGATCAGCCGTTGCTTGAAGCGTCGCATCACCATCGGTAATGTCGAAGTTCAAATCAATGTCGCCATTGAAGTTAGCATCTGGTGTGATAGTAAAGCTACCGTCATCGTTTGCAGTGACGGTCGCATCACCACCAACGGTCAGGTTAGCCGCTGTTAAGTCATCGCCGTCAACATCACTCGCTTGAGCAAGTAATTGCTCTTGGCTCAAGGTAATTGAACCATCTTCGTCCACGCTGTACGCCAAGTCACCCGATACTGGAGCATCATTAACAGGCAGAACATCAATGCTTGCGTTGGTTGCTACGGTTGCGCCTTCTTCATCAGTAACGACAACATCAAGGCTTACATCGCCATCGAAGTTAGCGTTTGGTGCGAAGCTGAATGTTCCGTCACCATTGTCGGTAAATATACCGTCTGAGCCTGTGTAGTTAACGCTATCAATCGCCACTTCACCTTCGATATCAGAAGCGTTCGCCAACAGTTGCTCTGAACTGATGGTGATAACTTCGTCCTCGTTGACTGAGTAGCTCGTTGAGCCTGCGATTGGTGGATCGTTCACCTCAAGTACAGTAATACCCGCGGTGGTCGCTTCAGTTGCGCCCTCTTCATCGGTAACGACAACATCAAGGCTAACTTCGCCGTTGAAGTTTTCGTTTGGCGAGAAGGTGTAAGTACCGTCACCATTGTCTTCAAAGACACCGTCAGCGCCAGTGTAAGTCACGCTGTCAACGGCCACATCACCTTCAATGTCCGAAGAGTTAGCAAGTAACTGTTCGTCGCTGATGGTAATTGAGTTGTCTTCATGAACGGTGTAAGACGTGCTACCTGCAACCGGTGGATCATTCTCTGGTGTCACGCTGACATCAATGTTGGCTTGAACCGTATCCGTGCCATCTGACACATCAAAACTGAAGTTCACATCACCATTGAAGTTCTCGTTTGGCGCAAAGCTGTAGCTTCCGTCGCCATTATCAGTAAGAACACCGTCCGCACCTGTGTAAGTAACGCCTTCAACCGATAGGTCATCCCCATCAATGTCGGTCGCCCCTGTCAGCAAGTCTTCGTCAGTGAAGTTCAAGATGCCGTCTTCGCCAATGCTGAACGTTTGGTCTTGTGGTTGTGGAAGGTCATTAACTGGATTGACGGTTAGGTCAGCCGTCGCAACAAGCGTATCTGTACCGTCGCTAATGTCGAACGTTAGGTCAATGTCACCATTGAAGTTCGCATCTGGCGTAATGGTAAAGCTGCCGTCATCGTTAGCAACAACCGTCGCGTCTCCATCAACAATCAAGTTAGAAGCAGTAAGGTCGTCTCCGTCTACATCGCTTGCTTGAGAAAGAAGCTGCTCTTGGCTCAAGGTAATCGAACCGTCTTCCTCAACACTGTATGCCAGGTCGCCTGATACTGGTACGTCGTTGATTGGTAATACATCAACCGTAATAAACGTATCAACTTGAGCGCCGTCTTCATCTTGAATGGTCACATCCAACTGCACTTGGCCGTTGAAGTTTTCATTCGGAGCGAAGCTACATGTACCGTCACCATTGATTGAGAAGATACCGTCTGGGCCATCGTAGTTGATCTCAACAAGCTCAACATCACCTTCAATATCAGAAGCGTTCAGCAGAACTTGAGACTCATTGAAAGTCAGTACTGAATCTTCATCGATGGTGTATGACGTTGGGCCAGCAACTGGCGGATCGTTCACCTCAAGGACAGTAATACCCGCCATTGTTGCTTCGGTCGCGCCATCTTCATCCGTCACGACAACATCTAGGCTAACTTCGCCATTAAAGTTCTCGTTTGGCGAGAAGGTGTATGTACCGTCACCGTTGATTTCCAGAACACCGTCGCTACCACTGTAAGTCACGTTATCAATTGCGACTTCGCCTTCGATATCCGAAGAGTTCGCTAGCAGTTGTTCGTTACTGATCGTAATAGAGTTGTCTTCATGAACCGTGTAAGACGTACTACCCGCAACCGGAGGGTCATTCTCTGGCGTCACGCTTACATCAATGTTAGCGGTTACCGTATCGGTACCATCTGATACATTGAACGAGAAGTTCACATCGCCATTGAAGTTTTCGTTTGGAGCGAAGCTGTATGTGCCATCGCCATTGTCGGTTAGGACACCATCTGCGCCAGTGTAAGTTACACCTTCAACACTTAGGTCGTCCCCTTCAATGTCCGTTGCACCTGTTAATAGGTCTTGGTCATTGAAGGTTAACACGCCATCTTCGCCGACTGTGAATGCCTGGTCTTGTGCTTCTGGACCATCGTTCACTGGTGAAACCGTTAACTCCAGATTGGTAGAGACAACATCATCACCATCAGACACATCAAACGTAAAGCTAACATCGCCATTGAAGTCAGCATCTGGCGTTAATGTGTACGTACCATCACCGTTATCTGTGATAGTTACGCTCTCATCATTGGTTGCTAAATTCAGAGCCGTCAGCTGGTCGCCATCGAGATCACGAGCATTAGCTAACAAGTCTTCTTGCGTAATGGTGATAGAACCATCTTCTTCTACTGTTGCTGCAACAGGCAGCGCTTCAGGTGCGTGCTCAATGTGCGCGCCTGTCGCATTAATGTAGATGGTTTGAGAGACCGTTTCAGAATCATCATTCGATAGCTCTGTTGCGGTTGCAGTTACATGAACTTCAAGCTGTTCGTTGAAGTCTTCTGGTAACTGGATTTGTAGTGAATTTTCGATAGCCGTTGTCGGTAAGTTCACCGTACCATCAGGGCCAACGGTCACTTCACCGCTGTAGATTTGGCTGTTCACTTCACCCACATCGATTGTGAAGTTGAAATCTGTGTAGTCAGCATCACCGCCGCCATACAAATCTTCAAAGCCGTAAACCAGTTCGCCGTCTTCATTAACCGTCGTGCGAGTATGTTCGATACCATCTTGGTTTAGCTGAGAGCTTGAACCACCATGGAAGATCGCGTCACCATTCTGCCCTTGCACCACGGTTTCAGTGCCATCAGCAGCAACAAAGACAAGTTGAGGATCAACCGTATCCATGTTCGCTGGTGAACCATCCTCAGCACGGAACTCGTACTGACCGTCTTGCATCGCGTCAAAGTCATTGTGTTGATGCCCGTTTGGAATTAAGAACAGGTTAAAACTCTCACCTTCCTCGACTTGGAAGCTGAACTGATCTTGCCCAGGGACAAGGTCACCGCCGCCACCCACTTGTGATGCATTCTCGTAGACAACTTCAACACCTGTAATGTTGCCGTCTTCATCGACTTTGTAGTAACCCGCTGCGTTTTGGTATCCCGCGGTTTCACCTTCAAACGTTACTGTGATTTCAGTATCGTTGTAACTGGTGATACCGTTTTCTTGGTCATTCAGAACGCCTTCATTATCGTATTGAATAACCGAACCTTCTGGAACACCATCCACCGTTACCGTCAGTGTTTCTGATAGATCTTGGTCTACTAGCGCAGCCGCAATATTAAGCTCAACAATGCCGCCTGGCTCAACCAAAATAGCTTGGTCATCAACATTAACGCCGTCGCCATCGGTTATCACAAGATCCGGCGCATCCGCAACTGCTTCAATATGGACGTTGAGGTCTTGTTCAACCTCATCCGTACCGTCTGTCACAGTAAAGCTGAACTGCAGATCACCACTGAAATGCTCTTCAGGAACGAAGCTAAACGTGCCGTCACCATTGTCGGTGACAGTGCCTTCATCGCCAGAGTAATTGATGCTAGTAACGCTTAGGTCGTCACCATCAATATCAATCGCACCACTCAACAGGTCTTCTTGAGTGAACAGGATGCTGCCATCCTCTTCGATGTGGTACATGCCTGGGGCAACAATTGGAATGTCATTCACCGGATTCACGGTCAATGTCATATCATTAGACGTGCTCAGTTCACCGTCGCTCACCTCATAAGTGAATGCAATATCACCGTTGAAGTTTTCAGAAGGTGTCACTGTGTACGTGCCATCACCATTGTCTACAATGCTGGCGTTCGCATCATTGGTTTCAAGCGAAGAAGCAAATAGCTGATCGCCATCTTGGTCGCTCGCGTTCTCCAACAGCATTTCTTGTGTAACGAGGATTGAACCATCTTCGTCGACATCTGCCACCATTGGCGTCGCTTCTGGCGCATCGTTGACGAACTCAACTTTTAGGTCGATGTTTGCGGCAACCACGTCAGTGCCATCGCTCACATCAAACGCTAAGTCAACGTTACCGAAGAAGCCCTGCTCTGGTGTTAATGTGTATGTTCCGTCGCCATTGTCTGTGACTCCTACCGTGTCGCTTGCACTCGTCACATTCACAACTGACAGTTCATCACCTTCAACGTCTGTCGCCTGTGCCAGTAACTCAGCTTCGGTAATAGTAATCGCTTGACCATCTTCCGTAGTGAAAGACATGTCTGGAACGTCTGGCGCATCATTGATTGGATTGACGGTTAGGTTGAGGTCAGCGACAACAGTTTCGATTGCGTCAGTGACATCGTAAGTAAATTCAATCTCACCAAAGAAGTCTGCACTTGGTGTGATAGTGAAACTACCGTCTGAGTTTTCGACTATCACAGCATTTGGATCGTTGGTCGCAAAGTTAACCGCTTCAAGGTTATCGCCATCCACATCGGTTGCATTCGCTAACAGATCCTCTTGAGTGATAGTGATTGACCCATCTTCATCAACAGCGGCTTCAATTGGGCCACTAACCTCTGGGCCATCGTTGACAATTTCAACGTCGACTGTTGCAGTGCTTGGCGCGCTTGCTTGACCATCACTGATATCGAAGGTCAGATTCACTTCACCAGAGAAGTCTTCTGCAGGCTCGAAGGTGAACGTGTTATCGCCATTATCCGTTAACGTACCTTGCGTTTGGTCTGCGAGTAATAGGTTTTCAACATGAAGAATGTCGCCATCAACATCGGTCGCACCAGACAATAGGTCTTTCGCTTCGATGATCATGGAGCCGTTTTCAAGCATTTGGGTGTGCAATGGCTCACCAGGAACTGGCACATCATTGACCGGTACAACCGTTAGGTCTAGGTGCGTTGCAACTTCATCAGTACCATCAAACACCTTGTAGTCGATGTCGATTTCACCATTGAAGTTTTCATTCGGCATGAAGGTAAACGTACCATCGCCGTTGTCGACCAAGTCACCGTTATCACCACCGTAAGTGATGTCAGAAATAGACAGCGTATCGCCTTCCACATCAGTGGTGTTCGCTAGTAAGTCATCTGCACTGAACGTGATACCTTCATCTTCATCTGTCGATAGAACAATCGGACCAGAAACGATTGGCGCATCATTCACCGATTCGAAGTTGATATTAATGATGTTGCTGTCTGTTAGCTCACCATCGGTAACTTGGTAACCGAGTTCGATTTCACCATGGAAGTTTTCATCCGGTGTTACCGTCCAAGTACCATCACCATTATCGGTGAGTGTTGCATGCTCTGAGTTTTCACCCACTAGCTCTAGATTTTCAATATCAAGGTCGTCGCCATCAATATCAGATGCTTGCGCCAGTAGTTGCTCTTCGGTAATCACAACCGAAGCAAACTGGGCAGAACCATCGGTATCGACAGTAATATTCGGAAGATCAGCCGTTAGTTCGATTTCGTTGTCACCCGCATGGATGTTCAACTCAACCGTTTCGGTGATTTCTGAACCGTCTACACCAATCGATGTAAACACCGCTTCATCATGAAATGTTTGTGACACTGTCATGTTTTGAACGACGTAAGTACCATTACCTTGCACGGTACCAAGCTCAAAGTAAGACACTGGTTGATCAACCGTTAGCGTGTAATCTGTCTCGAAAGTACCACGGTCTTCTTTGTGGTAAGTCATCGAGTCAATTAGGTCGCCCTCCTCATTGAACGCTTTGATTTCGACTTCTGTAAAATGACGAGACTCTTCCATGAACCAACCACCCAAACCATCTAGGTGGAAACTGATTTCATTGATGTCTTGACCTTCAACCGAAACAGTCAGTTTCTCATCACCACTCAGGCCTTGACGGTCTGTATCACCAAGTCCGTGACCAATGTGGGTGTTACCATTCCAGGCACCAAGAGGGTCATCGTTACTTTGAACGGTTACCGTTAAGTCACCATCTGAGAACTCACGCGTATAAGGGTCAACTTCTGTACCCCAATCATCCACACTCGCGTTATCGTCAAACGTACCAATTTGTGTGGTGTGTGTACCTTCAGCCAATGCTTCATCACTAGGAACAAAGCGTACTTCGGTATCTGCAGGAACTTCTTGTCCTACTTCCAGTACCACCCATTCGTCATTCACATTCGCTTCAATGATGCCGTTTTCTGGCGCTTGGTCTAAACGTAGTGCAGGTTCTTCACGAAGCGTCACACCAACCGTTTGGTCTTCTTGCGCTTGAATGAAGATCTCTTCGCCCGCTTCCGGCGCATCGTTGACAGGATTAACCGTCAAGTCGAGTGTCGTCAGAACTTCATTCTCACCATCACTGATGCTGTATGTGAAATCCAACTCGCCATTGAAGTTTTCTGTGTGCGTTATGGTGAATGAACCATCGTCATTAGTAACAATTGTCGCATCTGGATCGTTGGTTTGTAGGTTAGTTGCCGTTAACTCATCACCTTCAACATCGGTTGCGTTTGCAAGCAGCTGCTCTTGAGTAATAGTGATGGAATTATCTTCGTCTACCTCTGCCTGAATGCCCGAAGTTTCAGGTCCATCATTCACAGCAATAACATCGATGCCAGCAGTTGTGGTTACGGTTGCACCGTCTTCGTCAACGACAACAACATCTAGTGAAATATCACCATCGAAGTTTTCATTTGGCGTAAAGGTGTAAGTACCATTGCCATTATCAACAAAAGAGCCGTCATCACCGGAGTACGATACTCCAGACAGTGATACATCGCCTTCTACATCGGAAGAGTTTGCCAATAGTTGCTCATCACTGATCGTGATTTGGCCATCTTCTTGAACTGTGTAAGATGTCGAGCCCGCAACCGGTGGATCATTCTCAGGCGTTACACTGACATCAATAACAGCTGATGTTGAATCAGTACCGTCAGAGACATTGAACGAGAATTGAACATCACCATTGAAGTTCTCGTTTGGAGCAAAGCTATATGTGCCGTCGCCATTATCGCTAAGAACACCATCCGCACCTGTGTAGAGCACGTTTTCAATCGACAGTTCATCACCATCAACATCCGACGCGCCTGCAAGCAGGTCAGCATCGGTGAAGAGTAAGGTACCGTCTTCTTCAATCGTGAACTGTTGATCTTGCGCTTGTGGCAAGTCATTAACCGGATTCACGGTAATGTCTAGGCCAACTTGAACTGAACCACCATCGTTATCGATGATATCGAAGTTCAGATCTAGGTCACCGTTGTAATCTGCGTTCGGTGTGATGGTGTAGCTGCCATCATCATTATGTTGGATGGTCGCATTTTCATCAGTAAATAGATTGATAGCTTCTAAGTTGTCGCTATCAATATCACCTGCTCTTGCTAGCAATTGCTCTTGGCTTAGCGTGATGGAGCTATCTTCATTGATGGTGTAAGCCAAATCACCCGATACTGGCGCATCATTGATTGGCAATACATCAACGTTAATGTGTGTTTCAACCGTTGCGCCATCTTCATCTTGAATGGTCACACCCAGTTGAACCTGACCATTAAAGTTTTCATTGGGTGCAAAGCTGCATGTACCATCACCATTTACAGTGAAGATACCGTCAGAGCCATCGTAGTTAATGCCAACAAGTTCTACATCGCCTTCGATATCCGAAGCATTCACAAGAATCTGAGATTCACTGAACGTCAGAACCGAATCTTCGTCAATGGTGTATGACGTTGGACCCGCAACCGGTGGATCATTCACTTCTAGAACGGTGATGCCCGCAGTGGTTTCATCAATCGAACCGTCTTCATCGGCAACAATAACGTCAAGGCTGATATCACCATTGAAGTTTTCATTGGGAAGGAAGGTGTAACTGCCGTCACCATTATCTTGGAACACACCATCTGTGCCGCTGTAAGTGACGCTGTCAACCGACACTGCACCTTCAACGTCAGAAGAGTTTGCTAGCAACTGTTCATCAGAAATTGTGATGGCATTGTCTTCATTGACCATGTATGAGGTTGAACCCGCAACTGGCGGATCGTTCTCAGGAGTCACACTCACATCAATGTTAGCGCTGACTGTTTCTGTGCCATCAGACACATCGAAACTGAAGTTCACATCGCCATTGAAGTTTTCATTTGGCGCAAAGGTATAAGTACCATCACCGTGGTCGGTCAGTACGCCATCACCACCCGTATAGCTAATACCTTCAACGGTTAAGTCGTCGCCATCAATATCGGTGGCACTGGTAAGTAAGTCGGCATCTGTAAATTGAAGCGTACCGTCTTCTGCAATACTGAATTGTTGGTCTTGAGGAACCGGCAAGTCATTAACTGGGTTAACAGTAAGATCGGCGGTTGCTTGAACTGTGTCAGTACCATCAGTGATGTTGAATTGAATATCAATGTCACCATTGAAGTTCGCATCTGGTGTGATGGTGAAACTGCCGTCATCGTTAGCTACAACCGTCGCATCACCACCAACCGTTAAGTCGCTCGCGGTTAGGTCTTCACCTTCAACATCAGATGCTTGAGACAACAGCTGATCTTGGCTCAGTGTGATTGAACCATCTTCGTTAACGTTGTAAGCCAAATCACCGGATACTGGCGCATCATTGATTGGCAATACGTCAACATTGATGACGGTTTCAACCTCTGCACCATCTTCATCACGAATGGTGACATCAAGCTGAACTTGGCCATTAAAGTTCTCATTCGGAGCGAAGCTACAAGTGCCATCACCATTTACTGAGAAGATACCCTCAGGGCCATCGTAGCTAATACCAACAAGCTCAACATCCCCTTCTACATCTGAGGCATTAAGTAGCACTTGTGATTCACTGAAGGTCAACACTGAGTCTTCATCAATGGTATAAGACGTTGGGCCAGCAACCGGCGGATCGTTCACTTCAAGAACATTGATGCCCGCGGTCGTTGCATCGGTCGCACCCTCTTCATCAGCAACCACCACATCAAGTGCAATTTCACCGCTGAAGTTCTCATTTGGCGAGAAGGTGTAAGTGCCGTTACCATTGATTTCAAGGACACCGTCACTACCAGAGTAAGTCACGCTGTCTATCGATACATCACCTTCAATATCTGAAGATGTTGCCAATAGTTGTGCATCAGAAATGGTAATCGAATTGTCTTCATTCACCGTGTAGGACGTTGAACCCGCAACTGGCGGATCATTCTCAGGAGTCACGTTTACATCAATGTTTGCAGACACGGTATCGGTACCGTCTGACACATCGAAGCTAAAGCTTACATCACCATTGAAGTTTTCGTTTGGAGCAAAGCTGTATGAGCCCTCACCCAGGTCAGTCAGTACGCCATCAGTACCTTCATAAGTGATACCTTCAACCGTTAAATCATCACCCTCAATATCGGTTGCACCGGTTAGCAGATCTGCATTAGTAAACTGCAGCGTACCGTCTTCTTCAATGCTGAACTGTTGATCTTGAGGTACTGGCAGGTCATTGATTGGGTTAACGGTTAGGTCAGCTGAAGCTTGAACCGTATTATTGCCATCAGAGATATCGAAGCTGATATCGATGTCGCCATTGAAGTTCTCATCTGGCGTGATCGTGAAGCTGCCGTCCTCGTTTTGAGTAACGGTTGCATCACCACCAACTGTTAGTCCGCTAGCAGTAAGGTCATCGCCTTCCACGTCAGATGCTTGAGAAAGCAACTGCTCTTGGCTTAGGCGAATCGAACCGTCTTCGTCGATTGAGTACGCTAGGTCGGCAGACACTGGCGCATCATCAACCGCCGTCACACTCACATCGATGTTCGCAGAGACCGTATCGGTACCATCTGATATATCAAAACCGAAGTTTACATCGCCATTGAAGTTTTCGTTTGGAGCAAAGGTGTAAGTACCATTACCGTTGTCAGTAAGAATACCGTCGCCACCATCGTAGGTCACACTTTCAACCGTTAGGTTATCGCCTTCAATGTCCGTTGCACCTGTTAACAGGTCAGCATCTGTGAAGATTAACGTACCGTCTTCTTCCACGCTGAACTGTTGGTTTTGAGGCACTGGCAGGTCATTAACTGGGTTAACGGTTAGGTCAGCTGAAGCTTGAACGGTATTGGTGCCATCTGAGATATCGAAGCTGATATCGATGTCGCCATTGAAGTTCTCATCTGGCGTAATCGTGAAGCTGCCATCATCGTTTTGAGTAACGGTTGCATCACCACCAACCGTTAGGCCGCTGGCCGTCAGGTCATCGCCTTCTACGTCAGATGCTTGAGAAAGCAGCTGTTCTTGGCTCAAACGAATCGAGCCGTCTTCGTCAATTGAGTAAGCTAGGTCACCTGATACTGGCGCATCATCAACCGCCGTAACACTCACATCAATATTCGCAGAGACCGTATCGGTGCCATCTGACACATCAAAGCCGAAGTTTACGTCACCATTGAAGTTTTCATTCGGAGCGAAAGTGTAAGTACCATTACCGTTGTCAGTAAGAATGCCGTCGCCGCCATCGTAGGTCACACCTTCAACAGTAAGGTTGTCTCCTTCAATGTCCGTTGCACCGGTTAACAGGTCGGCATCAGTGAAGATTAACGTACCATCTTCTTCAACGCTGAACTGTTGATCTTGAGGTACTGGCAGGTCATTAACTGGGTTAACGGTTAAATCGGCAGAAGCTTGAACTGTGTTAGTGCCATCAGAGATATCAAAGCTGATATCGATGTCGCCATTGAAGTTCTCATCTGGCGTAATCGTGAAGCTGCCGTCATCGTTAGCTACAACTGTTGCATCACCACCAACCGTTAGGCCGCTAGCCGTAAGGTCATCGCCCTCTACGTCAGAAGCTTGTGATAGCAATTGCTCTTGGCTTAAACGGATAGAACCGTCTTCATCGATTGAGTACGCTAGGTCACCAGACACAGGTGCATCATCAACGGCAGTTACGCTCACATCGATGTTTGCAGAGACCGTATCGGTGCCATCTGACACATCAAAACCGAAGTTTACGTCACCATTGAAGTTTTCGTTTGGAGCGAATGTGTAAGTACCATTACCGTTGTCGGTAAGAATACCGTCGCCACCATCGTAGGTCACGCCTTCAACAGTAAGGTTATCACCTTCGATGTCCGTTGCGCCTGTTAACAGGTCTGCATCAGTAAAGATGAGCGTGCCATCTTCCTCTATTTCAAACGTTTTATCTTCAGGAACCGGCGCGTCATTAATCGGACGTACCGTTAAATCAATTGCGCTGCTAATCGTTTCTTGGCCGTCACTGATGTCGAAAGTAAGGTCAAGTTCACCATTGAAGTCAGCTGAAGGAACTACTGTGAAAGTACCATCACCATTGTCTTGAACGGTTGCATCAGCACCAACTTGAACGTTAGATGCAACCAGTTCGTCCCCATCTACATCACTTGCGTATTCGAGTAATTGTTCTTGAGTGAATGTTATGGAGCCATCTTCATCCATGATGTAAGCCAGATTTTGTTCTGCTTCTGGCGCATCATTTTCACTTTCTACTTGGATTTTGAACGTTTCGCTTACTGTTTCAGAATCAAAGTCATCCTCTACTTCACTGATGGTCTCTTCATCTGAAGCTTGAACATCAACGGCAAATGTCTCTTCGACTGTCTGTGAATCGAGGTCGTCACCGACTTGTTGCTCACCCGATTCAGAAGATGTAGAACTCGACGCTGCAGAGGTACGTGCAGCTTGGCCTTGTTCTTCATTACCTTCAGCGTCTGCTCCACCTGTCGCAGACTCTGCGTTATCGCCACCTACTGCTTGAGCGCCAGCACCTGCTCCGCCACCACTGCCAGCAGCATTGTCCGATCCAGCTTCCGAAGCCGCACCACCGACTACATTGGATTGTGCTGCGTCTGAATCTCCATCGCTTTCTGGCGTCTCGTCTTGAACAGCCGCACCAGAAGCCGACGCATCTTCAGCATTACCTGCGCCACTCGGATTGTCTTCTAAAGCCTGATTAACCTCGTCGGCCGCATCCGTGTTTTCAGCACCCGTCGCTATTGTCGACGCAATCGTATTCTGTTGATTTTGTTGATTCTGCTGTTGGGAGGGCGTACCCGCGTCGTTCGTGTCCGTTTGTTCTACCGCGTCATTTAGATCTTCATTTTGGTTGTTTTGGTTATTTTCGCCTGCCATTACAGCCTCCGTTGCTACTAGCTAACTGATCGTATTTAGAGGCATTAAAGGACACCATTTTGAAAAACCAAGTTTTTATACAACATTTTTCATATTTTTCTTTTTATACATAAAGAATCAAAAAAAATTTGAAAACTTCCTTTAAACATCCTTAGTTATTGTGATTAAAGCAATTACGGCGGTGGAATGATGATAGACATGACGAGTTTGCTGCGTTCAATCGACAACAACCACAAAGGGCTTCAATTGCTATTAGGCGATTTTTATAAGGACTTTTCAGACGCAGCGATCAACATAGAGATGCTTCATAAAAGTGACCGTTTTGATGAGCTCAACAACTACTCAAAGAGATTAAAGACCATCTTAACTTTACTGTGCGATCAAGACTTGCCACCCAAAATGGCCAAATTGGAACATTTGAGTAAGCACGAATTCCCTGCACCAGAAGATCTTTTAGAGGATGTAAAAACTGAATTGCACAACGTCAATCGACAAATCAATCACTTGTTGGACATTAAGGAAGTAATAGATGACAAGTCATCGAGGTAGTCATGAGCAATAACCAAATAGAACATCACTTAAGAAAAGCGCTCGTTTCTAATAATGAGGCTTCTAAGGTCACAGCTGATGACACCATTGTGCTTGCAAGTGCCATGACCAGTGTTCACAAAACGTTGCTCATCATATTCCTACTCGCTTTAGTCGCTATCGCCGTGGCATCACAAGCGCGTATAGACATCGTCGTTTCTGTACGTGGTGAACTGTTGTTGGAATCTGACGTTGAGAAGGTTCAACACCTAGAAGGCGGTATATTGGAAGAGATGTTAGTCCGAAAAGGAGAAGTCGTTTATGAAGGACAGCCGATCGCACGAATTCGCTCACTAGACCGCAACACACAACTCGATACCGTGAATACTGAGATTATTCAGATAGAGCTCGATAAGATTCGTTATGAAAGCTTACGCGACATGGTAGAACCCAACTTCGCTTCTTATATCGAAAAATTTCCAGAACAAGTTCAGGTCAACATGAATACATGGCGACAAGAGTTCTCTAAAAACCGTTCAAATGAAGAGCTCATTACCCACGATATTAAACACAAAAACTCCCTGATTAAATCAATGCTTAAGCGTCGTAAAAGTTCAGAGAACCAACTATCGCTCATTCGCAAACAACTCAACATCAAAAATACGCTTTATAAAGAAGAGATGGCGTCTTATGTCGACGTCCTCAACATGAAAGTACAAGAATCCAATATGGTACGTGAGATTGAGAACCTTGATGAGTCGGTCATGAACGAACGTTTTCAGCTCGACAAACTGGAAAAACAACACCGTGACTTGGTTGAAAATCGAAACTCCGAGTACCAAGCACAAATCATTCAAGCGAATAAAGATCTCAAGCTAAAACGTATCTTACAACCACAACATTCCGACAAGGTTGATCGACTGGTTGTCTACTCACCAGTCGATGGCGTGGTCGACAAACTGCACTTCAATTTCCGTTCAGCTGTGATTCCGCCAGGTGAAAGTATCGCCGATATTGCCCCAATAAATAATTCGCTACACGGCGAAGCAAAGATTCCACGTAAAGACATGGGATTTGTAGAAATCGGACAGGCTGT
This sequence comes from Vibrio sp. 10N.222.47.A9, assembly GCF_963872585.1. NCBI lineage: Bacteria > Pseudomonadati > Pseudomonadota > Gammaproteobacteria > Vibrionales > Vibrionaceae > Vibrio > Vibrio sp. 10N.222.47.A9. Next base: position 45,747 of record NZ_CAWNBB010000020.1, on the reverse strand, counting down.
GAAGGTAAAAATGGATACCTATAACTTCGCTAAATATGGATTTGTTGAGGGAACCATCGCCTCAATCAGCCGCTCGTCTTATGAAGAAGAAGACGCCGAATTCTATTTAGCAGAGATTGAAATTGATCGAAACTTTCTTGAACGAGGAGGCACTCAATACAAATTATCACCTTATATGGAATTTACCGCCGATGTAAAAACAGGTTCGCGTCGCGTGATCGAATACGCAGCGAAGCCGGTGATGTCAGCCATCGAAGATGCTTTCGATGAGAGGTAATCAATGAGCGGAAAACCTTCGTACAATATTTCTGTACCCGCCCTGCGACTGAGCATATTGTTTAGCATCGTACTGGCTGCGATCGCTTTCTATTTATACTTTTCTTGGTCGAAAGTAGATTCAGTAGCGCAAGTGCAAAGTGCCCCACTGCTCATACAAGCTCAGAAGCTTAATCAGACCATCGAACAAGATATTCAAACTCTGCAGCAGTGCTTAAGTAACGACACTTGTGGTACTAACGAATTCAATCTAGTTAACTTGAAGCGTGATATAGATGAATTTCGATCTTTAGCCTCTTTGAACAAAACTGAGTTCAGCTTGGTTGGCGCTACTGAATACACTCAACTTGAATTAGCGATTAACCGTTTCTCCGATAGCGCTAAAGCACGTGCCGATGTACTCGATTTATATCTCTCACTGACCAACAACTATCTGCAGATGGATGACAACTATCGCACCATGTTTAACAACCATGCGAGCGATTTGATGTCTGAGAAAAACGAGTTCTTCGTTTGGTTGTTTATGGTGGTCGTAATACTGGCCGTGATAACGGTTCTATCTAACGCTGTCGCCATGTTGAAACTGAAGAAATCCAGCTCTAACGAACGCGAAATCGACTATGAGTTCGATGCTCTGTATCAAGAACTAAAACAGTTAGATTTACAAAGGCTTGAAGAGCTTCTTAATGAAGTGAGCATCAATCCCAAACAGCGTCAGATCTACTCTCATCTCAAACTGTTCTTCAGTAAATTGGAAGACCAAAAGCGCAATAACGATCTCTACAAACAGTTGTATGCACTCATCGGCTATGAGATTCGTGGGATCACCAACACCATTAATGGTGGTGTCCAATACCTCGTTCAAGAAACCGATGAAAACGGCGTGTTGATGGCGAAGGATATTACGTCTGCATGTAGCACCCTATCTGAGCTAGCAGAAAACTATAATCGATTGATTTCACAGGGTACGGAAAGCAAGTCGAAAGAGTTCTCGTTATTGAGCGTGTTATCTGAATTAATGATTCATATCAGTGCCAAAGTACAACGTAATGAAAGCCAACTGGACTGCTTTATTTCCGACAACTTACCCAATCGCGTAGAAGGCCAATCCACCAGCTTGTTCTGGATATTGTTCCTGCAGCTTTCCAATGCTATTCAACTCAAATCAAATAAGAAACTATTTGTGACGATTGAATCTGGGGCGGCTTCAGACATGGAAAATACCCGAGTTACCATTAATCTAAACTTCTTATCAACGCTTGATGTCTCTGTAGCCAAGCTCAATAAACTCCATTGGAGCAGTCACAAGGACCACACCGCAAGCACAGACGACTTAGCAAAAAGCGTATTAAAAGATTACGGGTATTACGAAAGTCACTGGTTCCAATCGGGTACGCAGGAACGTTTTCAGATTGAGCTTGATCTCAAGGCGAAGAATTTCCACACAGAAAAGACTCGCTTCGACGGTAAGCGGTTACTGCTGTGCGCCAACACTCAAGTTCGCATCGATGTGATGAAGAAAATGCTCAGTAATTTGGGGCTGGACATCACCGAGATCCGCACTGCCAATGAGTTATTTTCAGCGGCGAAGACCTTTGGTGATTACGATGCGATTATGCTCACCGATACCTTTGAACCCAACAAGTTACCGTCACTGAGTAAAACGGTGAAATCTCAACTTAAGAACCACCCAAATACCAAGTTGCTGTTATCGGTAACCAACACTCAGCATGCGCAAGAGTGTCACAGCTTCGTCGATAAGATCATCAACTCCCCTGCGATTCCTTATGAGTTTATTCCTAACTTGCTCACCATTATGGAAGCGGAAGCCTCGGAAGAACAAATGGAGAATAGCTCATTCCTTATCGTAGAAGATGACCGAGTTCAGCAGATTTTACTTAAACGGATTCTTACCAAACAAGAATATGAACCTGACATGGTTGGCGATGGCGCTGACGCAGTGAAGCACTTCATGAATAAACGCTCAGACATCATTTTCATGGACTGCATCATGCCGGGTATGGGCGGCATTGAAGCGACCAAACGCATTCGCCAGTTTGAACAAGAAAACGAGAAAAACCCTTGTACCATCATAGGTGCAACCGCATTGACCAGCAGTAACGAACACCAGGCTTGTATCGAAGCCGGAATGGATTACGTGATCAGCAAACCTTATAAAAGTGACCAAATAATCAAGGTGATCAACAAGTATGTGGCGGTACAAAAACTTAACTAGCAGCATCATGGCTGCGCTTGCTTTAAGCACGACACCTTCGGCATCGGCGACTACCCTGCTTGAAGCGGTAGAACTCGGCCTGCAAAACAGCCTATCCCTTCGCGCCAGTGATAAAAGTGTGGAAGAGAACGAATACAACATAGGGATCAGTCGCTCTAAGTTTCTACCTTCACTCAATGGTGCAGCCGATACGACATGGAACGAGAATGAAACCTTACTATCGAGCGTTCCCGATGAAACCTCTAGCTATAACTCAAACAGCTACAGCCTTTCTCTTTCGCAATCCATATTCAATCTTGGCGACATTTTTAAATATGGAACGGCAAAGCTCGACTTCAATATCGAAGAAGTGAAGCACGAGAACAAAATTCAAAGCACTATTTCGGAAATCGGTTCTCAATACTTTGAGTATTTGAAAAACAACGCGCAGATAAAGGCGACCAAGGTTGAGCTTAAATCGTCTGAAACGCGTGAACATCAAATGCGACGCAATGTAGAGCTAGGTAACACCGCAGCCAGTGAGCTGTACGAAGTGATTGCTCAGAAAGAAGGTGTTTCGAACCGTTTAAGAACCTTGCAAAAAGATCGACGTGTCATTCTCAACGGGCTCTCTATTCAAATTCAATACCCTATCACTCCGTCGCAAGACATATACGAAAGCGTACCTTTAAAAGAGATCAGCGAAACCGAGCAACGGACGATCATGGATCAGGCGTTAAAGCTGAATAACGACTTGTTGGTGGCAAAGAAAAACGTAGAGAGAAGCCGCAGAAGCTTAAAAGAGAGCGGTTCGAACTTCTTACCGACCGTGTCGCTTTCAGCCAGCTATCGACATGATGACGCCAATAACTACGATAAAACCGACATTACAGCCACAGGCGAAAGTAACTCAACCAGTGTTGGCTTAAACCTCGCAGTGCCTATCTTGTCGGGTGGTTCTGATTACTATGGCTATCAAAAATCATCGACGGCCATCGAACGTACTGAGCTGCTTTACCAAGATTCGCTCTATACCACACGTAACAGCGTGAATACCTCAGTGCTCAACATTAACGATTTCTCGCAGTCTATAAGCAGTTACGAAAATATCATTCGCGCCAACTACGCCTCTTATAAAGGGATCCAAAGAGCTTACCAGTTAGGCACGCGTACCATCACCGACTTGCTGGCGGCAGAAAGCAAACTGTTCAGCGCTTTGAGAGACTATGAAAGCGCACGATACGACTACATCATCGAGACCATCAAGCTTGAGCAAATTAAGGGCATACTCTCTATTCAATCGATAGAGAGCATCATGCAATTAATGAGCGATATTGAAGGGCGAAACAATCAAGAATTGGTGCCTAAACACCTTCTCTCAACCGATTCATTGAGAAAAGGCGGTCGTAATGCAAACTGAACAATTTTCGCAAAAGATCAATATGGCAGATAAGTGTTATCTGACTTTCTCAACGATAATATCGACCCTGTTTGGCTTGGTACTACCCTTCTCTATTCTGATCATTTTTGACCGAGTGTTACCCAACCAAGCACAAGATACTCTGTTCTTATTGTTCGCGATTATCTTAATTTCTATCTTCCTCGACTATCACTTAAAAAATCAGGAAGAGAAGATTTCCTCTGTCATCATGAGGCAGTTTGAGACCAACTTAACCAATAAGGTATTTCAATCCATCTGTTTGGCTGAGATCTCTAAATTTCGCCGTTTAGAGCCCGGTGAATATTTGGAGCGTATTTCGACCATTCCAGAACTGAAAACCTTTTTTGGTGGAGAATCGGTTCGAGCACTGATCAACCTTGCTGTCAGTTTGATTACCATCCTTATCATAGGACTCATCAACATATGGGCTGGTATTACACTTCTGATTGCCTCTGTCATCTTGGCTATTTTCGCGTGGAGCCTTTCCAAACAAAAGATTGGTAGTTTGCAGAATAAGTCAGACATCGAAGGGTTAACCACCTCCAAAATCATCGAGATCATCTCTAGCCCGCTTGATATCAAAGCTCGAAATATGGAATACCGCGTTGAAAGCCTGATGACACAAATGGTCGAAGAGCGCGAAGTTGAGAACATCAAATATGAGCAGATTGAATCGAACTTCAGCCTAATATTGGCGCTCATCCAACAACTTTCTATAGCTTGTGTTGTTGTGGTACTGGCAACGGCCGTTATCAATATGGAATCTAGCCAAGGCATCATGGCCGCGATCATCATGCTAACCAACCGTTATTTTGCGCCTTACCAACAAGTGATGCGCACCGCGAGCCGTTGGGAGTTAAACAAACTCCACATACAACGTATCGCCGAACTGCTTGAGCTGGCGGCTTCGGTTGAACATCAGCATGAGACAACAGAGGTTGAACGTATTTCGGTTAAGTATTCTGAAAAACAGCGTATCGAGTTCGAACTTGGGCAAGCCTATTTACTTACAGGGAAAAGTGGATCAGGTAAGACCCACCTCGCTAACTGTATTACGCGCCAGAACAGTGATAGCAAACTCGATATCATGATTAACGACACGCCTCTCGATGACGTTAACTACAACGTTTGGCGCAACAGTGTGTTGATGGTCGATAAAACAAGCTCGTTCGTAGAAGGGACGATTATCGATAACCTAACCTGCTTCCGACCAAGTTTGAATAATACGGCGTTTGCACTTTGCGAGACCATGAACATCAAGGCACAAATCGATGGGCTTCCTGCTGGTTTTTACACAGAACTCAAAGGCCACATGCGCAATCCATTCTCACGCCAAGTAGGTTACGCCTTATTATTGGTTCGCGCCCTGCTCGCCAGTAAGCGTGTATTGATATTTGATGATATCGATTGTGTCTATGATGAGGAATTTGCACGAGTGGTGCTGACCAGTACCGCCTATCGTGCCAATGACAAAATCCTAATCATCGCCAGTAATAAGATGGACAAACTAAACCACCGCCTCAAACGCGTAAAACTTACCGGAGGTGATCAATGAGCATCCTAGTTGATTTCAACAATGTTCCGCAGCGGGTGTTGGACTTTGAAGCAAGTGGTTATGATGAACGCTACAGTCAGTCACCGCTGATTCGTGGCCTAGCTTACACCTTAATTGCACTGGAATGGGAAGGCACGCCGTCTATCCTCAGTGACGCTTTTATTCCTAAACAAAAAGATAGCGACAGTTTTACTGCGACTATAGAGCGTCTTGGATACCGCTGTGATGTGACCAAGCTAAAGACTCTCGAGAATATCGATCAGTACCCTCATCCATGCTTTATTGAGATAGAGAACCTTAGCGCCATTTTCTTAGGTACTAAGGATGGAAAGTTACTCCTGTTTGATTACACGAACAACAACACCATTGAATACCCAATGTGTAAAAAGCCCTGTTTGCTGATTTCGATTAGCGAATATTCTCGTCTATTCCGCGAACCACCGCCGGAATCGCAAGACAGAAGCAATTGGATAAAATACGCTTTCTATCGTTACAACAATGAACTTAAAAGCCTGATCATTCTCAGCTTCGTCATCAGTATTCTCGGTGCATTGCAGCCATTCTTTATTATGAGTGTGTATAACTTCGCACTGACTTCGAGCTCTCAAGCCACACTCTATTGGTTAACCTTATTTGCCATTATTGTTGGCTTCTCGGAGTATTTCTTCAAAAAGATGCGGGTCAACATCATTGCCACGTCCGGTAAAGATCTCGCCGTGCACATCTCGCAAGCCGTTATATCGAAACTTCTCTGGCTGCCCTACGCGATGACATCAACCGCTGGGGTTTCGTCGCAGTTGGCTCGTTTGAAAGATATCGATACCTTTCGACGCTTAGTGACCGCAGAGTCAACGCTTAGCTATTTTGATATGCCGTTTGTGATTGTATTTATCATCGCCATTGCTCTGATGTCTGGTACAGCGGCATTGGTGGTGATGGGTGGCTTAATCTTGATGTTGGTGTTCTGTGTGTATTCTCGCTATATCTACTCTCAAGCCACATCCAAAAGCTCGCGCGCCAATGCGATGGTCTCGTATCAATGGAATGAAATCCTTCGTGGTATCAAGACTATTCAAGGCCTACCTCTACTTCGTGTCGTTCAATCTCGATTCAGTGCTTCACACATGCAAAGCACAAGTGATGCCGAGAACGTCGCCGTGACTAACAGTAAGATTCAGGCTGCTGGCGGCAGTTTGATTCAGGTGATTGGTACTGCAAGTATCGTGACCGCAGTAATCGGAGTAATGGAAGGGACTTCTGATGCTGGTGCAATGCTCGCGACAGTGATATTGGTTTGGAAGGCGTTAGGTCCGATCATGGGTATCTACAACTCAATTTCTAAATTCCAGTCGATTAAGGCTTCGTCCGCACAGATCAATAACTTAATGTCGATGAATGACGATAAACTGACCTTAGAGAAGAGCCCGCCTATTCGCTTGTTCCAAGGTAGTATTGTTGGCAGTGGTGTCAGTCATCGTTACACAGGTGCGGCGACCGGCTTAACCAACCTTGGTTTTAAGATACCACCCAGTGCAAAAGTCGTCATTTGTGGCCCTACCGGTTGTGGGAAAACAACACTCATCTCAATCATTGCTGGCTTAGAGGATCGTTATCAAGGCGCAGTATCCGTTGACGGCTACAACATCAAGCAGTTCAATAGCTACCGTTATCGCACCTCAATTAACTACATCCCTTTTAACCTGCATATTTTTGAAGGCTCACTAGAAACCAACTTCATTCTGCATAACGGCCTCATTCCAACAGAGAAGATGCAAGAGATGGTGAGCTTCTTCGAACTGGACGAATGGCTACCAGAAGGCTTAGCGACTCAATTGAGTGTCGATAAGTGCAAAGGTCTTCCAAATGGAATTCAGCAAAAGCTTCGTTTGGCCCTTGGCTTGGGCAACTGTGAGCAATCTCTGATAATCATTGATGAGCCCTTCAACGGTGCCGAGCAAGAAAACGCGCAATACTTTAACCGTTTGTTTAGCGATAAGTTGCTGAATAAAACAGTCATTTTTTCGACTAACGATCCCGGCTTAATCGCCACTTCCAACATGAGTTTGGTTCTAGAGCCAGATGGAAACTTGAAATATTTTGGCTTAACAGACAAATACTTAAACAGTTTGAGCTAAATCATAACGCTTACTCACAATTCGTCATTTCGCGACATGGATGTAATTGACAAAATCATAAGTGAGAGAGATGATTCGACCCAATACCACAGGTAACAAGGAAACAAATGTACACATTCGTTGCAGACAAGCTTGATGTTGCTTACTTATCCGCAATTCCTGAGAATCATATATTTCAGGGCTGTGACGTGCCTGAAGAAGAAATCGAACTTCGAGAGATCATTGAGATTTGGTACGAGTGTTCATTCCTGCCTGCTTTCAACCTACAGAAAATTGAAATCGCAAATAAACCAGAGCTCACAATCATACAAACACACGTTTTTAACAACGATACGAGCACACTCGCCTTCCTACTCAAAAACAGAGTGTATCGCGCTGCACTAAACAGAATGCTCGGTATTTGGACATTAGAACCCTCTGCAAAAACGGTTTTAAAGCAACTTCTTTTCGAATTAAGCCTCGATAACAATCGTCCTCATTAGTACGCTTTTTAAGTTATTCATCAATAAGCATAAAATTAAACAAACTGCCAAACGCTATAAATTACTAATAAAATAACGTATATCAAAATAAGCTCTGGAATCACAAGAACTTATACCCCTCCCACACTTCTATTAAATTTGCGGTTTCAAAGTTTCCATATCGGCATTTTTATTCTACTGTTTTTATATAAAAACAGTTGGATGGATCCTTATATGGCGATTACGGTCTGGAATAACCTTTCAGTCAAACATAAACTCTTTGGCTTAGTTCTACTTCCCATTTCATTATTACTCTTCCTTGCAGGTAGACAGGCTTATATTTTAACGACTCAGTTGACCGATTTTGAACGAACCAATCAGTTATCTGTGTACCTTCAAGATATCTCGGTTCTTTATAGAAGCACTCTGGCCTCTAGCCCTGAGGAGTTTGAAAATCAAAGCAATCAAGTAAAAGCTGAATTAAAAAACCTGTCTCCAATCATTTTTTTGGATGCTTCTGATGAAATGAATCAACTGGTTGCCGACTTCAGCGAAGCAACCTTATCGACAATGCAAGCCACTGACAGCTACGATAAATTGGATGCCCTTGAGTGGCAGAGCGACTTATACAAGCAGTTACTGCTCGAAATAGAAAAAGTCCCATTCGAAAACACCAAGCGGGAAATTCAACAACACCTCACCGCATTGCAGCAACTGGAATGGCTGATGTTCTGGTCAAACGAAGAATTTAAGCTGGGTACCTCTCTGATTGAGATATTCCAAAGCAGCCAAGAATACGATCCAGAACTTGCAGAACAGATTGAAACCTTGAGTGAAAGACAGCAATTGTTCTTAGAACGCTTTGTTTCATTGAATGCCAACGAACATCAAGTGTCACTGATGGTTGAAGTATTTCGAAACGATGTATTCGCTCAAAGCCAAGAGATTAGAAACGCGCTACTCGACCTAAACGCAATCAGCCAACTGACTCCTAAAGAAGTTTCTGTCGGCTTAGAGGCGATGAGTGCTCGACTTAACTTATTACAAAGCCTTGGCGGCGTGATTAAACAAGAATTCCAACAAGAAGTTGAGCAAGCTATCTATGACGCACAAATACAGCGAACTCTGTTCATTTCAATCGTTGCCTTGCTCGCAACGATTGTTATGGGCTTAACCCTGAGCTTAGCGAGACAAGTCACTAACAACCTGAATTTAGTGTTAGCTTTCTTAAAAAGCGAAAATGACGAAACTCGCCCTTCTTTGGATAAGTTAATCCAAGGCAAAGATGAACTCAGTCTATTTGCGCAGCAAGTTGAACGATTAACCATCGAGCGAGAACTTGCAAAAGAGAGGCTTACGATAGCGAAAGAAGACGCTGAAGAAGCGAAAGATCATGCAATACAAGCTAGCAAAGCGAAAAGCAGCTTCTTGGCCAATATGTCTCATGAAATTCGTACCCCACTCAATGGCGTTATTGGTATTTCCGAGATTCTTGCAGATACCCCACTCACACCCACACAGCGTGATTATGTGGATACGATTGAAACTTCATCCCAACTGCTACTGAGCTTGATCAACGATATCTTAGACTTCTCGAAGATTGAATCTGGCATGCTGTTAATCAGCCCTCACTCGGCGTCGATTAGAGAATCGATATACGACATAGCCTCTATTGTTGCGCCAAAAGCGAAAGAGCAAAAAATATCGGTTAACGTTGATATTAGCCCAGACACACCAGCTCGCGTGATGATCGACGATCACCGCTTAAGACAAATCCTAATGAACTTTATGTCGAATGCAGTGAAGTTCACGGCAGAAGGTGGCGTCACATTATCAATCCAAACGCTCGAACAATCTGACGATAATGTCACCATTCGATTTGCCGTTCGCGACACAGGTATTGGTATCGGCAAGCAACAACAGAAACAAATATTCGAGCCCTTTGCTCAAGAAGATGACTCAACTACACGTCAGTTTGGCGGTACCGGTCTTGGCCTCGCCATCAGTACACAGTTGGTCGAACTGATGGGTGGCCAGATTCAGCTCGATTCAGTCAAGGGTGAAGGCAGCTGTTTCTACTTCGACTTAGAATTACCCGTTGACATGATGCTACCTAAACCAAGCACTGCAACCGCTGACATTTATGTTCTGGGTAACGAGAACATGCTTTCTACACGAATAGAATGCGACCTTAACCTTTATGGCTTAAAGGTAACTCAGCGAACGAATAACACTTCCGCGATGACCGAACAACTCGCGACTCAGAAACACAATAAACCGATTACTGTCGTTTTCGCTGAAGATGATGCATTCCTAGCTAATACCCACGCAGATAACTTAGCTAAGCTGCACCAAAATGGCATCACTATCTGTTTGATACGTTCTTTCTTAAGTGAGCCTGCGGATCTTGGCGACAGCGTTACTGCACAAGTCGCACAGCCCCTACTCGGCTTACGTTTAATTAAAGCTATTGAGCTCTGTGATACGCAGGGTTTAGCTGAGCTTTCAGAGGCAAGCCAGCAACCTCTAGAGATCCAACACAAAATCCTCATCGTCGAAGACAACAAGATCAACCAAAAAATTGCTGGGCTTCATGTCGGTAAAAGTGGTTTTGAATTCGAGTTCGCTAATAATGGTCAAGAAGCTGTGGACATGTTCACCGCAAACCCTCATTACGCAGTGATACTGATGGACTGTATGATGCCCGTCATGGATGGCTTTGAAGCGACAAGCAACATTCGACGCGTTGAAAAAGAGACCAACGCCACGCGCCGTATCCCTATCATCGCCTTAACCGCCAGTGTGATTGATGATGATATTCAAAAGTGTTTCGACGTAGGTATGGATGACTATGTACCAAAGCCATTCAAATTTGAAATGCTAAAAGAAAAAGTACTTGCCGCCGTTGAAGCGATGCCACTTCTTGCTGCCTACAAAACTAAATCTACGAAAAAAACCGCGACCGTAACGCCGATTCTTAATGCTGCAGCTAAGCGAACATTGCCAGAAGAAAGAGTGCAAAACACGGTTCCGAGTAAATCTGAAAGAATACTGCTCGTCGAAGACAATCGAGTTAACCAAAAAGTCGCTTCTGTGATGTTAACAAAGGCCGGCTACGCGTTTGAAATCGCCGACAACGGACAAATCGCCGTCGACATGTACCAAAACGACAGTAGCTTCGACATTATTTTAATGGATTGCATGATGCCCGTTATGGACGGCTTCACTGCGACCAAAGAGATCAGAGAGCATGAGAAAAACCTAGGCTTAAGCAAAACTCCTATCATCGCGTTAACCGCCAGTGTTATCGACGATGATATTCAAAAGTGCTTTGATTCAGGCATGGATGGATATGTAGCGAAGCCCGTAAGAAAAGAAAAGCTATTCCATCAAATAGAAAGTGCGACTTGTTAGGAGATACCCATGGATTGGATTAGAACAATAAAAACACTTCCCCGCAGAGTCATGTTGCCAGTCGCGGTAGGGCTATTAGGAAGCTTACTTCTTCTCAGCCCTGCTCACGCCGCTGAAGATTACGCCATATTTTCTTTAGACTCCGGATTTGAAGAGATATCAATAAACAAAGCGCGAAAGCTCTATAGAGGGAAAACTAAGCGCCTCAATGGCAAACGTGTTGAACTGTCTGATTGGCCTGAGAACAGTGCCGAAAGAGAGGACTTTTATCAGCTTTTGCTTGGAAAAAATGCCGCTCAAATGAATGCACACTGGGCTGGTTTATCTTTTTCAGGAAAAGCGCGTTATCCAAGAGAAATCAAAACGGCGTCAACCGACAGCTTAGTGGACTGGCTTGATGACAAACCAAACCGTATTGGTTACTCCCCACTCTCTTCGGTTCCTCAAAATGCCAACATTCTCTACGTTATAAGTTCGGAGAAATAATATGAAAAGAATAATTACGTCAGTACTGTGTGCTTCAGTTGCCTCTCCGGCTTTTGCGATTATTGAACTTACCGATAATTTTTCCTTAAGCGGATTCGGTTCTACTTCTTGGGCAACCTCAGATAACGATAACCCTTTAATCATCAATCGTGGTTTTACCGATGAAAATTGTTATGACTGCGATACCACATTTGGGGTTCAGTTAGACTACTTCTACAACTCATTCAAAGCTTCTGTGCAAGTTGTCAAACCACCCCAATATGATTGGAGTGACCCTCAACTAGAATGGGCTTACCTCGGATACGAGTTTAACGACTTCGATGTCAGCGTTGGTCGATTACGACTGCCACTGTTCCTTGCCTCTGAGTACTACTATGTAGGCCAAGCCTATATGACGGCGAGACCCCCTACAGAGGTATATAACGCCGTATTAGGTATCACTGCCTTCAATGGTATCAAAGTGAGTTGGACTCATGATGTAAGCGATGAAGCTACCCTACTACTCTCTCCATTTTTTGGTATTAAAGATAACAATGAAGTCGACTTCAATTCGACAACTGAGCTTGAATTTGAAACAAATCGAATGTTTGGTGCCAATCTACAATTGAGTGGAGAAGATTATCGTTGGAATTTGTCATTCCTCGATTCCAATTTTGACCAAACCGTAAAAATTAAAAACATCGGTTCACTTCCAACAGCAGACAACCAACACATCCAACTTTGGTCGTTAGGTGCTGAGTACGAATTCGGCCAAGCTGTACTTGCCAGTGAAGGGCAAATCAGCGACTTCTCTTCATCCATGTACGCAAGTCTTGGTTACCACTTAGGGTCATTCACGCCTTACGTCGTTTATGGCGCACAATTTGACTCCAATGAACACTTAGAGGGGAACAGCTACTTAATTGGCGTTGACTATGATGTGTTACCTAACGTGTCTATTAATGGTGAAGTGCAATATTTTGAGGCTCGTAAAGCAAACGGTGCCTTTGTTGAGGATTTCAATGCACTTACTGGTTTTGATGACAAAGATGCCGTCCTTTACACCATCATGTTGAGTTTCGTTTTCTAATCAAGCGTGAAAATAATCGTCATTAGAAATAAAAGCCCAAGCTAATCAAACAGTCTGGGCTTTTTTATGTCTTTGAATTGTCATGCTTAACAAGCCATAACATTGATCTTAACTCTCCTTTCATCCAGAAATATTGAGATGATTTCCTTCCAATGTCAGCAGCGTCAGCATTGTGTAAGAAGGCTGTAAACTCACGAACTTCACTACCTTAATTTGGTCAACCTAAGAGCGAATAAACAGATACCTTAAACGGAGAACGCATGCGAATAGCGACTTTATCTTTAAGTTTGGTTTCAGCGGTCGGTTTCGCGGCTGAGCCAAATCCTTTTCCAATTACGCCAGACGAAACTGGCGAAGAGTTTATGGTAAGTGCAACGAATCCATATGTAAGCAGCACCGGGTATTCGGTACTTAAGCAAGGCGGTAATGCGGTCGATGCGATGGTGGCGATGCAGATGACAATGTCGGTGGTTGAACCGGATATGACTGGGATTGGCGGTGGTACTTTTGCGCTGTTTTACCAAAAAGACAAAGATCAATTCCTCGCACTTGATGGACGAGATGAAGCCCCTTCAACTGCTACTCCAGATATGTTCATGGAAAATGGAGAAGTGCTCAGTCGAAATGAGATTTTAGGGGCTCGTTCTGTAGCGGTTCCCGGCACACTTCGTTTGCTCTATAGCACTCATCAACAATACGGAAAACTACCATGGTCTGAGCTTGTTCAACCCGCGATTGAACTGGCAAGCAAGGGTTACGCGATGAACAGCTACACCTACGACATCGTGGTTCGTGAACAAGAACGATTGATTGAAGATCCAGAAATCGAAGCCCTGTATTGGAGTGACGACCAAATCAAAGCAACCGGCACATTGATGAAGAACCCAGAGCTTGCTGACACTCTGAGCAACATTGCTCAACAAGGCGATAAGTACCTTTATGGTGGCGAGTTTGGTAAGCACATCGTTGAAACTGTGAACAGCAGAATCGATGCCGACCACGCAAAGCTCTCTATTGAAGATTTTGCACAATACCAAGTCAAACAGCGTGAGGTTATTGAAAGCGACTACCGAGGCAACAAGATTGTCTCGTTCGGTTACCCAGCCTCTGGTGGCGTGATGGTTGCTCAAAGCCTTGAAATGCTCGAAGCCTATGACTTAGCCGATATGTCTAAAACTGATGTTGAACCTTGGCGCTTGATGACCGAAGCCATGAGAATCGCCAAGGCCGATCGCATCGCTTATGCCGGTGACCCAGATTACATCGAAGCGCCAGTTGCAGCCCTACTCGACAAAGCCTACATCGATGAGCGACGTAAGCTCATTCCAGAGACTGGTATTGCGAAAGCAAAGCCAAAAGCAGGCAAGCTAACCGATACTGATTACGCTCAGTATCAAGGTTTTGAGAGCCAAGATACCGGGCACATATCCATCATCGACAAAGACGGTAATGCCATTGCAATGACCAGCACCGTCGGCACAGGCATGGGTTCAGGGGTAATGGTCGATGGCGTGATTCTTAATGCCCAAATGGCAAATTTCTCCACCAAACCCACAATAAACGGTAAACCGACTCAAAACTCTATTGAAGCAGGTAAGCGACCTCGTTCCGCGATCACCCCGTTAATGGTTATGGATAAAAAAGACGACCTGCGTTTAGTGGTAGGTTCTCCTGGTAGCTCACAAATTCCGGGTTACGTGTTGAAAACTGTGGTGGGCATTCTCGATTGGGATCTGTCTGCGCAGGAAGCAATTGACCTTCCAAACATCCAATACGGCACCAAGATAGATCGCACCAAACCTTATGACCCAACGGGTTTATTGGTCGAGAAGAAGACTTACGCTGAAATGTTGGTTCCAGAATTTATGCAGCTCGGTTACCCAGTACATGTCATTCCAGTGGTCAGCGGTTTGAACGCCATTGAAATCAAAGATGGCAAGATCCACGGCGCGACAGACAGACGCCGTGCATCCACCTCAATGGGCGAATAATTTAACTTAACGGGTGAGAGAATAAGCTCACCCACTTTAGATGTTTCCAACTTGTGCCTTGCTTTAATAGATATTCCAAACAGAACTCTAGATCCAAAAAAGCCAGTCGAATATTTCGACTGGCTTTTCATAAGCGGCTTATCAATTTACTCATTCAAATATTATGAGCTTGGCGCTACCCGCTTCTCTTTCAGCTGCTCAATAACATAGTCAGGAGCCACTTTACCTAGCTCACTTAAGCAATCATCGGTCTTGTCGTTGCCGTATCGCACGTAGATATCACATACCGCGTATAACTGCTCCGGAGAACCAGAGATCAAATACGCCTTCTCGAACGATTTAGTCGATTTGTCGATATCCAGCTCTTCTTGTAGTACCCCATTCAAGTACCAGTAGTAGCTGTTATCTTTTGCAAGTTCTGCTGCTACTTCAATATCTTTGGCTGCTGCTGCCTTGTCTTCAAGGCGAACCAAAGTTAATGATTTAGAATAGTGCATCGCTGCATTGTCCGGCACGTTCTTCAAACCACGATCCAACACATCGACCGCTTGTTGATCTTTATTCTGAGCTCGGAAGTTATCCGCGTAGCTCAGCCAAACTTGAGGGTCTTTCTGGTGGGTATTAATCAACTCAAGATAAATCGTTTCCGCTTTATCCCATTCATTGTGCCAACGGAGCACGTCAGCGAACAACAATTGAAACTTTTCAGATTCTTGTGATTCCAAGAATGTGATTAACTCAGCGACGGGTTGTTCAATTTGTGCTTTCTGTTCTTTATCTAACGTATTGTAATCACGTACTAAGTTCGATGTTGCCGAGTGACGAACCATAGAATCTGTATCGCTCAGCAAAGGCGAAACTAACGCCCAACGATGCTCAAGTTGATATGGCGAAGAACCGATAATCGAAGCCTCACGAACTTCAGGGTTTTGATCTTTCAAACCTCTTGCCACCGCCACCAGCGCATTCTGACTTGGGTATGAAGCAAGCTCTTGCAGTGCACCAGTACGATTTTCAACAGATTGGTTCTGATCTTGTGCCATGTAGGACAACTGTTGAATACGGGTTTGTGTGTCCGTCATTTCGAGCACTTGATTGATATTTTTTGCCGGTGCGTCAACAGTTTGCTGAACGCTATTCGCTGCCATTGCTGACGTTGAAATCAATGCGGACGTTGAAATCAATGCGGACGTTGAAACTAATAAAGCAACAGCCGTCGCTAAACTCTTCTTCATCATAGTATTACCTTAAACTGGAGAACTTAGCCTGTCCTTAGACTCGTATCTAATTAAATTTGTCTTGGACCTGTTGACCCAAAAAACGAGTTAAAACTTGGTCTCGAACGTAGTTTGTTGCGCCTGTTTTGCACGATGTGCCATCAATACTGAATCACTGAATTTGCCATGAGCAACCGGATGCCCCATCGCACGAGCGATATAAGCCATCGACTTGTCGACATGAGAAAAGAACTTGTGCCAACCTGCACATAAGTAGTTCAAGCCCGGTTCGCCTGCGCGAGTTTTGATAAAGCGGTTTTTAGGACATTCACCATGACAAGCAAACTTGTAATCACACTGCTGACATTGACTGGTCATTGTGCGTGATTTAGCGAAACCAAACTTTTGCTGTGGTGCGCTGTACGCCAAGTCATCAAGCTTCTCGTGATGAATATTGCCAATCTTGTATTCAGGGTAAACATAGTGGTCGCATGAGAATACGTCGCCATTAGGCTCCATCGCGAGGCCTTTACCGCAGATTTCATTCAGAGTACAAAGCGGGTTAGGACGCCCTATCCATGTTTCTAAACTTGCTTCAAAATACTGAACGAACACTTTACCGATGTCGTTCTTCGCCCACTCATCAAATACAGAAATAAGGAAGTTACCCCAAGCCAAGTCCGACACACACCACGATTCCATGATCGAGTCTTTATGGCCTGGGATCAGACGCTTGTCACCTTGCTTAAGTTGCTCACTCACTTGAGACGTTTGTGGCGCAACCGTTCGGAACGTTTTCTGTTCAACGATAGGAATAAACTGCATTTGCGGTGACTTCACCACATCACGTAGGAAGCGATACACCTCAAGTGCATTTTGACTAGTGAGGTTATTCACACAAGTCAGCGTTGCGAACTTCACTTGGTGTTTGTGGAGCAGCTCCACAGCCGCCATCACTTGTTTGAATGTACCACGGCCGGCTCTGTTGACACGATACGCGTTGTGCAGCATTTCAGGACCATCAATACTCAAGCCGATTAGGAAATTGTTCTTTGCTAAGAATCGGCCCCAATCGTCATTGAGCAGTGTGCCATTGGTTTGCAGATCGTTTGAAATCAACACCCCTTCAGGTTGATATTTTTTCTGTAGTTCAACCACTCTTTCAAAGTACGCTAAACCCAGCATGGTCGGTTCACCGCCCTGCCATGAGAAGATAATTTCAGGCGTATTTTGACCTTCGATGTATTGTCGGATGTAGGTTTCTAACGTCTCATCGTCCATTCTTGGAGAACTGCCTTTCTTGTACTCCAACAAATCTTGCTTACTTAGGTAATAACAATATTTACAGTCAATGTTGCACGCTGCGCCAATTGGCTTAGCCATAACATGCAAGCGTTTAGACGCTTTACCATTGTATTGTGGACCTTGAGTAATGTGCATGATTTATCTACCTATCTTAGTGTCTGTAGCCATCATAATGCCTATTTCAGTCAGTGGCATGTTATACCCTTTATAACCAATAGGAATGACCTTAAACGTTAAAATTGCCCTCTATTTCGAACATTCGAGGCACGTGATGAAATTTTTCAATTACAAACAATTAGCGGCGATCAGCAGCGTCACCATGACTATTTTCCTAAGCGGCTGTGCGAGCGTGCCTACACACCCTATCGCCCAACAAATCGACCAAGAGATGGTGCTAGTTGAAGGTGGTACATTCACCATGGGTTCGAACGATCCTGAAGCGACCAAAGCAGAACGACCTGCGCGAGATATAACTGTAGATAGTTTCTACATTGCGAAGTTTGAGGTGACTCAAGAATTGTTCGAATCAGTGATGGGTTCATCTCTCAGTTATTTCCAAAACCCACAAGTTCCGGTCAATAACTTAAGTTGGCAACAGGCGAACTACTTCGTTGAACAATTGAACGAACTTACAGGTGAAGAATACCGTCTGCCGACTGAAGCTGAATGGGAATTTGCAGCGAAAGGTGGCAACAAGAGCAAAGGCTATACTTACAGTGGTTCCAATAACTTAGATGATGTTGCGTGGTACTCAGCAAATTCTAAAAATAGCGCACATCCAGTCGGGCTAAAGAAGCCAAATGAACTAGGCTTATATGACATGACCGGAAACGTGGGTGAGTTTGTGATTGATGCCTTCGATGACACCTTCTACCGATTCGGTCCAACAGACAATCCTAACAACGCAAAACACAGCGACGTTGGTTTATCACATAAATCGGTTCGCGGTGGCAGCTTTGCTTATGACGAAAATGAATCTGAAAGTTACCGTCGCGACTTCGCAAGCCAATCGATCACTATGTCGGACATGGGCCTGCGTTTAGTTAAGGATACGAACTAGCTAAGGCTCTGAACTAGCTAGAGATGCGAACTAACTAAGATGCCGACGGTTATGACTCAATAATCTTCACCAACAATCCTAAAAATACGATTCGCACTGTATACACGTTAGAAATCTGACCAAATATTAGAAATCTGACCAAACCTTAGAACTCTGCGGTAATACTGAATAAGGAAACTCTATGCAATACACCAAGCTTTCAGGACTGACACTCGCGTTACTCTGTGCTCTCCCAGCTTCGGCTGCGGAAAAGCCAGATCTAGTCCTTCAAATCACGGTAGATGGCCTGCGCGCAGATCTAATCGAACGATATAAGCATAACTTCGGTGAAGGTGGTTTCCGGTACTTAATGGATGACGGCACTTACTACACCAACGCGAACTACCAACATGGCAACACGGAAACGATCGTGGGCCATGTGTCGCTTGCAACCGGTGCGCCACCGAGCGTACACGGCATGGTAGGTAACGTTTGGTATGACCGTAGCGAAGAGCGTTTGGTGTATAACGTAGAAGACGGCAACTACAAAATGTTGACCTCTGGCGCAGGTGTCGACAAAGCAACTGAGATCGACCCAACGCAGAAGACAGCACAGGGCGATGGACGTTCTCCGGAGCCAATACTTTCCACCACGTTTGGTGACGAGTTGACGATTTCCAATAGTGGCAAATCAAAAGTGTTCGGTGTATCAGTGAAAGACCGCGGCGCAATCTCATTGGCGGGACACAGTGGTAAAGCCTTCTGGTTCTCCAAAGCGCAATCTGAGTTTGTCACCAGCAACTATTACTACGACGAGTATCCAGATTGGGTATCACGTTGGAACGAGAAAGCAATTGCTGCTCAGTACTCGAAACAGAAGTGGGAGCTCTCATTACCACGTGAGAAGTACACGCTTCAAGAACACGATACCGAACACAAAGTGAAACTCGGTGACTTCCAACGCACCTTCCCTCACCCTTATGGCCCTGCAAGTTACAAGTACTACAGCACAACGCTAACCGTTAGCCCGGCCGGTGACGAGATCACAGAAAACTTTGCAAGCACACTGTTGATGCAAGAGAAACTAGGCCAAGGTGAAGTGACTGATTATCTGTCTGTGAGTTTCTCATCAAACGACTACGTGGTGCACTTATACGGCCCTGAAAGCCTAGAAACAGAAGACAACCTAATTCGACTTGATAAGACGATCGCCAAGCTTCTTAAAACCGTTGATAACCAAGTCGGGCTAAAAAATACATTAATTGTGTTGTCTGCCGATCATGGAGTACCTGAATCTTCACCTGCGGCAAATGCGCTTGGCTTTAATCAAGCTCAATACTTCAATAAAGACACACTGCTCTCGAGTGGCGTAGAAAAAAGATTGAAAGATGAATTTGGTCTAACCAAAGACGCCATTCGCTTGTACGCACAGCCTTATATCTATCTGAATCACGATTTAATCGCAGAGAAGAAACTTGACCTAGCTAAAGTGCAGGAAGCGATCGCCGATGAAATAGCGAAAGTAAAGGGTGTGGCGTTTGCAGTATCAAGCAGCGATATTGCAGCAAACCGAGTGCCTGATACTCATGTGATGCAGCTAATCAAAAACAACTACCACCCTGCTCGTTCAGGTGACGTGTATGTGGTATTTGCACCGCGTAGTTACATTAACGATATGGAAGGCCTTCAAATCGCCTCTACACATGGCTCGCCATGGAAGTACGATACGCATGTCCCTGTAATCTTCGCAAGCTACGACGTTGAAGCTCAGAAGATCTCGCGGGCAATCACGCCATACGACATTGCGCCAACACTTTCGAACAAACTAGGGATAACCCAACCAAGTGGATCAATTGGAGAGGTGTTACAAGAGGTCACTGAGTAGAGTATACCTCTAAGGTTTCGTGAGCTAGATTTCGAATCCAGAACCCACTCATTAAAAGAGTCGTTTATCATATTCAGACTGATTCAGTCGAAACAGATAAGCGGCTCTTTTTGATTGATAAAGGATAGATTAAATCTAACCTAGTTCTTACCAGAATATCGAAACGCTTCTCTGGTCAGCTGATCCAACTGGTCATCATTCATCTTGTTGTGCACAACCGTGATACGGCCTAAATAAACCAGTGGGACTTCTGCTTCACGCTCTTCCAAATGAAACTTGATCGCCTCGGCCGTTGCCACACCAAGGTCATCACTCATTCTCATTGGAGTCGCATCCAATTCATCCGTACGAATCTTTTCAATCTCTTTCGCTGTACCGCCCCAACCCGTCACATAGATTTCAGACAACATGTCGGCATTGTTTAATGCATCCACCGCTCCCATGGTCATCGCAGTATTGGCGTTGTGAACCATGGTCACCTCAGGGAAATTACCGAGCACTAAACGAATTCCATCGGCACCGCCTATCTTCTGGTATTGCCCAAAATGCTCATACACTGTAAGCCAATCACCTTTCTCTTCTACGCAATCAATGAAACCTTGCGAGCGTTGAGTATCGGTTATTCCCGGTATCCCACGATTCGCTGAAAATTCTACGTCGTTGCCGAGCTCTTTTACCACATGGTCACACAGGACATCGGCCCCCATCGCGCTTGAAAAATCGAACCAGCTATCCGGTTGATGTTTCCATTGTTCATTGGGCGTGTGAAAAGCCCAAATAAAGGTTTTGAACTTTGTCGAAGCAGACAGTTTTTGAATATTCTCAGCTTGAATACCCAGTTCAGAAGGGCCAAAAATTACGAAGTCGTAAGGGGTTTCAGAGTTCAACACTTGTTCGGTGTATTGGGTCTGCAATGAGTGCTCAATTTGCCTTGAAGTGAACTCGCTGATCTCAAATGGTAACTCCAAAGCGACGAGCCTTTGCTTCAGTGCTGTGTAATTTCTTGTCCAAAAGTCAGAAATATCTGCACTTGGATAAATTAATGCAATTCTTACCGGTTTTTCTACCGACATTGGAGCCATAAGAATCGGTTCGCCACTCACAGTCTCTTGAAATTTTTCGAGTTTCTGAGCATCAGCCTCCACCCTCATCCGGTCAGACTTGGCGTACAAAGGGAGGGAAAAACACGCTGTCAGTAGGGTTAGCAAGACGTTTTTACAAATTTGACCCGGCATAACTGTTACCAAATGTTTGAATGTTTATTAACATTATTATAAATATAGAGCGATTATAAGTTAAAGCGTTTTATAAGCCATATGAATAAGAGATTAAATTTTGCGAGTTTGTTGCTCGCTATTACTTGCTACTCTCAGAGTTTTGCGGGTAATCATGAAGACGATTTCTTCCAATATGCTGAAGAAAAAGTGATGCGTGCGGTTTCCAACCAGCGAACGTGGAATGGCCCCACACAAGGCCCTGCTGTGCGCCATGAAAAGAACGTTATTTTTGTCGCGTCTGATTTACGTAATGGTGGCGTTTATGGCGTTGGGAAAGGCATATCTGAAGCCATTTCTAACATCAATTGGCACCTTAGATTCATCGATGGATTAGGCTCAGAAGTGCGCCAAGGTGCAGCTATCAGGAAAGCGATTGGTTTTGAACCCGATGCCATTGTGTTGGGCGGCATTGACGCTGTCCGACACAAAACCATTTTGAAACAAGCTGAAGATCTGGGAATCGTTGTCATTGGATGGCACGCGACTGAACTTGTCGGTGGTAATCCAGAAATAGGTTTATACACCAACATCACCACCGACCCTCTCGATGTCGCGGAAGTGGCCGCGCTACTCGCGATTGTAAACTCAAACGGTCGAGCGAGAACCGTAGTGTTCACCGACCCTAACTATGAAATCGCGATGATCAAAGCCAACGCGATGGTCAATACCATCAAGCGTTGCAGCACTTGTGATGTACTTGAGCTTAACTATTTACCGCTCGATAAAATTGCCGAGCAAATGCCTGCGACATTAAAGAACCTAGATGAGAAGTACGGCGAGAAAGTCACTCATCTTCTGGCAATCAACGACCTGTACATTGACTATGCTATCCCGTCTTTGGAGTCAAACCTCGAGGAGTACCGGTTAATACCACAAAATATCTCAGCGGGTGATGGTAGCAAGGCCGCGTACAAAAGAATCAATAGCGGTCAATTCCAACTGGCAACAGTACCTGAGCCCTTATATCTACAAGGCTGGCAAATAGTCGACGAACTCAACCGAGCATTTAATCACATGCCGCCAAGTGGCTACTCTGCCCCTGTGCATCTCGTCACGCCCGATAATGTTGAAGAGCTCATCAGCCAGTCAGACAAAGGCATCTACGACCCTAAAAATGGCTACCGTGAAGCGTATCTGAAAATTTGGAAGCCACAATGAAATTACCTCAGATAAACATCACCCAACGACTCATTATTTCGAACCTGCTTTCGCTTTTGATTGTCAGCTTTGCTGTCATCATGGTGATTCGATCTCTCTATTACGTCGAATCGACGCTTAAAAACGAAACTTCTACACACGTATCAGACTTGATTGTTAACTCTGAAATCAGCCGACGCGTATTTACGCTCACCTCTCGAGTTAAGCTACTTGAACAGACTTTTTTGTTCAGTGAAACCACACTGTCGGAAGAAGCATTTAATGTCGATTTCCAGCTTCAACGACTCAGAGACCTATCAACTAACGAAGGTTTCTCGCAAAAAATTGATGCCTTTATCGATAACTTCCATCGTTTCTTAGGCAGTTCGCTCGCATTAAATCGAATTCTAAAGCAGACCAATCAGATCGACGCCACCTTAGCCGAACAGCTTGATCAGCTCGAATTTGCGATAGCCGACAGCAAGCTTAGGCACTTAGACCAACCAAATTTCATTCGTTATAACAATGAATTAGATCTCATCAACATGTTGAGAGAGTCGTTTCTCACTTCAGGAAAAATGGTTGGAGACATTCACAGTCGCATCACGCCAGAAACGGAGAAAGTACTGCTTATCGAGGTCGAGAAAGAACTCGATATATTCTTACTCCACTTAGAAAACGTTGATATCGAAACGACAGCGGTTATTGCTGAGAAGAAAAGAATCAATCGAACGGTGAAACGATACAACGCCGCTTTGAAGCGCATTAGAGCTAATTTGGAGCAGCGTTGGCTGGTGATGGCTTCACTATTAGTCGCTCAAAGCGACCTGTTGGAGATGGTAGAAAAGACCGAGTCACGCGTACAAAGCCAAGCCTTAGAATTAACCGACCAGCTTGAAAAAGAGATCGGCTTATCAAGACTGAACGCCATTATTATCAGTTTTTCAGCTGTTGTATTATCGATGTTGTTGGTTCACCACGTTGTTCGACACCATATTCGAAAGCCACTCAATGCACTCAGGCATGGCTTCGATCGTCTAGAATCCGGAAGCCTAAAAAATCCAATTAACTTGGGCCGAAGTGACGAATGGTCTCACTTGGAGAAAGCCTATAACGATATGGCTTCAAGGCTATCTAAAGCATACCTAGACCTGACGGAAGAAAAAAAGAACTTCGACTTCCTCGCCCACCACGATCCACTGACCAGTTTGGCAAACCGACTATTGGCAACCAAACAGTTAGATGAAGAGATCAGGAAATCCTATGAGAACAACGCCTCTTTCTTGCTGTTCTACCTCGACATTGACGAGTTTAAGACCATTAATGATTCTTTAGGACATGCACCAGGTGATAACTTATTAGTCAATGTCGGGCACATATTGAGTAACTTAGTGGGTGATAAAGGCTTTGTTGCCCGAATGGGTGGAGACGAGTTCTTGCTTGTTTACTCAAACATTGGGTTAGACGAAGGCGAACCTATCGCAGACCGCTTAAATCAAGCGTTAAGAAAGCCTTATTACATCGATGATAATTCTATCTTTGTATCGGCGAGTATTGGTGTGTGTGAGTACCCCACTCATGGTTTAGATCGTGAAACTCTAATCAGAAATGCGGACACAGCAATGTATCACGCAAAGCGAAACGGCCGAGATCAATATCGCGTCTACGCGGACAAAATGACTCACGAGGTAAATGACTTGATTGAAACCAACATGGGGCTTCATCAAGCCATTGCCAATGACGAGCTTGAAGTCTTCTTCCAACCCAAAGTCAACTTAGACTCGCAAGACATCATTGGTGCCGAGGCTCTAATACGTTGGCGTCACCCTAAACTGGGCTTATTGCCGCCCGTCGATTTCCTTGAGGTTGCAGAAAAAAGTGATCTCATTATCGACATTGATAAATGGGTATTTAAGAAAGTAGCGAATCTGATTACCGAATGGCAACGCGCGGGAATGGACCTACAGGGCGTGATTTTTTCCATCAACTTCTCAGCGAGAATGTTCTATATGACCGATCTCGCGGACCAATTACAAGTGATACTCGACGAAACGGATTGTCAGCCTCATCAGCTGCTTCTGGAAATCACAGAAAGGGATATGATGCGAGATTTCGAGACCTGTTCAAGGACCATCGAGGTTCTTCATTCTAAGGGGTACAAGATCGCTATCGATGATTTTGGAACGGGTTATTCTTCGTTGTCGGTGTTGAAGAATCTTTCCGCCGATTGCGTAAAATTAGATCGAAGCTTTATTGAAGATATTAACTCGTCAAAAGTAGATTATGAGATTACTTGCGCGGTTCTCAAGCTCGCGCAAATACTCGATTTCTCAGTGATTGCAGAAGGCCTTGAAACCCAGAATCATGTAACGACTCTACGCCAGATCGGTTGTAAATATGCTCAAGGCTATTTCTTCGCGCGACCTTTGCCTATTGATGATTGGGTGTCCTACTTCTTGCTTAACTCAGAACAGAACCCAAAAGAGGCTTAGTATCCGTTACTTAAATCAAACAATTCAGTAAGTTAAGTTCCTTCACTGATTTATGATCAAACAAGGGCTGCCTTCGGGCAGCACCAAGAGAAACATATCTGAAGAGTCCCACATGACTCTAACTTGCAGGTCAATATCCAGCTCCCTTGCAATAAACGCCGCTTACCTCAGCTCAGGGATACTGGCTTTCTTTCCATTTAAAATCGCGCGAATGCTTTCTATAAAAAAGCCCTTTAGAAGCTAACTTGATAACTCTTTTGCTGCCGCTTTGAGCTTAGTGCGCAACCACTTGTGGCTAGGTTCGTTAGTGCGACTGGGGTGCCAAATCATACACATATCGAGGTCTTCCAATTCGAATGGCAAAGGAAGAGTTTTAACGTCATATTTTTCAGAAAAGCAACGCACCGATGACATAGGTAGCACTCCAATGTAATCAGAGCCCTCAATAACAGGCAGCATCTCAACAACGCCAGCAGCTCGATAGACTATTCTACGTTTTTCAAGGTCACTGTAGTGTTCAGAACTCAATAAGCTTCTACGTGCATGCCATCTTGAAACAACCACATGATCAAGTGATAAAAACTGTTCCATATCGATAGTGTCACCAATCGTGGGATGGTCTTTACGACACACCACCACCAGTTCCTCTTTAGAGATCACCTCATGCTTGAGCATGGTTCTTCCTCTTGGCGTCATATCGATAATGACATCATGTCTTTGCAGCCTTAAATCAGACTCGTAATCTTCCGTAAATAGAGGATGAACTTCTAATGCGATACCAGGTGCGACTTGACTGATTAACTGCATGACTCTTGGCATCATTTCATAACTCGCTGCGGAAACGCAGGCAATTGAAAACACACGGCCAGAGGTTTTAGGGTCAAAATCTCTTGATGCGGATAAGGTAGAAGTAAAGTTTTTAAGCGCAGCAGCCATTGCTGGATAGATATCGATAGCGAATGTGGTTGGCTCTACGCCAGAAGTAGTTCGATGAAACAGTGGCTCGTCATAGATATCTCTCAACCTTGCAAGCGCTTTGCTCACAGCTGGCTGGCTTATATCCATGCGATTAGCAGCCCTAGATAAGTTCTGCTCTTCATAAATAGCGACAAATATAGGAATTAGATTGAGTTCGGTACTTTTCATACAGTTCCATATTAAAGAAGCAGGTTCCCTATAGTAGAGAACCTGCCGATTTTGTTCGATGCGAATAACTAAAGTTTGCTACTTAGTTCTATCTTTTAAGTCTGGCAAGGCTTTAGGGATTTTCAAGCGGTCGAAAATTGAACGAGAATTGCTTGAGTTTGATTTATCACTGGGTAATTTACGTAAGCTTTTCCATAAACGAGTAAATACGTTTTTGTCTTCACGCCCTTGTTGGAGGGATTCACTGTCTTCTAGCCAACGCTTTTGTCCATTCAATTTACCAAGTTGTGCTTTATCCAGCTCTAGCTGAGAGGTTTCGTTTCGTAATTGACGATAGATAAAGGTTCTTAATGCAGGCCAATTACCTTGCTTAAGTAAACGACGTAGTACCAACCAACCTGGTGTTGGGCGGTTCGCATAATAACGTTTAACAGAAACAAAGCACGCCACACTGAACAACAGTGCCAGACCAACGCTAATAAACACTGACATGTAAGCCTTGATGAAAGATTGGACTGTGTGTTTGGCTTCAAACACATTCCCTTTTATCACCACGGTTTCAAGGCGTTGATTCTTGCTGTCCCACCACTGAAATGAAAACTCTGGCAACGTAAATTCACCGCCCTGCTGAATAACATAAACCGTCTCCTCAATTCGACTGGAACGGTAGTTACCACGATCTTGAGTATCATCTAAACGATTAGGCTGCGGGTAAGCTTGGTATTGCTGGGTCGATTCATTGTTCAACACGTCCGGCAGTAAAACAGACAAACTGTCTTTGGCCTTGATGGTTACCGTTCGAGTAATGGCATCGCCTACTTTTAAGTTTTCACTCGAGCGTTGCCATTGTTGCTCTATATCTACTTCTGTTGCAGAAAACCAAGGCGATTCATTATCAAGTAAACCTGAAGGCAACGAAGCTTCAAACTTAATTGGCTGCGTGTAAAGCGTGCCGCCAACGTTAGAACCATCAGGTGCAGAAACTTGGATGCGAACCGGCACGGTTGGAATGACAAACTCGCCAGAAGTCATCGGATAAAGTGTCACTTCCCAACGCTGGCGTGACCATGTAGTGCCATTGACCCGTTCCGTGTAGTTAGTTGCGAGTTGGTTACGCTGTTTAGCAATCACGTTAGGGATTTCGATACTGCCGATTCGAGTCCCTCCCGTTAACCAGCGCGGCGTCGCCACCTCAATGTTCAGAATCACCTGCTCATTTACGCTCACTTTAGTCGGCGTTATCTTATCGCCTGACTTTGGCTTTTCTCCTACCCAAGCGATAAGCTCAACGTCACCACTTTTTTGGAGGTCGAAGATATCGGCAGCAGAAGCAACAAAAGGAAAAAACCAACTCAATATAAGAGTCATCGACAGTAACCACTTACGGGTTCTGAATCGCACTCTCTTTGATTGAATGACTTCAAGAGCTAAATCATATCGACTCATTGCGTTTGCTCCTGTTTTGGTGTCTGTTCGATAGAAGGCGCAGGATCTCTTAACTGAATTTGGAATTTGGATTTCAAGAAGAACTTAGGATCGGCTTCTACTCGCTTCAACCACTTGTCGGCAAGCTCTTGGCTACCCAAAATTTCATTGGCATTAAGCGTTTCTTTAAGCATCAATTCTGCGACCGTTTCTTCTTCAGCGCCATCACCCGTTCGCGGCTGATCGTCTTCGAGTTCTAAAGACTCTTCAGGGCCATCTGTAGTTCCGGACTGGCTTTCACTGGTTCGGTTTACCTCTTCGACAATTCCACTAAGCACAGCAAGATTGTTTTCGACATCCGTTCTTAGTTCTGGTGACAGATCCTCTTTCTCGCTTAATGATTTCAAAAGGTCTCGCGCCGCAAGATATTCACGCTGTCTGGCTAACGCACTCGCCGCGTTGTATAAACCAAGGTCAGTTTTGGTTTGCAGGAATGCACTGTGAGCGAGCTTAAAATCACGAGCATAGTAGTAAGCCGCACCTTTTCTCATGGGGTCGGTGAAATGTTTTGCCGCTTCAAGGTATTCTTTCTGGTTCAACAGGCGTTGACCTTGCTGATCGGGCGTTAACCATAAGTCCCACCACCATTGAGCTGTTTTGTCCCAAGCCGTAACCGACTCCACCACAACTGGTTTCTCAGCGGTTAAGTTGACGGTTTTCGCCAAAATGCTTGGTGAATACAGGCTGCCCGAAATCACTAGACCAACGACACACCACTGCACCAACCAGCCTTTTCTGAACCACAACAACATGATAATCGCCATTGGGATAAGCAAGCCATAGCCCATGTCTTTCCAAGGCATTGAAGATTCGCCGTTGAGCTGCATGTTTCTTTCAACCGCTCTGTTCAGTTGTTGGATATCCGAATCATCAACGGTCACCTCAACCACTCG
This sequence comes from Vibrio sp. 10N.222.47.A9, assembly GCF_963872585.1. NCBI lineage: Bacteria > Pseudomonadati > Pseudomonadota > Gammaproteobacteria > Vibrionales > Vibrionaceae > Vibrio > Vibrio sp. 10N.222.47.A9. Next base: position 16,828 of record NZ_CAWNBB010000020.1, on the reverse strand, counting down.
TCCGCCCGTCTTGCTCGCTAAGCTACGTAATGAATCGAGATCGACTGGATTATCACTCACCACATTGCTATTTCCTGCGGCGAGAATGAGCAACTGATATGGATTGTCGTTAAAGAAACTCTCGTACGCCCTAATGGTGCTTGGGTTTACACCATCTGATACCAGCAGTACAGAAGAGCCTAACTCACCAGACAGTTGTTGATTAATCAATGGCAGTGCTTCTTCTGCTGACTTACCTGATACCGGCATGATATCGGGTGTGATAGCCGCTAGAAACGGTTCGAATACCTTGCTGTCTTGAGTAACGGGCATCGCGACGTGTGCGCTGCCTGCGTAAATCACTAAGCCCGTATTACCGCCTTTCCGAGCTGCTAATAAGTCTCTAATCGTCTGCTTAGATCGTTCCAAGCGACTCGGTGGTAAGTCTTTAGCGAGCATAGATTCACTGTTATCAAGCACAACCAACATCGACGCTTTGTCTTCACCAAAAGGCGAAGCCTCACGCTGCCATGTTGGGCCAGAACAGATAATGATGGCGATAGTTACAATCACCACCAATAGCTTCAATGGCAGCTGCTTACGCCAGCCTGTTTCGCCAATCGTCAATGCATCACGTAAGTGTGCAGGTAGAATGTCTTTCCACGTTGGTTTGGTCTCTTCTCTCCAACGAACCCATAGCAGGAAGAACATCGGAATAAAGGCCAACAACCACAAAGGTCGGATAAAATGAAACTGGGTAAAGAACTGTTGCAGAGTGAGAGAATCAGGCATCATCCTCTCCTTTCAATTTTTTAGTTTTAGAATTCAAAAGCGACCTTCTACGCAAAGTCGCCAGACTAAAGGCAGTCAGATACATCACAACAACAATCGCCATTAAGTAATGGTGCAGCCCCTGTTTAGGACGATAAGTGGTACTTTCATATAACTGTGGTTCTAGTTCACCGATTTGAGCGTAGGCTTTGGTCAGTTCGTCGCGGTTAAGCGCCTCAAAGGCTTCGCCACCAGACTCTTGAGCCACTCGTTTGATGGTTTCCATATCCAAAGCCACTTCACCAACGGTTTGTGGGTCACCCATCGCGATCACGTGAATACGAACGCCTTTCGCCTTCGCCACTTTGGCGGCATCAATCGGTTCAACAAAGCTTCCCGTATCATTACCGTCGGTTAGTACGATCACGACCTTCTCTTTTTCGTTGGCATCAACACTTGAATCTTGAACGGCAACACTTTGCTTTTCGCTTTGTTCAAACACCTTAATCGCCAAGCCAATTGCATCACCTAAGTGCGTGCTTTGCCCTGCCATAGCGACATCGGTTTGATTAAGCAGTTCAAGCCACACATCTTGGTCAGCTGTAAACGGTGTTTGTACAAACGCTGCATCACCAAAAAGAATCAAACCGAGTCGATCCCCTTTTCGGGTAGTCGCAAAATCAGCCAGCACTTCTTTGGTCGCGTCCAAACGAGATATTTTATCGCCCCGCTTAGAGGTAAAGTCTTGTTCTGCCATTGAGCCAGATAAATCGACCACTACCATCACATCACGACCTAATTGTTCGCGAACTTGCGGCTCACCAAGAATGGTTGGTTTAGCGAGCGCGCACACCACTAATGCCCAAGTAATAATGAGCGTGGTTCGTTGCCACCAGCTTGGTGTTAGCTGGCTTGCCCCTTCAGACGGCGCTTCACCAATAGCTTCAACCAATTCATTGAAAAATGGCACCTTGATGGCCATTTGCTTAGTTCGATAAGCTGGCACGGCAAAGTAGACCAACAACGGCAAAGGCAGCGCGATAAACCACAGTGGGTGCGCGAATTCAAAGCTGGCAGATAAACTATCAAACATTATCTTGCCCCTCTGGTTTCGCTTGTACATCTGGTTTATGAAGTTTTAGCCACATCATCGCGGTTTGGATCACCTCTAAACGCTGTTCAAAACTCAAACGCACATTAGGGTCAATTAGGCTTTGCATCCATAATTCCGAAACTTCATCGGCAAAGAACGCATTGCTGTTTTCACTTGTGTTAGCGCGACCAGGCAGATAAGCGTTTAGACGGTTTACATAGGCTTGTCCAAACAGCTTTGCATTACTGCTGTCTAGGTAACGAAGTACCACTTTCAGTACTTTGAAGGTTCGTTCTGTTGAATTTTTGTCTCGTGCATCCAATACCATGAGCTCTTGAAGCGCTTCTTTGCGATAACGGTTATTCCACCATTTCTGCGCCAAACGATAAGCCAGATAGATAGCGACCAATAACAGAATAACGCCAAGGATCTTCCAGCCGATCGTTTGAGGAGCCCAGCTCACACTGTCAGGAATCGCTACATCGTGCAGTTCGCGGAGGATATAGGTACTTGGGGGAGTATGTTCAACAGCCATTTAGCGCCCTCCCACTAGCTTCTGAAGCTGTGATATGTGATTGCCCGACGTGTCTAATTCTATATAAGGGAGGTTTTTCATCGCCATCAATTTAGCAAGGGACTGTTTCTGAAGTGCCGCTTTCTGAGCAAGACTTTCACTCGCGAGGTTTACCTTAGATTGGCTATCCAGATTAAGTTGAAAACGACCATCACCCACCACCCAGTTTGCGCTTGCAAGATCTTGAGGCAATGACTGTTCTAATGGGTCGGTGACCATAATGGCCAAGATATCGTTGTGTTGCTGTAACTGCTTTAGTCGATCGAGATGTTGTTCTCGGCAGTCTCGCCAGTCACTAATGAATATCAAGGTTGATTGCTTGAGTCTCATTCGTTTGATCAGTTCAATCCACTGACTAAAACCAACACCCTCGCTGTCACTCACACTCACGTCTAAGCTTTGATTAGCCTTGGTAAGATGCTTTAACTGAGCCAGTAAATCAGACTGTGAACGCTGCGCTTTGGTATGAAACAGTTTTTGGTGTGAGGCTAAAACGAAGCCGACACGGTCACCATCTTTTAGCACTCGCCACCCACACAGTGCCGCCACTTCGGCAGCCACAACGGATTTCATGATGTTTTGAGAAGCAAAAAACATCGAACTGCGCTGATCGACACAGATCATCACATTACGGTCTTTCTCTTCGGTGTAACTGCGAACATGCGGCTTCCCCGTTCGCATGGTGACTTTCCAATCGAGATTACGGATATCATCACCCAATTGGTAATGACGTAATTCTTCGAAGTTCAAACCACGACCACGGAACAAAGAGTTATGTCTGCCCGAAAGCACGCTGCCCGCTTTTAAATGAGGTAACAGTGAAAATGACTCAGCTTGAGCCTGAATTCGCACTAACCTTGAATAGTCACAGTACAGTCGAGGATCAAGGCCTTGTGGTTTGGGAGCTTGTGTTGGCTTCGCCATGACGCCCCCTAGTTATCCGATCTCAACATTATCAAGCAGTTCTTCAACCACTCTTTGATGGTCAACACCATCGGCCAATGCATCGTAAGACAATGAGAATCGGTGACCTAATACGGTTGGCAACATGGCACGCACATCGTCTAACGTGACGTGGTCACGCCCTTGCAGCCACGCATAAGCGCGAGCACATTTATCCAATGAAATAGATGCACGAGGGCTTGAACCAATTTCAATCCATTTCGATAAGTCTGATTCTGGATAACGCTCAGGTTTACGAGTCGCCATTACCAAAGCCACAATGTAGTTCTCTACTAAATCGGAAACGGCAATGTCTGGAAGTTGGCGGCGCGCTTCAAGCACTAATTCAGGTTCAATATGCTGTGGCGTGACTAATTCCGAACTCGTCTCGCTACCGAGTTCCTCACTGCGCACAAGTCGAATGATGTCGCGTTCAGCTTCATCTTCTGGATAGTCGACCGTGACTTTCATAATGAAACGGTCCATCTGTGCTTCAGGCAGTGGATACGTACCTTCTTGCTCGACTGGGTTTTGCGTAGCGAGCACCATGAATAGATCAGGTAGGATATGAGTTTGACCACCCACCGTAATCGTTCCTTCCGCCATGGCTTCAAGCAGAGCCGCTTGTACCTTTGCAGGAGCACGGTTCACTTCATCGGCTAAAACAATACTGTTGAAAATAGGACCCGGTTGAAAGTGCAACTGAGGCTTTCCATCAAGCTCTTGATACACTTCTGTACCGGTTACATCTGATGGCAGCAGGTCAGGCGTAAACTGAATTCGACCAAAACTGGTGTTCAGTAGGTTCGCCAGCGATTTCACTGAACGAGTTTTCGCTGTACCGGGAAGTCCCTCTAAAAGCACATGCCCATTAGTCAATAACCCTATCACCAGAGCCCGAACGACGTGGCTCTGACCGATAACACTTTTCTCTGTTTGTTCAATCAGTTGGTTAATTGCTTGTTGCGCATGGTTCATAGGTCTTCCCTTAATTCAATCTGGCTGCGTACATCCTACTCACAAGCCCCATAACTATTAGTTATACACGTGATAATTGTTCATCAGCGCGATAAGTTATAAACGTGATAATTGCTCATAAGCGCGATAATTAGTTACAAGCGGAATAAGCAGCAAGCAAAATAGCCAAGCTCACCTTATCGCTTTATTTAAACTTAGCTCTCAATTGGTTAATGGCCTCCGGCGGTGCCACTTTGCTCAGTGATGAAATACATTGCTCAAACGCCTTTGGTACGCCCGGTATATGGCTGTTTCGCGCCAACACTTCACACTGGGCATACAAGTGCTGTGGGTTACGGCTAAATTGGTAAGCCTTGTGCAGTGATTGACTTGCCGCAAGCACATCAGATTTCTCCAAAGCCAATCCGTACACATACCAATATTGTGGGTCGGTTTGCGCAGTTTCAGCGGCTTGTTTAAGGTAGTCCGTTGCTTGTTCGTAATCTTTCACGCGAAGCAGAGATAACCCTGTGCTGTATGGCAATACACTCGATTTAGGCTGAGCTTCAATACCTTGCTTCAACGTCGACAACGCTTTTGCTTCGTTACCTTGCGCTCGATACAAATCCGCCAAGTTGGCGTAGCTGTTTTCGAAGTAAGGCTCAATCTCGATAGCACCTTGATAGAACTCAATCGCTTTATCGTGCTGACCTAGATCGCGGTAAACGTTGCCTAGGTTAGTTCGTCCAAATCCTCTATCGGCATTAAATTGCTGTATCTCAATGTACTCTTCCAATGCAGGCTTGATTTGATCTTTCTGCAGAGGGTTCATTTCTCCCCAATAACGTACCAATGCACCTGCGGTTTCTGAACGAATCGACAATACAGGGTCTTTCAGTAGCGGCTCTAGAATTTGCCAACGGTCAGTGAATGGGAAACCAGACGAGCCTTGCACAACGCCCAAACGGATCATTTCATCATCATGTTTCACCGCTCTTGCTAGCGAGATAAGCGTATTCTTACCCGTATTGCCGCCTAAACGTTCTAAGCTCGATGCACGAATGATATTGCTTAAGCTGGAGTCCTGAGCCGAGTATGCCAACGCATCCTCTGCCCCTCTGTGCCCTATTGAGTCAGCATAAAAGGCAACGGCAAAGTGCTGCTGATTACGATACTTGGAATCTGGGAACCACTCACCGATTTGCTTATCTGCCCACTGGTCGGTTTGATCTTCATGACAGCTAGTACACACGTTTGGTGTTTTAATGTGTTGGCTAATATCAGGACGTGGGATGTGCCAACTGTGGTCGCGTCTTGGGTCGACCTCCATGTAAGTCGTCTCAGGCATGTGACAAGTGGTACATTGTGAAGCTTCGGTATTCGCCTCGTGGAAGGTGTGCTTTTCAGGCGTGTACTCTGATGCAATGTGACATTGGCTACACACCGCTTCTTCGGCAATTTTTAGTTCAGCGGTATGGGGATCGTGACAGTTAGTACATGTGACGCCTTTTTCAGCCATCACTGATTGCAAGAAAGATCCGTAAACGTAATCTTCATCGTAGATTTGACCATCGTTATGGTAAAGCTCAGGAGTAATCAAGCTCAAACGATACTTATCGAAGAATAAACCGTTCACGTGGTCACCCGTTTCATTTAACTGAGTACGTCGGCTGTGGCATTGAGCACAGGTTTGAACTTGGTTGGTATGGATGATGTCTTTTGGTTGTAGGGTTGAGTTGCCCTCTTGGTAGATCCATTCTTTCACCGATTTCGACAAGTCGCGATCAAAGCCATAATGCGCGGAGGCTTGAACATCCTTTTCGCCGTTGGCTTTTGCTGACTGCTCTTTGGTTAATTGAGCTTTTGCTAACTGGGCCTGCTCAACGTGCTCGCTTGCAGGCCCATGACAGGCTTCACAACCGACATTAATCTCAGACCAAGTAGTGTTGTAGGTATTACTTGCGCTGTCGTAGTTCTTTTCTAGGTTCGTTGAATGGCAATCAGCACACATGAAGTTCCAGTTTTGACCGCTATTGGTCCAGTAGAATTCATCAGTGTTGGTGGTATCCGGGTAGAGGTTAAACCAGCGTTGACCGCCTTCGCCCTCAGTGCGAGAGTCCCAAGCGAAAGGAATCAACTGTACTCGACCGTCTTCAAACTCAACCATGTACTGTTGTAATGGTTCAAAGGCAAAGGTATAGCTGATTTTGTAATCTTTGAATTGCCCGTCTGGGCCTTCGATATTGACCCAGAACTCTTCACCCTTGCGAAAAAATCGGTTGGGTTTACCGCCATGAGTGACCGTTTGATCGTTGAAATCGCCTAATACAGATTCATCTGTAGCGTGTTTCATCGCCATGTCATGATGAGAGCCCTGCCACGCTTCGACTTCTTCACTATGACAATCAACACAAGCTTCCGATCCGACATAGGTGGCTTTAGAGCCGATAGGTAAAACATCAGAGCTAGCGTGTGAAGCTACAGAACTGAGCTTTGAAGCCTCAGTGTTGCTATTAGGATCTTGCTCGTTGGCATAGGTGCTCAAACTGAACAGCGACAACATAAGTGGAGACAAGATTACGGATAATACTGCGACTCTCTGGTGTTTCAATCCGTTCACTAGCGAGCACAACCATGCAGACATAACATTCCTTGTTTTTATACATCCTTATGCTTACTAAGGTAGACGTAAAAACGACTAAAATACAATTATTTAGTGGCAATGAGCACGATAGTTGTGATTCATATTCACGACCAGGATTTACTCATCGATATGCGCATAAAAAAAAGAGCTCCTAGGAGCTCTTTGTGTTTTCAGTTTCATCAAGCTATCAGTTTCAATAAACCAAAGCTTACTTATTATGGTTCTCTTGAAGTTTCTCCATAACCTGATCCAAGCTAAAGCTTGCTGCTTTTTGGCGTGGTGGGTATTCGGCAAACGTTTCTAAGAACTCGCCTACATACGCTTGCGCAGGAACGAACATATAAGCATGGTCTAACAACCAGTCATAATAGGTATTCGAAGTAATATCTGCGTTTTCGTATGGGTCCATACGCAGGTTAAACAGCTTAGGAAGACGTAACGTCACGAACGGTTCTGACCAAATCTGCATGGTACCCGTAGCACGTTGCTCCATGAACACCGCTTTCCATTGGTTGTAACGAAGCGCCGCTAAATCGCCATCATCGGTAAAGTAGAAGATCTCTGAACGACGGCCTTTTTCTTCTTCACCCGTTAGGTAAGGAAGGAAGTTATAACCATCTAAATGAACCTTAAACGTTTTATCACCTGCGGTATGACCTTTCAGCAATTTCTCTTTGATTTGGTCATCACCAGCAGCGGCAACGAAGGTTGGCATCCAGTCCATGTGGTGCATGATTTCATTGGATACGGTTCCAGGTTCAATCTTACCAGGCCAACGGACCATTGCTGGTACACGGTATGCGCCTTCCCAGTTGGTGTTTTTCTCACCACGGAACGGGGTTGTACCCGCATCTGGCCAAGAGTTCATGTGTGGGCCGTTATCCGTTGAATAGAAAACAATCGTGTTGTCTTTGATTCCCAACTCATCCACTTGCTTCAATAGTTGCCCAACGTGTCGATCGTGCTCAACCATACCATCAGCGTAGTTACCGACACCGGTCACACCTTTACTATCGGCTTTCACGTGCGTTCTAAAGTGCATACGTGTTGCGTTCCACCAAACGAAGAATGGCTTGTCCGCTTTCACTGCGCGATCCATGAAATCAAGTGCCGCGTCTAGTGTTTCTTCATCGACCGTTTCCATACGCTTGCGCGTCAGTGGACCCGTATCTTCAATCTTGCCATCAGCGAATGACTTAATAACACCACGCGGACCGAACTTCTTACGAAACTCAGGATCGGTTGGGTAATCTTCATTCTCTGGTTCTTCTTCAGCATTCAGGTGGTAAAGGTTGCCAAAAAATTCGTCAAACCCGTGTGCTGTTGGAAGGAATTCATCTTTATCGCCAAGGTGGTTTTTACCAAATTGACCTGTCATGTAACCCATAGGTTTCAGCATTTCTGCGATTGTCGCGTCTTCCGCTTGCAAGCCAATGTCTGCGCCCGGCAAGCCTACTTTACTCAAACCCGTTCGTAATACACTTTGTCCCGTAATAAAGGTAGAGCGACCCGCAGTACACGATTGTTCAGCGTAATAATCGGTAAACATCATCCCTTCTTTGGCGATGCTATCAATATTAGGCGTTTTGTAACCCATTAAACCAAAGGTGTATGCACTAACATTAGACTGTCCAATATCATCTCCCCAAATCACGAGAATATTTGGCTTTTCAGCTGCGAATGTGGTGGTGGAAGCCGCCATCATCGCCGTACCCAAAATCGCTAAACGACGTTTAACGCCATATTTCGCTGTCATAGAAACCTCTTCGTAAGTTATTTGCATCCTGCCCTACAACGTATAGTCCATTTTTTAAGCATGCGCGAGGTTCGCTAAGCTATTAATCTTTTTGTCATTTTTTATTCAGATACAGGTGCAGGAGTTATCGATAAGGTTTACGGCGACAAACATGATAAAGATCACACATGTTATCTAAGGGTTTCTGGTAACCATCATCCTAAATTCAATTTAATCAGCAAGTTAACCATGCATCATAACGATTGGTTATAAGCACTATAAAAGGACGTAACGGAATTTTGAGAATAACATTTGCTCATCGATGCGTTGTTCTAACGCATTAATCTTAAAAGTGAATCGGAGTCCTTATGGGTACTAAAATTAATAAACTAGCATTAGGTGTTGGCTTATTAGCAGCTTCTTCAGCGGCAACAGCAGCAGAAAAACCAAACATTCTTGCTATCTGGGGTGATGACATTGGTGTATTCAACATCAGTGCATACAACAACGGTATGATGGGTTACGAAACACCTAACATCGACCGTATTGCTAACGAAGGCGCACTATTTACTGACCACTACGGTCAACAATCGTGTACTGCTGGTCGTGCTGCATTCCTAACAGGTCAAGAACCTTTCCGTACTGGTCTATTGACTATCGGCATGCCAGGTTCGGACCACGGTATCCCTGATTGGGCTCCAACGATCGCAGACCTTCTTAAAGAACAAGGCTACATGACAGCTCAGTTCGGTAAGAACCACATGGGTGACCAAGACAAACACCTTCCAACGAACCACGGTTTTGACCAGTTCTTCGGTAACCTGTACCACCTAAACGCGGAAGAAGAGCCAGAGACATACTACTACCCTAAAGACCCTGAGTTCCGTAAGAACTTTGGCCCTCGTGGTGTAATCAAATCGACTTCTGACGGTAAGATTGAAGATACAGGCCCAATGACGCGTAAGCGTATGGAGCATGCGGATGAAGAGTTCCTAGAAGAATCTCTAGCCTTCATGGAAAAAGCAGTAAAAGCTGACAAACCATTCTTCATTTGGCACAACACCACTCGTATGCACGTGTGGACTCGTCTACAAGAAAAATACCAAGGCGCATCGGGTATCAGCATCTACGCTGATGGCATGTTAGAGCACGATGACCAAGTGGGTATCCTTTTAGACAAGCTTGATGAGCTTAAAATCGCAGACAACACTATCGTCATCTACTCGACCGATAACGGTGCAGAAACGGTATCTTGGCCTGATGGTGGTGCTACTTACTTCCACGGTGAAAAAGGTACAACTTACGAAGGCGGTATGCGTGTTCCTCAACTAGTTCGCTGGCCTGGTACTATCAAACCGGGAACTAAGATCAACGATATCATGGGACACCAAGACTGGATCCCTACTCTACTAGCAGCCGCTGGTGATGATAAAGTGGTCGAGAAACTTGCGTCTGATAAAGGTGCAACTTACAACGGTAAAAACTGGCGTGTTCACCTAGATGGTTACAACTTCCTACCTTACTTCCAAGGCAAAGAAGAGAAAGGCCCTCGTGACAGCATGCTTTACTTCTCTGCTAACGCTGAGCTAAACGCAGTTCGTTGGAATGACTTCAAGATTTCGTTCGCAGTAATGGACGGTAACATTGTTGATGCAGTTCGCTTCCAACCAAACTGGCCTCAAGTTGTTCATCTACGTGCTGACCCATTCGAAAAAGCACCACACGAATCGGGCATGTACCTACGCTGGATGGCAGACAACATGTGGTTATTCGTACCAGTAGGCGGCAAAGTACAAGAGTTCATGAACACGCTACCTGACTACCCAATGCAGAATAGCCAAGTACTGAACCCTGGTAACTTCAACCAAAATGCTTACATGCTTCAAGGTAAACTTAAGCAACTAGAAGCGGCAGCAGCTCAAGCTAAATAAGCCCCTCTAGACCATGTAATTCAAGCAGTTTAGAAAGTACATGATGTAATACCAAAGCCGTGGTCACTCTATGCAGTTACCACGGCTTTTCTACGTCTGGCACTTGTTTTCTGTATCTGCATAAGTATCTGCATAAGTATCTGTATCTTAAAAATCCGAGTTTTATACAACAAGGTCTTTTCGAATTGACCGTTAGGTCACTAACTTACCCTACGTAACGCGTTGTTTCTAACGATCCCTATTCCTTGTCATTCAACGATTCAATGACTTCATCTTGCTCCTATCCTCTTGTTACACCATCTTCTTGCAACATTACCAATATAAAACTAAGTTTATAAATATGCACCTCTCATCCACAGGGTGAATAAGGTTTAAATCAGAAGGATTCTGACTTGCCAAAATTATCTAAACTAGATGGAACTAATACTATGAAAACGCCATATTTAGCAGTAATAAGCATCACTGTCATTTGCGTTTCAATAGGCCTACTGGTTTATGACGCCGCTTCTTTAAAGATGCACGCCTCATTTAAGCACCAAGAAAATCACTCTCATGCAAACGACCATGATGATTCATACTCTTCAGAACACGACTCAAATACAGACTCACAAGATGCCCAACAAGCGGCATTTCCAGATCAACAAATATTCCCAATTCCAGATTCGACCGAGATTAACAATGAACTTGCCAAGATAGGTTGGGCGCTATTCAAAGACCCTAACTTATCGTCGAACCGAAGTGTCAGCTGTGAAAGTTGTCATAGTCTACAAACCAATGGCGCTGAAGTGATTCCTGTTTCCATTGGCGTAAATGGAGCAGGAATGCGAAATTCACTCACCGTTTTTAACGCTGCCTTTAACTACCGATTTTTTTGGGATGGTCGGGTGAATAACCTTGGCGATCAAATCGATGGTCCAGTACACAACGTTGACGAAATGGATTCAAACTGGAAACACATTACGGACTATGTATCTCAATCGGAGACTTACATCAGCCTATTCAAAGAACAATCGACAACCATCAACGAAGCTTCGATTAAGGCTGCACTTATTGAGTTCATGCAAGGGCTAACCACGCCTGATTCTCCTTTCGACCAGTACTTGCGAGGCGATCATTCAGCGTTGTCTGATAAGGCCAAGCGAGGCTGGGAGGCCTTTCAAGAACAAGGCTGCATTCGTTGTCACCAAGGTACCAATATTGGTGGAGGCATGGTGATGCGATTTGGCTATTTTGGAATATCAAAAACGGGCTCAGAACGAAGTGAAGACCAAGGTCGATTTATGTTTACAGGACAACCACAAGACAAGCACCTCTTCCGTGTCGCCAGTTTAAGAAACGTGGCGATCACTGCCCCCTATTTTCATGATGGTCAAACTGAAACGTTAGAGGAAGCCATCAAAATCATGGGTGAAAGCCAACTCGGTAAAACGTTTGAAAAGCAAACCATTAGTGAGATTAAAACATTTCTAGAAACCTTAACGGGTAGCCGCCCTCAGATGTTAGTGGAGTTTGAAAATGAATAAAATCAGACTCATCTTTTTGCTGTTTTTCTCGCTATTCTTGGCGTTGGTTAGCTTAATTATATTGACCTATTCTGAACACGGGAAAGTATCGGAATATGGAGAATCTGTTCGAGAGCTGGAGCATGAAGTTTTAGAAATGCGCGATCAGATAACCAACGCTGCTCTCGCTGACATTTCGAACCCTTACCAAATATCGGCTGATTTAGTCAGACTAGAAATAGAACTGCAAGAGCTCAAGGATAGCTATAAGGGGGAAAGCATCCACTCAACGTTCTTTCAAGACTTACAAACCACCCAATTACTTGAGCGTTTCCACAAGGCCTCGATAGCCAATGTCGATACGCTCGACAAGCTCGTCGGGTTGAGTGTCGCTCGTCAGTTCATACTGCAATCCCTAACGTTGCAACTCATTGATAGTCATTCAGCAAACCATCGAGAAGCAGCAAGGGGACATGATTCAGAAAAACTAAATGTTCTCTCTACACCGGAGCTCAACATTCAAAGTGAGTTACTTGCTAGCGTGTTATTTTCAGGGAGCCAAATTCAACATCAAGAGATTAGATCAGAGTTGGCGGACCTGTCTGAAACGTTCGCTGAACTCAATCAGCAACAAAAGGTACTGTTCTCTCAAGTTCTTTCGGTGCATAACATGGAGTATCTTGAGCAAATTGAACATCAATTCACCGACCTTCAAGACCAACTAGAAGGCGTGATTGTCAAACTTATCATCACACTCGCGCTATTAACCTTCGCTTTCTCGTTCGCCATCTTTATCTTCCGAGTCTTTGAATTAAAACGAAACAACTTTGCCTATCAAGAAGCCGCAGACAAAGCAGAAAAAGCCAACGAAGCGAAGTCCTTATTCCTTGCCACCATGAGTCACGAGTTAAGAACGCCGATGAATGGCGTACTAGGAATAGCTCAAATAATCAAAGAGGATTCGCAAAGCGCCGATACTCGCCAACAAGCACAGATCATCATCGATTCAGGCCAGCATCTTGTCACCATATTGAATGATATTCTTGACTTTTCTAAGGTTGAGCAAGGAAAAATGGAGCTTGAATATAGCCCTTTCTCAGTGGCAGACGTGGTGACACATCTTGATAAAACCTTGACGCCTCTTGCAGAAGACAAAGGCCTCGCTTTTACCATTAAAGATAACATCCCTACCCATATTCAGTTGATTGGTGACTCTGCACGTACACGTCAGATCCTATTTAATTTAGCAGGTAATGCCGTCAAATTTACTGAGTCAGGAAAGGTTGAAGTGGAATTCTTGATTGCACCAACCACCCCACCAAGCGTGAATATCTTAGTGACTGATACAGGTATTGGCATCGCAGAAGACAAGACCGACCATATATTCACGGCATTTGAACAAGCCGAGCTCTCAACGACCCGTAAGTTTGGTGGGACAGGATTAGGGCTTTCCATTGTTAAGCAGTTAGTCGAACTGATGGGAGGCACCATCACGGTTACCAGCCGGCTTAATTTTGGCACTCGATTTACTATCTCGCTTCCGCTTGAAATGCACGAACTTGAAGAACAAGTCATCGATCAAACGCCAACCAAAACCAATAAGACTCTCGATGACTTCTCAGTATTGTTAGTCGAAGACAACAAGATCAACGCAATGGTGATTAGGAAGTTCTGTGAATCTATCAACTTAACGGTTGAGAACGCCTACGACGGTTTACAAGCCTTAGATAAATTAGTTTCAAACCAATATGACCTGATCATCATGGATAACCACATGCCTAACATGAGCGGCATTGAGGCAATTCAAAAAATCCGTAACGAACTCAAGCTGACTACCGTAGTTTTTGCATGCACAGCAGACGTATTTAAAGAAGCACACGATGAATTTATCATGTCAGGGGCTGATTTTGTTCTCACCAAACCATTACAGAAAAACAGCTTACAAAACGCTATCAATGAGTTTCATGACCAATTTGAGGGTAACCGACATAACTTGGCTAACGAACATAACCTTTTAACCAAAGGTGCAAGCAACATCACCATGTTAACGCGTCATCCCCAAAATAAACTGCCACTCACAGAAGAAGAACTGTCGCGTAGCCAATTCTTAGCTAACGATGAGCTCAAATCAGACGAAAAGCTCAAATGCTTAACGTCTCTCGTTGATGAGCTAGAAAACGAAATCGATGAGTTGATAGAGCTATTTTCGGACGCTAAACAGGATGACCTCTCCAGAACATTGAAGGCGGTTAAAGAGATTGCCGCAAGATATGAAATGAACGAAGTGCTTGAACTCGCGAGCTCAGCCGAACAGATAGCCGATCAACACATCATGCCCGAAGCAGAATTGCTTCAACAACTGATCAATCGATTGATGGTCAATAGTCACCAAGCCACTCGATTGATACACAAACTCCACCAGCAACGCAAAATTGGGTAAAGGAAGGTATCACATGATATGGAATTTGAACTTACCTAGCACCGGTCCACATTTGTTCTTGGCTCTTGGTGCAACCATCATTTTTGTGGTCGACTATCATGTACCTTTGGGCATTGCTATGGCCGTTCCCTACGTTACGATAGTATTGCTGGCGGCAACAACGAAAGATCCAACCTCCACAGTCATGTGGGCTATCACCTGCACCTTGCTTACGCTCATTGGCTACTACCTATCTAGTACGGGCAGTGAAACCTGGTTCGTCGCCTTCAACCGAGTGATTACGATTTATGCCATTTGGGTATCTGCTCTCGTTCCTATGTATATCACTCTGCAGTCGCTTCGAAGCGCTCAAGAGAGCGATTTAGATAATCCAGAAGAGAAAACGTTGAGGCCACACCATAATACGAACGAAAAAAACACGTTTCGTACGTTCAAGAATTAGGCTTAGGTTAAGTTTCGGTGAATTTTACCAAATCGAGACAAGGTAACTTGAAATACTTCGTTCTGCATGAGATTGTAATTTAACTATCCATAAACAACTGTATGATTATGAAAACATTACAATCCATCGCGCTGCTTTCCACAATTATCGTAGCACCAAACGTGTTAGCTGACGTGACAATTGAAGTTCCTTCTAGCGCAGATGCGTTAGTCGAAGTCTTAGCTGTAAATGAGGCTAAGCCTGATCTTGACGGTGGCTTTTTCTCTTCGAGCAAAACGATCACCGTTCCAGATGGTGTGAACCAAATCGTTTTCAAATATCAACTCGCTTTTAGCCAAGGTAACGACCGCGAGTTTGTCGATAGCGACACCATTATTGCTACTTTTGACGCGGCAGACACAGCATTGACGTTCGATATGCCGAAGTTCCGTAACACCAACGAAGCGAAAAAAGGCCTTCAAAACTTAGATTGGAAACTGGTTGATGAAAACCAAAACGCAATCAGTGTTAAGCAAGACAAGCTAGTAAAAGATGGCATGCAGATTGGTCGTAAATACCCTCAAGAAGCTAGAGAATACAACCAAAAAGGCGGCATCGCAGCACTTACAGTAGGTGCTAGTGCTAGCGCGGGCGCAGCGGCTGCTGTAGTACAACCCGTAACGCTTCCAGCAAAGATTGACGGAAATGCGGCGAATACAGCTGAAGAAATGTTGTATTTCTGGTACGAAAAAGCGGATGCTGAAACGAAGCAGAAATTCAAAGACTACGTGAACAAGTAGCTCAATGGTCTTAATTTAAAAACGAAAGAAGCTGGCGCACTGCCAGCTTCTTTTTTGTCTTCATCTAGATGATTTAGGCTTATATAGATTAAGCAGACTCAGTCGATAACACTTTTCCATCTACTTTTGTTGGCCACCCTAGCGCTTTGTATTCTGCAGCCAGTAAGTGCGCACAGCGGCTAGAAACCGTTGTTTTAATCCAATCACCAAGCCCCAATACTTTATATTCTAATACAGCCATTTTCATAACAATTCTATTCCGCTCTAATTCAATTTATAAATCTAGACTGAACATTATAGATGTTCTCTTGTAATGTATGTTCCTAAAAGAACACTGTGCATAATTTTTTGAAATATCTAATAAACACTGAAAATCTAGTAATCCAAACGTTAGCTCGTAGTGTTAAAGATTCATGCCTTAATTTCAGCAACAGGATCTCGTATCATCAAATTCATCGGTGAAATATGCTCATACAAGCCCTTAACATCGGTGATAAACACCTTTCCTCTTTGTATCTTAACCAAGCCTTGCTGCTCTATCCCTTTAAGAACTTCGTTTAGCCTAGGCCTTGATATGCCCGTTATCGAACTCAATTGAATTTGTGAAATATTAATGCTGACGGTTGCCCCCGCGATATTGGTCTGGCGTGCCGCAAGTTCCAACAAGACGTAAATGGTTTTCTGCTCTTTTTTATGAATCGAGGATAAGTAAGCCTGCATCCAAATAGATTGCGCTTTGGTTCCACAGTGAAGTAGCCATTTGTAAACCATGCATTTCCGCTCTGCGAGCTCTAATACCTTGCTTGCAGGAAAAAGTACCATAGTGATAGGCTCGACTTCTTCTGCCACTGCAAAGAGGTTGTAGTCAGCATGTATAGACAAAGCACCCATCCAATCTCCCCTTCCAATAACACCACCAGATAAGCTTTTCATGTTTTCTGTAGAAAAACAGATTCCAGCGGAGCCACTTAAAATATAAAAGACACCGGGCAAATTCTGAAACTTTTTTGTAATCTCAAAGGGCTTTGTTGCGTAATTC
>NZ_CAWNBB010000019.1:0-143377 GCF_963872585.1 Vibrio sp. 10N.222.47.A9 | reverse complement strand
GGCACGCAAGGGCCTAAAGGTGATACTGGCTCACAAGGTGAAGCCGGCGCGCAAGGGCCTAAAGGTGACACGGGCTCACAAGGTGAAGCTGGCACGCAAGGGCCTAAAGGTGACACGGGCTCACAAGGTGAAGCCGGCGCGCAAGGGCCTAAAGGTGACGATGCCGCGGCTTTAGTGAACTACTTTACTCAATCCGAACTCGATAATGTAAATAAGGATACGACGCCAGATGGTACGTTGGTTTTCAATGCAGGCATATCTGCACTTCAGTTACTAATAAGTACGAACGAGCAATCGATTGGTACCTCAAACAACGGTAACATGAGCGCTAGTAACTCTATCCGTTTCGCTCAAACGTTCACCTTAGATAGGAACGCTACGCTCTCAGCAATAGAGCTCATGGCGGGAGCTGAAAGTACAATCAACATTTCAATAGTACCAAAGGAAGATTTAGCAGCGATTGAATCGTTAGCTTCAAACGTAACTATCAATGGCGGCTGGAATGAAATCAGCTTGCCAACAAAAAATCTAACTTCTGGGACCGAGTACCTGCTACTGTTTGAAAACTGTAGTTGCACATACGACAGCAACGACAATTATAATATGGGGCAAATCATTGATAACCCAACAGATGGATCTATCAACGATCCTGGAAGCAACAATTACGATTATACATTTACTTTAGTTTTTCAAGAAACAGCCAAAGTTTGGAAAACGATCAATTAGGTCTCATTAAGACACCTAGCACCTATGTTCCTGAGGTATCTGACGTAACGAGTCAAAACTCAGGAACACGGCGTATTCTTGGGTACACTAAAATTTTGCAGACAATGGCGTCTTCTCATTTTGCTCCGTAACATTTGATACAAGCTGTACACCTCAATCCTTTAGAGGGTTAATGGCGACAAAATGGCGGCAGACACTGTAATCAAGCGTTATTTAGCGGTTTTATACGTAAAAAAGCGACAGTTTTCACTGTCGACTTTTGCTAATTAGAGCCTGATTTAGACTATTCCCAATCAAGGATAACCTTACCAGAAAGCCCGCTACGCATAGCGTCGAAGCCTTTTTGGAAGTCGTCCACTTTGTAGTGGTGAGTAATGATTGGTGTTAGATCTAGGCCAGATTGAATCAAAGAAGCCATCTTGTACCAAGTTTCGAACATCTCACGACCGTAGATACCTTTGATAACCAAGCCTTTAAAGATTACTTGGTTCCAGTCTACTGCCATGTCTGATGGTGGAATACCTAGTAGAGAGATCTTACCGCCGTGGTTCATGTTAGTCAGCATGCTGTTGAACGCAGATGGGTTACCAGACATTTCTAGGCCTACATCGAAGCCTTCAGTCATGCCAAGATCAGCCATTACGTCTTCAAGCTTCTCTTCCATTACGTTTACTGCGCGAGTTACACCCATTTGACGAGCAAGGTCTAGGCGGTATTCGTTTACGTCAGTGATTACAACGTGACGAGCACCTACGTGCTTCGCAACAGCAGCAGCCATGATACCGATTGGACCAGCACCAGTGATTAGCACGTCTTCGCCTACTAGGTCGAAAGAAAGCGCTGTGTGTACTGCGTTACCAAACGGGTCAAAGATTGATGCTAGATCGTCAGAGATTTCTGCGGGGATCTTAAATGCGTTGAACGCTGGGATCACAAGGAACTCAGAGAAGGCACCAGTGCGGTTAACACCAACACCTGTAGTGTTACGACAAAGGTGAGTACGGCCGCCACGACAGTTACGACAGTGACCACATGTGATGTGACCTTCGCCAGATACACGGTCGCCGATTTCAAAACCACGAACTTCTTGGCCAATGCCAACAACTTCACCCACGTATTCGTGACCTACTACCATAGGTACTGGGATTGTGTTTTGTGACCACTCATCCCAGTTGTAGATATGTACGTCAGTACCACAAATTGCGGTTTTCTTAATACGGATAAGAAGATCATTATGACCCATTTCAGGTTTTTCAACCTCGGTCATCCAGATGCCTTCTTCAGGCTTAAGCTTAGAAAGTGCTTTAATTTTCATAATGTTATCCAGTTCATCTCGCCTAACTGTAAGGCGAGAATCAAAAATCTATTGTTCTATTGGGTGTTGTTCTATCTAATCAAAGGATGCATAAGGCACCCCTTTAAAATTAGATGATAGCCATGTCTTTACCAACTTGGATGAACGCATCAATTGCACGGTCTAGTTGCTCACGAGAGTGTGCAGCAGACATTTGCGTACGGATACGAGCTTGACCTTTTGGTACTACAGGGAA
The DNA here is from genome assembly GCF_963872585.1 of Vibrio sp. 10N.222.47.A9. Classification (NCBI taxonomy): domain Bacteria; kingdom Pseudomonadati; phylum Pseudomonadota; class Gammaproteobacteria; order Vibrionales; family Vibrionaceae; genus Vibrio; species Vibrio sp. 10N.222.47.A9. Next base: position 141,101 of record NZ_CAWNBB010000019.1, on the reverse strand, counting down.
AGAGAAACCTACAACATAGATGCCCTTCTCTAGTGCGCGCTCTGCGAATTCAGCCGCTACTTTTGCATCACCCAGCATGATTGGGATGATTGCGTGGTCAGCACCGCCCATAGTGAAACCAGCAGCTTCCATGCGAGTACGGAAGTGAGCAGAGTTTTCCCATAGTTGAGTGCGTAGGTCGCCAGATTCCGCAAGAAGATCTAGAACACGGATAGACGCAGATACGATTGCTGGTGCAACAGAGTTAGAGAATAGGTATGGACGAGAACGCTGACGTAACCAGTCGATCACTTCTTTCTTACCAGAAGTGTAACCGCCTGAAGCGCCACCCATTGCTTTACCAAGCGTACCTGTGATGATGTCGATACGGTCAACAACGTTGTGGAACTCGTGAGTACCCGCGCCGTTTTCACCCATGAAACCAACTGCGTGAGAATCATCAACCATCACTAGTGCGCCGTACTTATCAGCAAGGTCACAGATAGCAGGAAGGTTAGCCACTACGCCGTCCATAGAGAACACGCCGTCAGTTACGATTAGTGTGTGACGAGCGCCCGCTTCTTTAGCTGCGATAAGTTGTTGCTCTAGCTCTTCCATGTTGTTGTTCGAGTAACGGAAGCGCATTGCTTTACACAGACGAACACCATCAATGATGGATGCGTGGTTTAGAGCATCAGAAATGATTGCGTCTTCTTTACCTAGAATCGTTTCGAATAGGCCAGCGTTTGCATCAAAGCAAGATGTGTAAAGGATAGTGTCTTCTTTACCAAGGAACGTAGATAGCTTTTGCTCTAGTTCTTTGTGAGAGTCTTGAGTACCACAGATGAAACGAACAGAAGCCATACCAAAACCGTGTTGATCCATGCCATCTTTAGCTGCTTCGATAAGAGCTGGGTGATTTGCAAGACCTAAGTAGTTGTTTGCACAGAAGTTTAGTACTTCTTCACCAGTCGAGATAGAAACCGCTGCTTTTTGTGCAGAAGTGATAATGCGCTCAGACTTGTAAAGACCTTCTTCTTTAACTTCTTCGATTTGAGTTTGAATCTGTTGGTAAAATGCAGAAGACATTGTCTATTCCTTCCTAATTATTATTCAGCAGCATCGCGCGCCGCATTATGTAGGGAATGTAAACGATTTCAATTCGATCATTTACACTGTAAAACTTATACCCCTATTCTAGTTGAACATCCCCTTCTCGATTATCCCTTTAGTTGGAAAAACATTAATGAATCACAGGCACTAATAATAGTTCATCCCAGTGACGCAGGGCACATAAACGCGTCTTACCTGTTCTTTTTAACGTCAAATTGCCTTCCGTCCCTGTCTAATTTCGCATTCATATCAAATCTCAATTTTTCATCTCAGAACGATATAGTGATGAATGCCCGCTTCTCTCTGAATGCGCACCAGCAACGCCGCTATACAAATGAAACACGATGAGAAGAGAAACCAAGCAAATGACCCTATCTGACAACACCATACAAGAAGCTTTCAAGAATGATTGGCACACCTGCTTTTATCAGCCAAAGGTTGAGCCTAGTGTCGAGAAAGTGACTGGGGTTGAAGCGCTGTTTCGTTTAGATATTCCAGAAGAAGGGATTTTCTCTCCGGGCGTGTTTATTGATCGCGCGTTTGCATTGGGTTATGAAGAAGAAATCTTCTTTAGCGTGCTTGAACAATCTCTAACGGAGGTCAAATCGCTTTCCATTCATCTAAGCTTGGCGGTAAACATCAGCAAGAAAGTGCTAGCAAACCCTGATAATGTCGAAAAGGTTCGTGAATTACTTTGGAATGCATCTTTCAAAGCAGAAAAGCTTACCTTTGAGCTAAGTGAAAATGATCAGTTAGATGAGCAGCTTTGTGAGCAGATAAAGCGCTTTAAGTCTCTGGGCGTCAGAATCTCTATCGACGATTTTGGTATCGGTTATTCAGACATGAATAAGGTGATTAGCCTTAATGTCGATGAAGTGAAGTTCGATAAATCGATTGTGAATAGTATTGAGCCAGCAAGCTCCGATTTAGTTAAGCGTACTTTGGCATACTGCAAAGAATCTGGCATTGAAACCGTTGCGGAAGGCGTTGAAGACGCAGATACACGTCAAATGATCCACCAGCTAGGGTTTGATCGCTATCAAGGCTTCTTGTACTCAAAACCTCTGCCTTTAACCGACCTAAGATTGGTCATGTAGAGCACTTTTACAGACTAGATCTTAAAACAAACTCGACACTTTTCTTCTTCTGCTTAAGGTCGTGGTAACGGATGTACTTAAAGTAGATATCGTGTTTATTTTGGATGTTCTGAGAAAAAGGATTTTTCACCACTTTCTTGATATCTGCCTTGAAAAACGGCATGCCGAGCTTACTCATATAAGGTTCTAAATACAGGTCATACAAGAACTGGCACATAGCAGGGTCAAGGGTCGGAAAGCGAAACTCAGTATCAGACAAATTATCCGCCATGTAATCGAAGATCTTACGACGAATCACAATGCTAACCGCGCCAACACTGCAGAGCATCTTACTTAAGCCGTCATACACCACATGACCAATAATGACCCCCTCGAAAAAAAAACAAAGCACCTGCATATCTTCTTTTTTCACACCCAGATGCTGAGAGACCTCGATAAAATCTTTACCATAGGTTTTTAGATGCATTCCTTGAATCGACTTAAGCCTTTTCGCTGGAATTGCTCCCATATTATATGACTCAACACTCGTCACCTCATAGTCATAACCAATATCAATACTGAATGGGCGTTCCACGTTCTTGGTTGCCGCTTTCACCTGTACCATTTCTTCAACGGAAAAGTCGTAATCGACCTGAAAGAAACTCGCGATACCAAGACGACGAACAAAACTAGGCAACGTCTTTGCCCTTTCCCACTGGCTGACCATCACCTGATTGACACCAAAAAACGCTCTATGAGAATTGGAAAGCAACTCTGCAAATTCTTCCTGTGAAATAGAGATTGATTCACGAAGTCGTTTTAACTCTATTGAGAAATTTTCTTTATTCATCTGTTACTTACCTAGCTTTTTTATCAGTGTAGTTCACTCAATATCGTCCGTACAAGATCAGTGTTAAACACTTAAGAAAAAAGCCACTTCGTGAGGAAGTGGCTCTAAGCGAAAGCTGCTTTTTTCTAGGTTCTAGGTTGAGCAATGTTGCCCTTGGCGATCAGACAATACTTTACCGTCTTTGATCGTCACTATGCGCTTAGTTCGTTCAGCCAGCGAATTATCGTGCGTCACGATAATCAATGTTCGGCCCTCAGCATGAAGCTGATTAAACAAAGCCTCTATCTCAGCGCCAGACTTGGAATCCAGAGCCCCTGTTGGCTCATCAGCTAATATAATCTGAGGATCATTAACCAAAGCTCTAGCAATAGCGACACGCTGTTTCTGACCACCAGACAGCTGATTCGGTTTATGGTCAAGTCGATCGCCCAACCCTACTTGTTCAAGTAATGCCGCCGCACGCTTACGACGCTCTTTGGCTTTGATCCCTGAGTACACGAGAGGCAGAGCAACATTGTCCAATGCAGATGCATACTCAAGCAAATTAAAACTCTGGAATACAAAACCAATTTTTTGATTCCGAATACCAGCAAGATCATTAGCACTCAACGCAGCAACATTTTTTCCATCTAGCTGATACTCCCCTTCCGTCGGCTTATCAAGGCAACCCAGCATATTCATCAGCGTTGATTTACCGGATCCTGACGGGCCTAAAATAGACAAAAACTCTCCCTTCTCAATCGAGAGATCGACACCGTCTAATGCACGTATTTCAGTATCACCGTTTGAGTAGTGTTTACCGATATTTGAGAGTTCCACTAAGAATTTGTTAGACATGGTCTCTCCGCTGTCTTTGATTTCATCATTCACTTTGTAGTGCCTCCATCGGAGTCACTTTCGCCGCACGATTAGCCGGAAGCCAAGCCGCAGCGACACCAATAACCACCAACGTCAAAACAACAATGGTGACAACCAACCATGAAAGCTCAGGCACAGGTTTACCAAGACGCTCATAAAACATGTTGCCTTCAAGCTCTAACGAGCGAATTACAGCAATCAGTGTATAAGTGATTACTAAGCCCAATAAACCGCCCATCATCATAGTCATCAATGACTGAACCAGATAATGCATGCGAATCATCCCTGGAGTAGCACCGACCGCCATTCTCACGCCAATATCTCGTGTGGATCGTTTCACCGTTGCATACATCACGTTAGCAATACCTATGCCCGCCACTGCCAAAGTGATAAAACCAATCACACCAAGGAACCCCTGCAGACCAACTAAGAATTGTTGCATCGTTTTTTGTTTGAGGAACATATCCTCAACCTGAACGACCTGCTCATCACTGACACTAGCACCATGTTTGCGCGCAATAACCTGACGAATCGTATCTGCAAGTTTGACTCTGTCGACACCATCATGAGGTTGAACGTTGATACCACTAATGTCACCGTTAATATTAAAACGCTGCCATGTAGAGAAAGGAACAAAGCTCGAATAATTGATGCTATCTCCCTGTTCAACCTTGGCACTGTTTTTCTCTAGTACACCAATCACCGTAAACTCTTGGCTGCCAATTTTTACTGTTTTCCCCACGGGATTAATCTCTAATTTGACAGTAGCAAACCAGCTAAAGCTTTCATTAGGGTTAAACAAATCGGCCGCTAAAAGGTAACCCAACACGATGACTTTGCGTTGTTGCGTTTGGTCTAGAGGATTAAACCAACGCCCTCCTGGACGTGTCTTGAGATTCGTCACCGACTGAAATTCAGTCGTTACGGCTAACGCTTTTTTCCAAGACCCTCGCTCCCCAACAGTAAGTGATTCATCCCACACAGCTGTCGGCACAGCAGCTTTGATGTTCGGCAGAGCCTCTACAACTTTCGTATCTTCTACTGTTAGAGTCAGCGGCTTGCCCTGATGAAAAGATCCATAATCAACCGTAGCCATCCCCCCTGATAGATAAATCAAATTACCATTGCCATTTTGTGCCGTTTTAAGCACGCCTTGCCTAATGCCTTCTCCCACCGATAGCATCGCTGAAATACACAAGGTTGCCCACGCAACAGCCAGAATCGTGAGCCCAAGTCGTAGCTTTTCTGCAGACATTTCCTGAAAGATTTGTCTCATCGGTAATAGCATGATTAAACCCTCGCACTAAGTGCATCAACAGGAGTTAGACGAGACGCCCGTTTTGCAGGAAAGTAAGAGGCTAGGAACGCCAGAATCAGTGTCACCGTTAACGCCATTCCAATCGAGCTTAACGTGATAACAGGTGATCCAATCCATTCTGGTAACGCCATCGAGCCAAGCAAATAAACCGTACCAAAGGACGCCATTAATCCCACGATGGATCCTAAGGTAACTAAGATAAGCCCCTCAATAATAAACTGAGACATGATGGAACCCTGTGTTGCACCAATCGCCAGCCGAACGCCAATTTCCCGAGTTCTTTCCGTAACAGAGAGAAACATGATATTAGCCACACCCAAAGCGCCAACCGCCATAGTCATAGCGCCACTGGCCGTCAGGAATATTTGAATACCACGAAAGATACCGGTAATCACGTCTCCACCCTCACTAAAGTCAGGCAGATAGACCGCATCTTTATCAGTAGGGTCAAAGTGCATCTGTTTAGCAAAAAAATTAACAATATTACGTCTAAACGATGCGGAATCCATGGCTTCTACAGGCTTTAATAGCAGTTGCCATGGCTTATCGTTCCAGAGATCAAGATAAGTAGTTTGGGGCACAAAAACTCGTCGACTCTCACCGAAAGAGATCCCTCCTTCATTATCGACCATCACACCTATGACGTAGAATGGAATACCGTTGATCTTGATATGATCGCCAATGTCGACTCCGCCCATTTGAGCGATTCGATCACCCAATACAACCACCCGTGTGTGGTTTTCCATATCCGTCACCGAAATATTTCGTGAACCAGGCTGCAACTTATTTTGTGAGATAGGAAAATAAGAGGGAGCAACACCACTCACCATACTGCCAATATTATGCCCTTGAGTGTTCGTCACGCTGGTATCCCATTTAAGGTAAACAGCAGACGCCTCTTTAACAAAACCAGCCTGCTGGATCAGCTCTATTTTATCTTGTTCAAGGTTTATTTCGCGCCTTGAGGGCAAGCCCCGCCAAGGTTTACTCGTACTAGAGGGAAACACAACCTGAGTGTCATTGACCAAAAATGAGAAAGACTTCGTTTGATAACGATAGAAGCCTTCCCCTAACGCCATTAAAACAACAACAGACAGTACGCCCCATGAAATTGCAATAATAGCCAAGGCACTTTTCATCCGATGCGCCAACAACGTTTGCCAAGTCTGAAGAAAAAGATTAACCATGGTGTAGCGCCTGAGATATCAGCGCCATCGCTTCATCATCTAATTTACCGGTTGTCTGTAGCAGGCCTATTCTCTGACGCCAATAATCATATAAGTTGGTCTGTAAAAGGAACCTTGAATCAAATAAGCTGTTATGTGCATTGATAACATCCGAGGCTTCCAGGAAACCCGCGTCGTATAACTTTTCTTTGCTACTCAACACCTCTGCGCGAGACGCTACAACATCATGCGCCATTAACACTCGTTCCCAGTTGAGCTTTACTTGAGTAAAGTTCTGATCAATTCGCTTCTTGATGTCTATTTCAACCTTTCGTAAATCCTGCTTAGCCGTCAACAAGTTAAGCGAGGTTTGATCCACTTTGGCGCGTGTTGAACCATTTAAGTCAATAGGAACACTAAGAGTTAAACCCGCGTTAAACTCACCGTTGTCCAACCGATCACTGTCGTTATAGCCCACTTGCCCTTTAACTGTCGGGTAATAACCTCCTTGGGCGGACTTTTTGTCTAGCTCGCGTGCTTCAACGTCTTTTATGGCAACCAGTAATTCAGGGCTATTATTTCTCGCTAGCTTGAGCCATTGCTGCTGAGAAGCCACCAGCATAGGAGGCTCAACCAAGTTCTCAGTACGAATTTGATCGACCGAATCAGGAGCTTGGTTTATCAGCGCTTCCAGCTCTGACTTTTTACTTTCTAACTCTGCCTTTGCTCGCAGAATATTGGCTTTGTCAGACAACTGATTAGCACGCATCTCTTCCACATCAATCGATTTCACTTTGCCTGCTAGATAGCGTTTTTCGAAGATTTTTAGCAGCTTGCTGCCTTCCTCTAACTTACTGTTGGTGAGCTGTAAGTTACCTTGAGCACTGCCTATATCGAGATAAACCAGAAGTAACTTAGCCGCCAAATCATTATGTGCTTGAGCCAATTCCAGCTGGGATTTCAGATAATCTGATTGTGCTTTATCTAATTCAGACCAAAGGCTACTGTCCCAAATAACCTGAGACAGCTCTGCACCATACCGATTTGAACTACTGCGGTCTTCGCTCCAGTCTGCTGAAGCGCTCGCGCTTAAAGCGGGTAATAAAGAGCTGCGACTTAAATCCACCGAACTCTCACCGAGTTGAACACCAATTCGGGCTTTCTCGTAATCAGGATCCGTCTGTTTGGCTCGCTGCCATGCTTGTTCAATAGAAATGGCATATGAAGGGCAACTAAGCACAGTTGCTAATAGCAAACTGCCTACACTCAACAGGGGCAATTTACGAGGTGATAGAGGTTTGTCTGATCGCTGTGAACAACTAAACAGCGCTGGCTTAACCATGAGCTGCCCCCATCATACTGTTATCGATGACGGCTTCGTCTAACTCCACACCTTCGATGACTTCAACATTGATGCCATCGGATAGGCCCAGTTTTACCGCTTGTTTGTGGAAGCCTTGTTCTGAGCTGTCTGGGATTAATACGTTAGGGCTATCGCCTTCAAATTGCAGTGCGCGCTCTGGTAAAGTGAGTACATTTTCTGATTTAACTAGAATTATCTGAGCAGATGATGAGAACCCTGAACGTAACCGGACGTCTTGAGGTATTTTGAGCTCGCCAACTTCGACTTCAAAACCGTTATCAAAACTTTTGCCCGAACTACTATCAGCTGTCGAGTTAAGACTTTCAGACTGAATCGCAATCTTAGTCAGCACTCCTTCTATTTCGATACTTGGATAAGGTGCAACGGTCAGTGTTACTGGCATCCCCGGAGTAAGTTGTGCGGCATCATGCTCACTAACACTGCCCTTAAAAATCAGGCTGTTCATATCGGCCAATGACATCATTTCTGTTGCCGCTTGGCTCGATTCAGTAGAAATAATCGGTTCTCCTACCTCGACTTTTCGATTCAACACCGTACCGTCTATCGGAGCGTAAATGGTTGAGGTTAGGCGAGAGTTACCAATTGTCGACTCCCCGCTTTGAATCAATTCGAGGTTCTGACGTTTTTGCATAACGTCAGCCTGTGCTGATTTCACATTGGAACGTGCAGTCACATATTCGTCGTAGTTCTTAGGAATGATTTCTTGTTCGACCAAACTCTGCAGGTTAGCGAGTTGTTGTTTTGCTGACTCAATGTTCGCCTCACTTCGCATCAGTTCGGTCGAGGCATCAGTCAACGCTTTCGGGGTAGGGTTAGGACGAACCTTAATAAGCGGCTGACCTTGCGTTACGTACTCACCAACACCGGCATAGATTTCACCAACGATCCCGTCGATTTGAGATTTAATAGACACAGAATGCGCGGGAACGATATACCCTACCGCAACCGCCTGCTTTTCGATCGTCCCTGTGGAGACCGTTAGGGTTGGAAAGGCTTCAGGAGGCGTTGAAGTTTGAAAATAGAAATACGCACCTCCACCTAGCAGCGTGGCACATGCCACAGACACTAACCCACGTTTAGTCATAATTTATCCAGCTCATTATTTTATATTTGTGAGCCCTATGACTACCGTGGATATGCGAAGTTCATAAATAGTATAAAATTTTATAATGCATAGCGTTAAAGCAAAATTAAACGACAGACTTTCTACGCCTCCTTTTAGCCTTATCATGACCATTTAAGTAGAAAGTTGTCTCCGTTTAACGCACTTTAAATCTCGTAGGCCCAGCAGTCTTGTTGTATGTCGAGCAGCTCCGACTTACCGCTCTCTAGCTGATAGAGGTGGAATTGGCTTAAAGGGGGCGAATACACATGTAACGTAATGAGCGGTTCATCTCCAGCCTGTAGATTCGATATCTGATGGATATCATTATCTTTACTGACGGTCACACTGCCCTCTTGGAAATGAGTCGACTGAGAAGCAAAAATGTGACCATTAGCCGCCGTTTCAAACAAGGTTTCCGTTGCTTGCCCATGTAGAACCTTTACGCCACAAGACGTATTCAAATGATCGTGTATTTTACTTCTTTGCCCATTTAGCCAACTCAAAATTAAAACTTCGCAGTGGTCATTCTTGAAAAGTCTTTGTCGGCAGTATGTTTCTTTATCAAAACTCGCCAACGACTTGATCTCTTCTTTACTCAGCTCGATGTTATCCAATATGAACCGAATAGAAGCCAGAGACATGGGTTTATTCGCCAGTTGTATTTGGTCCATAAACTCTTGGAAATTAAGCTCATAATCGTTATTAATTAACGCGGCTAACGCGGGAGATTGCGTTGGGGTGATATCAGTACGTTGCAAAATACTTACCTCTGACTATGTTTTGCTCTTCCGAACTCGAAGTTAAAAGCTCTCTTCGAACGATGAAATATGGCTGATTCGATTCAGCACAAGTTGGGAGGATACTAACACTGTTTAAATTAAATTTAACAAGCAATCACAAGTATTTACATTCATATAACAAAAAGCATCTAGCAACCAATTTGAAGGAACGGAATCGCCATATTGACTTGAGATCTGAATAACTGAGTAATATGAAATAGGAACAACAAAAGAACGGCTTCCATCACGACTACTATTGCGCGTATCAATTGATGAAATTGATTCACAAATTAGAAGATATCACTCACAATCAAGGTTATGGCCACCGTTGAAATCAGTCTAACTGGATACTTATGATTAACCCAAAACTCATCGCCCTACTTCCCGATCTCGCCTCGTTTATCTTAGTTGTGAATGAAGGTAGCTTTACCGCCGCAGCAAAGCAGCTAGGCGTGACACCTTCAGCGTTGAGTAAATTGATCACACGTCTAGAAAAAGCACTCTCAGTAAAGCTGTTTGAACGAACCACTCGTACATTGATCATCACGCAAGCAGGCCAGTTGGTATACGACCAAAGCGTGGTCATGATTAATGCGGCGCAACAAGCGGTTGAACTGTCTACCTCAGACCATACTGAGCCTGCAGGCTCGATAACGGTAGCGGCGCCTGAAGCCTTCTTGAACTCGGTATTGCAGCCTTTCGTTGTTCCATTCTTGAATCAGTACCCTGAGATCCAACTTAAGTTAAGAGCCGCCGATGGCGACATCGATATTTTACGTCAAGGCATCGACATTGCGTTTCGCCTTACCGATAAGCCAGACGAGAGTTTGGTATTGAAAGAACTCGGCAAAACGAACCTCGTGTTATGTGCGAGCCCCGACTATCTAGATGCCAAAGGAATTCCTCACCACCCTACCGAGCTTTCTGAGCACGACTGCTTATACCTTGCAGAAACAGATAAAGACCACATTTGGGACTTTCTTAAAGATGATGAGTTTTACACAGTCCCCGTCAGCGGACGTTACGCGGTGAACCACTCGCAAATGCGACTAAAAGGTGTGAAAGAAGGTCTAGGCGTAGGTATTTTCCATGACTTTGTAATTCAAGATGCGCTGGCTGAAGGCTCTGTTGTACAAGTGTTGGAAGATTGGACCATCAAGAGTAATTACCATGGTGCAATCGCGATGCAGTTTGCTCAAACCAAGTACATGCCTGCCCGATTGCGTGTATTCATTGATTATGCGATGGAACACTTGGGTGACAAGCTGGCAGGAGAAATAAACTGATGCTGAAAGGAATACACCACGCCGCCATTATTTGCTCAGACTACGAAGTCTCTAAACGCTTTTATACGCAAGTTTTAAAGCTTGAAGTGATTGCTGAGAATTATCGTGAAGCGCGCCAGTCGTACAAGCTTGACTTGGCTCTGCCTAATGGCGCTCAAATAGAATTATTCAGCTTCCCTGACGCACCTGAAAGACCAAGCTTTCCGGAAGCTCAAGGGCTGAGACATTTGGCTTTTTGTGTTGATGACGTTCAACATGTCAAAAGCTATTTGGAAGGACAAGGCATTGAAGTCGAACCAATTCGAGTTGATGAGTTTACGGGGAAATCATTTACGTTTTTCGCAGACCCAGACGGCCTGCCGCTAGAACTTTATCAGATCTAAAGCTGTATCAGATCTAAAGCTTTATCAAATCTAGAGCGGTATCAAGTCTAAAGTCTTCCTCACAAAAGAATCGCCCATCTGATTAATAAAACGGACTTTCTCAAGTCAAGAAAGTCCGTTTACGTGTCAATTAACTCAACGCGGCTTTGAATCTCTCAACGCGTGAAAACAGTAACCAATCCAATAGCATTGCAGTCACAATCGTTGCACCCGCGAGTGGAAACAGTACCGAAATAACAACCACAGTCACTAAACCTGCTTTCCATAAGCCTGCATCGCCAAACTTCGGTGGCGTTCCCAGCTTTCTTTGGCCTGAAGGCCTGCGCATCCACCACATTACTCCACCAGTCACTGACACCACAATGAATGCCAAACAGAACAACGCATTTAGAAGCTTGTTGATGATGCTGATGTCACCTTGGTGTAGAGAAATACCGACGGCTAAAGTTTTGGCGAATAAATTGTAATCTTGCCACGTCACCTCTCCTAGAATGCGCCCTGAATATTGGTCAAGGTGAGTCGTACGATCTTGGGTTGGATCGATGATGTCACCGCCCATGGTATTGGCAGCCACAGTGTAAACGCCCGTTTCTGAGCGCGGGAAATTGACTTTATATTGTGTAAAACCAAGAGATTGAGCTTTTGCTATCACATCATCAATCGAGAAATTACTGGCAGATAACACATGCTGAGAATGATCCTCACCCATCTTAGAATGATCATGAGCTTCAGACGCTTCTTCTACTTGGTGGACGTGTTCTGCTGGCTTATCTTGAGACAAAGGCAGTGGAGTTTGCTCTAGGTTCCAAGGCATTTCCTCTTCAGACCCGTGATTTAAAGAAGCATGCGTTTCGTTAGACAGAGGAATGTCGTCCCACATTTGAGCAGGAAAAGTACTCCATGCTTGCACTAGCTTACCTCCCCAAAAATCTGTCCATGATAATCCTGATAGAATAAATAACAGAAGAATGAATGACAGTGTTCCACCGATGTTCGCATGCAGATCACGCATTAAAACACGCGTTCCTGAACCAAATCGAAGCTTAAGAAAACCAGCGCGGCTCGCGTTATCTCTCGGTAACCATAAGTAAATACCACTGATGAGCAACAGAATAGACAAGCTTATTGCGACTTCAATTAGGTAATCACCCCAATCACCAATCAGCAAAGTGCCGTGAATGTCATTCGCCAGCTGGTACAGGCTATCGCTACGCGGGATTTCTCCTACCACTTCGCCAGTGTATTGATTCACCGTGGCGAAAACGGAAGTGCCATCTTCAAGTGATACAGAAAATCGGTTCGCAAGATCAGGGACTTTGCTCGGTACAAACTGTGTCACCGTACCTTGTGGGTATTGATTCTGCACTGCAGTTAACTGTTGTGAAACCTTAATAGGGTCGCCCGATGCAACAATCTCTATGGCTTCGTGGTGGAAAGCCAATTCGATTTCATCATCAAACAGCATCACCAAGCCTGTAATGCTCAGCATTAGCATAAACGGGATAACGAATAGCCCGGCATAGAAGTGCCAGCGCCAAGTGAGGAAGTAGAGAGTTTTATTGCGGTCTTTGCTTTTTAGTTTGGTTTCCGAACCGGTTGTTGCACTGCTTTTAGACTGCGAAGTCGCTTGTGCTTTCGCAGGGGTTTGAGATTCATTTCTCAACATTATTATTTCCTTTGACACACGCAAACATACCTTCTGAAAAATCAGAAAGTAATCTGAGCATGGTTAACTTTACTTAATACTTTATTTTTTAATTATTTTAGTGGGGTAGGTTTAAGCAATATCAAAGGGAGGGCCGCGCGGGGCTTGCCTCATATAGCGTTCGCTTAGAGCCAAAAAAGCGTAGCTGTCGGAGACAATAGAACTCAGTCGAGTTGTCAGTAGTGTAGTTGGAAGTTCGTCTTGGTGAAACGTGGAAAAATGGCTAAAGGGACACGGCTTTCCTTTGTGAGTATTGGGTTCGCCTTCTTCAATTTGAACCAGTTCAAAGCCGTTGACCGTACATAACGACGCCCATACTCCCGCACTATTACCATGAGCATTGATAACAGGCATTAATGTCACTAGCACCCAGCTTAATGCTGTAGCGAGTAACATGGAGAAATTGAACGAAGTTCGGCGCATTATTCCTAATCTTTATAAATTTTCCTTATTATGAGGCACTTGTTATATAGGTAAACGTAAAAATTAACATCAGGTTAGAAAATTGAAGCTAACGCACACTCTTTTTAGTTAAAAACTGGTTACAACGAAAGAGCCAAGAAAATGTGGTGAAACTCTACATAACAGACTGTTTATAAAAAAGACAATGAAAAACGCCGCCTTACACCTTCTTGATAAGAATAATGTAAGGCGGCGTTTTAGAAATCAAATCTTAAGGCTTTGCTCTTTGATACGCTAACAAGCAAACTCAATTGATTAGCAGATTAACCGAAGATCTTGCTCCAAATGCTTGGATTACGCTTCTCGTGATACTCTTCACGAAGGCCATCGATAGTACGAAGCTCTTGCTGTGCAGATTCAAATTCACCTTGGTCTAGCTTCTTCTCAATGCTATCAATCGATGCACTGATCTTTTTGAAACCTTCCATGAAGTGTTCTTCTTTCTCAATTGGGTAAACACCCGTTTTGAGCTCTGCAACTAGCGTGTCGATACGTACGATAGGCTTTTGCATCTCTTCAATATTTTGAGCTTCTGCTGCTTGTTTGAACGCAAGCTTCATTTCTTGCATGTTTTTCTTAAGGTCAACATTAGCAAAAGCGTTGCCAGACAATAGCGAAGCAGCGATTAAGCCAGATAAAAGGATTGAGCGAGTTTTCATTGTTTCTCCAGGTGAAGCGATGTCTTTGAAGATAGCGCCATCGTTGTTGTGGCACTTCGACTTTATTATTTTCGGCTAGTGTATACAAAAATCCGTCGGGCACAAAAATTGATTGTGTCGAAATGCAAACTAGCTAACTAACCAATGACTAAAAAGTATAAAGTAACGGACATTCCATCACTCAAATACCGAAAATTCAGCAATAGATTGGCGGCCACGCAATGCTAAAAATGCCAAAAACTGCTGTGGCGAATGAGTGACCACTTTATTCGAATCCACACCTACTTTGTCTAACAATGCAGCGACTAAGTCCAAGCCACCGACATCTACGCAGAAATGCGCATCGCTACCTGTCGTAATAAACGCACCTTTCGCTTTCGCTATTCTTGCAATCTCATAACAGCGGTCAACACTGCCAACTCGGCTATTGCCTTTGAGTGTGGTGTTGTTGATTTCAATCGTTACGTTATGTTCCGCCGCACATTGAATCACAGCTTCAAAATCGAAATCAAAATTAGGGTTTCCTAAGTGACCAAGCGCATCAATTCGACCACCTTTAATCACATTCAACAATGCTTCTGTATGGGTAGCGACATCCGATGGACGAAATACTGGCTCATGAAAACTCGCGATCACCCAATCTAGGTTCTTATCAACGCTCGGATGAATATCGATTTCACCCTGTGTGTTCATGATGTTTGACTCGACACCTCGAATAATTGCGACATCTTCAATAAAACGAGGAAGTACACGCTGGTTACTGAAGAACCAATAGTGTGGCGCGCCCGGCATAGACTCTGAATGGTCAGTAGTACAAAACATAGCTAAACCGTTTTGCTTTGCCGACTTAGCGTTTTCGATCAGCGTGCTGTAAGCATGGCCACTTGCGTATGTGTGGGTGTGGGTATCTACTTTGAGTTCCATGAATCAATGCTCTCTTCGCTTAGTCAAAAAACGTTTTCCAGAAAGTAACTCTGAGCCTCTTTCTGGAAAGGAGTGCCTGCACCTTTTTCTGAAAAGGAGTGCTTCTGAAAAGGAATGCTTAATGGCAACAATTCGACCAGTTTATCAGCTGAAAGTGACAATTAGCACCTAAACATAAGGGTTTATTGTGAGTTCATTTACACAGCACGATAATACGTGGCTAACCAGGCGACACTAACGCTTTTCTTATCTAAGTAAAATCGAACATACTCGGTAATTACGCCAATTTTTTGCAACCTACCCAAGTTCGTCAATACTTAAACCAGTCTACAAACTGGAGTGTTAGATGAGAAGAAGACGATATCCGCTGAGTATCCACATCACTAGCCTTTTCTTAATTTTGACCACTCTTGTCGGTACCGTACTGATTTCGATAAGTTATCGGCACTCTCAAGAACTGCTTTTAGGCACCGTGCGCGAAGTCAGTAATGAACATCGCGATAAGCTGGAATCGGTATTTAAACAAGCTATTGCCCCAGTCATCACAACCTTAAACGTGATGGCAGTGAGCCCGTTTGTTGCTCATCAAACCTCCTCCGTCGAAAAAGAATCTTGGCTTGCTTCAGTCGATATCATCTTCAAACAAAATACCAATTTAGTCGCTCTGTTCTATGGCTCTGAAGATGGCAATTTCCGAATCTTTCGCCCTCTGAGTTCCATTAAACAGAGAGCCGACAACAACGCTCCCGCCAAAGCGACCATGATGGTCAGTAGCACCAATCTAGATGGTGAAAACTTTATTACCTTTCTCGATGGCGCACACCAAGTGATCAGTACCCGACAAGCCGAGAGTAAGTTCAACCCCACGACTCGACCTTGGTTTCGTAACGCAAAGCCTGACGGCTCAATACAACTCTCTGAGCCCTACCTGTTCTATTTCCTGCAAACCAATGGCATCACGCTTTCTAGACGTTCTTTGGATGGCAAGCATGTCGTTGGTGCCGACTTCACGTTGAAATCTCTCTCTTCCCAGATCAGTGAATTGGCCTACTCTCCACAAACCCGACTCGCTCTGTTCGATCAACATTTCAATCTTCTCGGCCAACATCAACTTGATCTATCGATTCCCAAGCTTACCTCCCAGCCTAACGACACAAGTAAAACTGAGAAAACGAATAACCAAACGACGGGGAAACTCTCTGGCAGTGAGCAAGACCAAAGCTTCTTCAATGTGCCCAAACGTGAACAGATGGAAGCATTGAAAGCATCCGTCATAGCACCACTTATCTCCGACGAGGAGAAATTAAACCTCAACCTAAAAAACGTTGAGTACAACCTAAACACTTGGGCATTAACACTAACGCCTGTTGAGCTCACTCAGAATGTCACTTTATATTTGGCAGAGGCTACGCCACACAATGAGTTGCTCTCTGATCTTATCTCGATGCGTGACAAGCAAGTCGCCGTCGCGATTGGGATGTTGTTCATCTGCTTCGCTATCGTATGGTTTGTTGCTAATAGACTGTCTCAGCCACTCAATACACTGATGCAACTCACCGACAACATCGCACGATTTGACTTCAGGCGAACTCATTATCCCAAAAGCATGATTCAAGAAGTGGCTAACCTCGCCCACTCAATTGAGCTGATGGAACACACGCTTCATGATCTTATTACGCTACTTCGAGACACGGCAGGTAATCAGGAATTTTCGATATTAGCCAAAAATATTGCTCATCAAAGCTATTTAATTACCAAAGCAGAAACCATCGTCCTCTTCACTCAATCAAAAGAGAAAGATGTGTTTGATACGGCCGCGAACCTCGCCATTCTTCCCTTTAAGGCCGACATCAATGACTTCATCAAGCACACCCCTTGGTTGCTGTGCCAGCTTAAATCCGGAGAAACCATCCACTTAAACCGAGAAGACAATGTTCTCAACTATTACCAAGATTCGATCTTCAATTCAGATCTGTACCTGTTTCCACTATTAAACCGTGAGAAGTTGTTGGTGGGTATCGTCGCAATTGGCTATGAAAGACCGATTACCAAGATGCAGGCAGACAAGCACGCCTTCTTACGAGAACTGCTCAGTTTTGCGGAAATAGCCAAAGACAACATCGACCAAATGCAGCAACAGAAAGACATGCTTAATGCCTTTATCGAGTTGATTGCATCAGCGATTGATACAAAATCACCTTACACGGGCGGGCACTGCCAACGCGTGCCTGAACTGACCAAATGGCTGACTCAAGCAACCATTGATGATGACCGTTATTACCCGCAATTCTCATTGGATAGTAAACAATGGGAAGAGTTAATGCTCGCCGCTTGGCTTCATGACTGCGGCAAGGTAACCACACCCGAGTATGTCGTAGACAAAGCGACAAAACTGGAAACCATTTACGACCGAATCCACGAAGTGCGAATGCGTTTCGAACTGTTAAAACAACAGGCTGAAACCGACTACTGGAAAGCTATAGCGAACGGAGCGCTTCAAGAGGATCAGCTTAAGATCCTCGAACAAAGCTTGTCAGAATTGGATGAAGAATTTGCCTTTGTTGCTGAATGTAACCTTGGTGGAGAGTCGATGACGGACGAACAACTAGAACGCTTAGACCGAATAGCCAAGCGCCAATGGAAACGAACACTCGACGATCAGCTAGGGTTATCTTGGTCTGAAAAAGAGAGATTCAATGAACAACAACACACGACAGAGAAGAGTGAAGCTGAGCCAGCAAGAAAAGACCAAATACTACCGGTGATGGAACCGCTACTTGCTGATAAACCCGAACATAAAATACCGTGGGATAATGGCTTTAGCCCTGCTGATGTATGGCAAGAAGCGTTTGTGCTTAAGCCAGGAGAGGTCAAATACAACCAAGGTGAACTGCACAACTTGAAAGTTCGTCGTGGCACGTTAAACGATGAAGAACGTTTCATGATCAACGATCATATTATTCAAACCTTCACCATGCTTAACAAGCTGCCTTATCCGTCTTACCTCCAGAATATTCCGGATATCGCCAGCGGACACCACGAGCGTATCGACGGTAAGGGCTACCCAAGAGGCTTAAGCGAAGACCAATTACCTCTACCGTCCAGAGCGATGGCCATTGCTGATGTCTTTGAAGCGCTCACCTCTAGTGATCGCCCGTATAAGAAAGGCAAACTCCTAAGCGAATCACTCAACATCATGACCGACATGGCCACCAGCGGTCATATCGATCCCAAGCTGTATTTGCTGTTCTTAGAAAACAAAATCTACGACAAATACGCTGAGCGATTCCTAGAGACTAAACAGCGTTGCGAGATTGAACCAAACGAACACATCGACCGAGTCAAAGAGTACATACGCTCATTATTTTAAGTTTGAGCTAACCATTTAGTCTTTAGGCTATAAGGTCAATGATTAGCTTTTAGCCGCAGAGTCCAACACCGCAACGTCCACTACAGTCGCTACAGCCACTGTGACTCGCGGTGTTTGCTTGTTTTTTGCCTTGCTGTGTCTTTTAGCTAGTAGAGTGTTGGTAATGCTTGCCACAACAATCAAGTTAATGCCAATCATCTGCTGAGTAGAAAACACATCATCAAAGAACAAACCCTGCCATAAGGCGCTAAACAGCATGTTAGTAAAAATCAGTGGTGCCAACTGGGAACCGCTATCTGCAAGCTTATAAGCCTTGGAGCGGAAAATTTGAGTATTGATGGTAAACAGTGCGAGTCCAAATGCACCAAGTCCAATCCAACGCAAGTCATCAAACGACAGCAAAGTCGTTAAAGCTCCATACACACTATCCCCCTTAAGTACATCTGGTACAGCAGAAACAGAAGTCAACACGAGCATAGGTATCACAATGATTGCCGCGACCAAGAACGTCCACGCGTTAAGCTCTGCGGGTGTCAGGCTAGTCTTGGATGCTCGATACAAACTCACTTGTGAACCCGAATTAAACACACCCGCCAATAACCCTAGCAACAACGCTGGCCTAAAGAACTCTGAACCAAATTCAAACTGCGACCAATCCCCTGCCATCATCACTACGCCGAAAAATGTAATGGCTAAACATGCGATAGTCGTTGTATGAATCTTGGTTCCGAATATTAATTTTTCTAACAATGGAATAAACAGCGGACCCGTACTGAATAACACCACACCTTCAACCAGCGTTAAGGTTTGTAGTGAAGTAAGGAAACACCACTGACACGCCACCATAAAGATCGCTCGCATCACTAAAGGTTTCCACATATCGAGTGAAGGTTTCGTTATTTTGTAAAACATCAAGAATAAGAATAAGAACAGACTGGGTAACAAAAAACGCACAAAACTGAGTAACGAGATTGGCATCACTTCAGACAGATACTTGGCCATCAAGCCACTCAAAGACAAACTGAACGTCGACAACAACATGAAAGTCGTCGCCTTGGTAATATCAGACATAATTATCACCTCCTATGACACCTATTTTAGAAGCGTGACGTGATGAAAAATAGCGAGTAATATTAACCATAACTGTAAGGAAAACTTACCAATGAAAAAACTCGTTCCGCTTAAATCCGTTTATGCGTTCATCGCTGTAGCTGAAACAGGCAGCATGACCGACGCCGCTCGCGTGTTGTACGTCAGTCATTCTGCGGTAAGCCAAGCTATCAAATCATTGGAGCAACTGGTCAATAAGCCGCTGTTCCAACGTGTCGGCCGTCGTGTTGTTCTAAATTCCGCAGGTAAGCGATATTATCGTAAAGTCGCGCCAGCACTGGAACAGGTGATAGAAGCGACAGAAGAGCTTGCCAGAACGCCTAACGATCACCGCATTACTCTCAACATGGTCAATTCACTCGCCATGCACTGGTGGATCCCTCGAGTGCCCGACTTCCAAGCCTTTGCTCCCTCTCTTGATATCCGTATTTCGACATTAACAGGCCCTTTCGATATCGAACAAGAAGGTGTCGATATTGCCCTCGTACATGGCAAGCCAAACGAGTGGGAACAATATTACAGCGAAAAGCTCGGCGACGATGACCTGGTCTTGGTGTGCAGCCCTGCTCTATTGAAAAACCAGACCGGATTAAACGTCCAGCAACTTGTGAAACAAAACCCAACCATTGGTACGTTTAACCCAAGACGACAGCATGACTGGCAGGTGTGGTGTGATCATTATCAAATACCAATGCCGACGTTCCACAGTAACTTGACGTTCGATGTCTCGATTCAAGCCGTGCAAGCTGCAATTCGTTCGCTTGGTGTTTTAGTCACTCACCGCTTGTTTGTGAAAGATGACATCAGCCATGGGATGCTTGTGGAGTTGGGCGAACCCGTCGCTAACCCACACCAAGATTTCTATTTTGTTTGCCCAAAAAACAAATTAAAACAAGAAAGTGTGCTAAAACTGAGAACATGGTTGAGGCATGAATTCACACGCTCAGAGACAACTCTGAGCGATGTTATTCAAGAGTAAGACCAAACTATCAATCCATACAGCGAGTAACAGCTCATCAAGCTTACAAGAGGCCATTATGATTATTACCACCACTCAATCTGTTGAAGGCAAACGTATTGTCGATTACAAAGGAGTTATTGCCGGAGAAGCCATTCTAGGGGTGAACGTTTTCAAAGATATGTTTTCAGGAATTCGTGACTTTGTGGGTGGACGTTCTGGCACCTACGAGAAAGAATTAGAAAAAGCACGCAACTACGCATTCAAAGAGTTGGAGCAAAAAGCGATTGAAGCGGGTGCCAACGCGGTGGTAGGTGTCGATATAGATTATGAAGTATTAGGAACAGGTAATGGCATGTTGATGGTATCTGCAAGCGGCACAGCGGTTGTCGTCGCTTAATCTATTAGGCTACTGAGCGTTCAGGCAGCCTAATGAAAACTCGTTCCAACCCTTTGATAATTAGCCGCCAGAGGGTTAGAACGGTTATAAGCTGACACTTAGCTTGATGTTACTCGTGCAACCTTTTGCCCTGAGAGCATGTCATCAAACGAGGCAACTCTCGCCAAGAATGCACCTTTATTTTCGGGTAAGATAGAACTCGCTAAAGGTAAGTTCGCTTTCATCGAATCCACCGCTCTTCCACGCACCAGTACTTCAAAATGCAAATGCGGCCCGGTTACGCGACCAGTCGTGCCTGACAACGCAATTTTCTGCCCACGCTTAACCTGTTGCCCCTTCTTAACCAAGAATCGGCTCAAGTGCAGATAGCGAGTTTTGTAAACACTGTTATGTTCAATCACTATGTATTTCCCCGCATACGGGTGGTTACGAATAGCAATAACTCGACCATCACCGGTTGAATAAACTGGCGACCCTACGGGTGTTGCGAAGTCAGTACCATTATGCGGAGATATACGTCCGGTCACTGGGTGCTTACGGTATGGGTTAAATGGCGAAGTAATTCTTCGGAATTGTTTGTCTATTGGGTAGCGATTGAACGCTTGCTCAAGGCTATTACCCTCTCTGTCGTAGAAGCGTCCATCCGGAGCAAGAAACGCGGCCACTTCCTTACCTCGTAACGTAATCGATATGCCTTGGATCTCTGTTTTTCCTGTTAGATGGTCGCCTGTGTATTGCTCATTGACCAACACATTAAACTCATCGCCCGCTCTTAACTGCTTTGAGAAGTTAATCTTGTCTCTCAACGTTCGAGTAATATTGGCTATCTGGGCGGTTGTTAATCCCGCTTTGTATGCTGAAGTTGAAAAACTGCCATGAACGGTGCCCTTGTAGAGCTTTTCTTTCCATTCGCCAGGCATTTCATGGAATTGGTAATTAAAGCTTCTATCATCATTTTTAGTGAAGACAGCTTGCTCTACGAGACTTTCATGGAAAATCAGCTCTACGAGTTGTTTAGAGTCACTATCCAAAAGCAACTCTAGGTGATCGCCGGGCTTTATTGTATCGAGCTTCAAAGACTCAAGATCCGCTTCCATCACTTTTTGAACTGTCTCATAAGGCAGTTTCCATGACGAAAAGATGTTGCTGAGCGTATCTCCAACCTTCACAAAGTAATGAACTTTTACCAACGTTCTTGAGCTTGCCTCTGAATCTGTATATGAGTTTGATGCCCCCTCTTGATGAGTTAATAAATCTTTATAAGGGGTGACTTGAATTGAGATTTCTTCTGGTACTTCGGATTGAAAATGGAGCAAAACGGAAAGCGAGAATGCACTGATAGCGATAACGATCAGGCCAATAGGGAGGAACTTCATAAAATACTTAGCGGTTATAACAAGGAACTTGGCAAGTGTTATAACATAACAATTAATTGAAAAGAATAAACGAAATGTAAGAAACCGTTCCACAAAAGTTGCCAAAATATGGTGGGCATGTGAAGCCCACCACCTTATGTGACATTACTCTTCACAAAGCGCTTCAAAACGATCTAAGCCGCGCAGCATCTCAAAGTCTGGCTCTTCAGCTAGCAACTCTCTCATTGAACCACTCGCTTCAATAGAACGCTCTAAGTCATCGATAGCCTGACCTTCTGCTCCTAACCTTGCATACGAACAAGCACGTTGATACAAGGCGTGGGCATTTTGGTCATCCACTTCTAACACGCGGTTACATAGGCTCATTGCCCAGTGGTATTCCTGCATATCCATCGCAGCATCCGCTTTATAGGTCAACGCTTCTAAATCACCCGGACGAACCTTCAATATCTCATCGTAAATTTCAATCTTCTGCTCGGCGGTTTGAGCGTTTTGCGCTCTGAGCCATAAATTGTGAATCTCATTGATGATTTCTATTTCTCGGTTGTTCTCTGAGATAATTCTGGTCTTACGCTTAAGATCCCTTTCAAGAACATTGAATTTCTTCTCGTAGTCTTGAGCAATCGAATTAAGTCGCTGGTCAGCCATTTCCTTGGTGGTGTGTTTGAGATCTTTCAGTGATTGCCAACCAACCAATGCAATAAGAGAAGCAACACCCGCAATAATGTAGAAGAAATACGTGACCGTGACATTGGCATAGTTCAATGACTTATCGGCGACTGTAAGCTCACGATCGGTCATCTGAATGGTCAAGCGCCTTTCCAGATCTTGCTGTTCCATTCGCAACTGCTTCAGCTCATCTAAGATATAGCGTTCCATCAATGGTCGGTCTACATACTCTTTCTCTGAGTATTTAACTTCCTCGCTTGCAAAGCTCATGGTCGTGACCAGTGAGAACACTGCAATCAATAGGATTCGAAGCATTTATACGTTCCTTATATATTTTATCTTTGTTAACTGTATCTCTTAATCGCAAGACAAGCTAGAAAGTCGGCAATTCTGCCTTCTCCTTATTGGAATTAACACTCTAAAACATCATTGATAATTATAAAACACCTGAAGCAACATCATTAATTTCTAAATTATAAAAATACCGCGTAATACTGTTCTATATAATTAATTCGCGATGCGAATATACCAAGAGTTGATTTATTGCATCGAGATGAATCTTATATTAATAACGATCAGAGCGAGGTTAATTTGAACAATCCACGATACGATTTAATGAGCCGGGTGCTGCACTGGGTCATGGCATCTGTCATCATCTATGCAACAGTCGCAGGGTATGCGATGCACTATGTCACCAGTCATCCAGAACTGTTTTCTTTTCTGTCAGTGCTCAACATG
Source organism: Vibrio sp. 10N.222.47.A9 (assembly GCF_963872585.1). Taxonomy (NCBI): domain Bacteria; kingdom Pseudomonadati; phylum Pseudomonadota; class Gammaproteobacteria; order Vibrionales; family Vibrionaceae; genus Vibrio; species Vibrio sp. 10N.222.47.A9. The sequence continues at coordinate 117,433 of NZ_CAWNBB010000019.1, read as the reverse complement.
TCATTGGCGACCATTGCGACGCCATTATTCGTGGTTCGTTATGTCTGGAGTCACTTCCGCTCATCGCCAACCATGCCACTGTCTGTACCTCAAGGGCAAAAATGCGTTGCTAAACTTGCTCACTCCCTGATGTATCTAGTGATGTTTATGGTTTTCAGCACCGGTTATTTGATGCTAAAAGAACCTTATTCGTTATTCTGGTTGGTGAGCGTGAATAACCCAATTACCGACCCTGCAATCAACGGCTTCTTTTTCTATTTACATCGTGCCAGTTGTATTGCCCTAGCTTGTTTAGTTGTTCTTCATGTTTGTGCTGCACTTAAACACCACTTTGTCTCTAGGAACTATGTATTGAAGATGATGCTTTAAATTTTGGAGGGATATTTAAAGTAATATCAGTGATGTTCTCAGTATTCGTGGTAATCATCTGCTTTAAAAAATACAGCATGGTTTACACAAACAAAAAAGCCATAGCATGTACGCTATGGCTTTCTTATTTCAATTTGATTACTTGGTTTGAGTATCAAGCATCACTTGCCAGTATTCACACTTGGCCAAGAACTCTTTTAAATAAAGCTCTGGGTTCGCTAGCTTCTCACCGCCTTTAACATCAGCCCCAGTCACACGCCAAAAGCCACGAGTTACCAAGTTTCGGTGATAAATAAAATCGCTGATTTCATTTGTCTTTAAAGGAAGTTGCTCACCAAACGTCTGTTCGTATTGGCTCAGCGTAGAGGCTTGCTCACTTGGCTTTTCCCTTAAAAAGGTATCCAACTCCAAGCCTAGTGGCTGCTGTTGTTCCTTTGGCAGTGCTTTAGCTAATTTAGAGATAACACTGAACAGAGCCAACTCAACTTTTTGAGACGCTAATAACGATGCACCTAAAAGCGCATGTTCATTGGAAATGTGTTGCTCTGTTGATGAAACGGTTGCTGTTGTCACTGTGTTAACCTCAAATAATCATAACGGGTGTTACTGAACTGGATAGAGTCTTTTCACTAAGCTGAATCTTATTCTTGTCATTAAAAAGAATCTTACAGTTAAGCAGAATCTTTTAGCAGAACACGGTCAGCATTAATAATGGTGAAGCCCGATGCATCTTCATTCTTTTCGACTTGCACTAAACCTTTAAAACCAATCTGCGACAACTTCTTCGCAAGGTGATCCGGTGCTGTTTCAAAAACAACATTCATAAAAGGTAAAGACTCAGCATCAACAAAACCATGCTCGTTAAACAGTTCCATTGCTTGAGATAAATGGTCTGAGTCGGTTAATTCGATAATTTCTACAACTTCTTCCAACAACATCTTCGATTCCATATTCGCCAGAAAGTGACTGACACAAGCACTTACGTTTTGCTCGCATACATCCCGATGCCCGAAGACACCCCTTTAGTAGTAGGGAGATCATAACATATTAATAATCGAAAAATATGTTTAATTTCCCTAACCTATTGGGAATATTAGAAAACAATAGAAACTGGAGAAGCATAGACAAGACCAGTTCGTCTCATCGAAAGCAACAGCCTGATTTGAGACAATCAAGCTACCGTAACTTGAGAATCGCCCGTTTCGACAATCGATTCCTTCAATAACCCGGCGTAAATTCCATTGTGTGCGACTAGCTGTTGATGATTACCTTGCTCAACAATTTCACCCTGTTCCAATACCAGAATCGTATCCGAGTGACGAACGGTACTCAAACGGTGTGCAATCGCAATCACGGTTTTTTCCTTAAACAGACGCTGCATCGCTTTTTGAATCAGGTCTTCGGTGATTGAATCTACCGAGCTGGTCGCCTCATCAAGCATCATCAATTGACCACCCTGTGCAACCGCTCTAGCAAACGAAATAAGCTGCGTTTGCCCCACAGACAAATTGGAGCCGTTCTTTTCCAAGTGGAAGTCATAACCTTGTGGCAATTGTTCAATAAACTTATCGGCATAAACATAGCGCGCTGCCTGCTCAACCTCAGTTCTAGATAAATGCGTTTTACCCAGCGCGATATTGAATTGGATTGTCTCTTCAAATAAGTGCACGTCTTGCATCATCATTGAGAACAAATGAGCAGAGTATTCGCTTGAGATCTGTGACAGCTCTATTCCATTCAGTAGAATGCTGCCTTCATAATCTTGGTAGGTTTTAGAGATCAGACGCAGAATCGTCGACTTGCCCGACCCCGTAGAACCGACAAGCGCGATTTGATGCCCTTTCTCCAATACAAACGAGACATTCTTTAGAACGTAGGGAGAGTCGTTTTTGTAACGGAAGCTCACGTTCTTAAACTCCAGGATCACAAACTGTTCGAGCTGTTTCTCAACCTTGTTAGATGGCAGCAGGTTGCGCCCTTCCTCTTCAGTCGGCTCAACAAACAGCTCTTCAATATGGTCAAAAGCCGCAAATGAGCTTTGAATAGAAGCAATCTGGGAAGTAAAGTCGCGAATTGGCACAAACACCTTTTCGAGTGTGTTGATGAATGCGATCAGCACACCCAATGTCAACGCACCCTCAATGACTTGCTCAGAACCATACCAGATCATAATTGCGATCGTGATTGAGGTGATACCAGAGATAAACGAGAACAAAATCGCATCGTATTTATTGATTTTCTTCTGTGCTCTCAGAAACTCATCAGTATAGCCTTGGTAGCGTTGTTCGACTTGCTCTTCCGCTCGATACATCTGAACGGTTTTCATACCAAATAGTACTTCCTGTAAAAAGCCAATACCGCGAGCGAGCGAAGAACGAGTCACCTTATACAAAGCACGAAGTCGGTTTCTCACATACACCGTCAAATACATCACTGGCGGCATGATAATCAACACAATCATCGTTAACTGCCAGTCAATGAAGAACATCATCACCAACAGAGCAATGGTATTGATGCTGTCTTTAACTAGACCTACAACCGACTGAACAAATGTCTCGCCGATGGTTTCCAAGTCACTGGTTAATCGTGAAAGTGTTACGCCAATCGGTGTGTTATCAAAATAGCTACGTGGCAGTTTAAGCACGCGAGCAAACAACACTGAACGCATGTCGGTTATCGTATATTGACCCGTTTTACGCAGGTTATATGAATAGATAGTATCCACCACATAACTCGCCACCAGAACTGCGACTAGATAGAAGACGTACTCGAGCAGTCCATCCATATCCCCATGGCTCAGATGTACATCAATCACTTGAATGATCAGCCAAGGAAACAATAAGCTTGTAATGACAGAGAGCGGAAGCATAGCGATGCCTAGAATCGCAGAGCGTTTGTATTTCTTAGCAAACTTAAAAAAGTGCTTGAGGTACTTGAGATCAACACCTTTTAACATGCTGCTGCCTCCGTTTCATTCTGCTGTAGTTGCCATGTATCGTAATAGTAATCACACTTTTTCAATAACGTTGCATGGTCGCCCTTCGCGATCACCTTACCTTCGTTCAACACGATGATTTCATCCATATATTCAAGGGCATTAACACGGTGTGAAACCACAAGTACTGATTGATTTTCCAAGCGCTTAAACAAGCCTTCCAAGATCTTACGTTCTGTTTCATAGTCGACAGCCGATAGAACGTTGTCCATGATGATCAGATCGGTGGGTTGTAATAAGGCGCGAGCAATACTTAAACGCTGCTTCTGACCGCCTGACAACATGATCCCTTTCTCACCGACTAAGGTTTGGTCACCATGCTCAAAACGAGTAACGTCACTCGCCAATTGGCTGAGCTCCAACACTTCATCAACCTGACTCTTTGCCAAGTCAGTATCTAAGCTGCCAAAGCGGATATTGTCCTCGACGGTTGCTGAAAACAGGAAAGGGTCTTGAGTCACGGTTTTCACGTAACGACGCAAGTCACTGCGTGAGAAACTAGTGATATCCCTTTCGCCAAGAAAAACCGAACTTTCTGGTACATCCAAGTGATGGTTCAAGCAGTTCACTAATGTCGTTTTACCCGCTCCGATTCCACCTAGCACACCCACTTTCTTACCAGCAGGAATATCAAAGCTGATGTCATCAAGAATCACACGCTCTTCACCCGAATAGCTGAAGCTGAGATTGCGAACGGAAAACGTTTTTCCCCTTAGCGATTCAACATCTAACTCAGTGAGCTTATCTTCATCAAGCTCGGGGACTTTGGCATTAAGAATGGTCTGTGCACTTTGAATACCCACCATGCCACGCTGATAGATGGTCGCGATTCTGCCAAGCTGCATCAATGGCATAGCGAGCAAAACCGAGTAAGTTAGGAAAGCAGTAATCTCACCAAGTGTGAGTTCCTGTCTCATCAACATGTAGCCACCTAGCCCAAGAATGATGATTTTCATCAGGTCATTGGCGTAGTCGAGTACCGGCATAAAGAAGACTTGAATACGTGTGATTTTAAGGCGGCACTCAAGCAATAACTGGTTAAGCTTTTCAGTTTCGGCTTTCACCCAAGGTGACATCTGCTGGCTCTTAATCAAGTCAATCCCAGACAGGTAACTCATTAATTGAGCAGACAGGTTTTGTAGACGCTTCATGTGCTCTAAATGCAGCGCTTTCATTCGCTTGAAGCCCACACGGAAAATCACAAAAGCGATTGAGATAGGAATGATCGAATACAGTGTGAGTTCTGGCGATATGCGCCACATGTAAAGAGGCGTCAGCGACAACGCAAGCAACGCATTAAAGAACTGCAAGAAGCCGACACCAAACAGCAAGCGAATACCACTGAGGTCATTATTGATAATCGAGATCAGTCGACCTGAAGCAAAACGTTCATGGAAACTGCTCGGTAAGCGATTCAGCTTTTGTAGAAGTGTACTTTTGAGCGCTGCTTCTGTAATTCGCCCCGGATTAAGCGCATAGATACGAGACAGAATTCTCACCACCACCATGGCGACAGACATGCCGACTACAATCCAAACATAGCTTTGCAGTTGCTGATGGCCAGTTGAAGAAGCGTCATCAATCAAATCTATCGCCAATTGGATATAACGAGGGATCTCTACTTGCAACCAGTTGACGAGAAAAATGAACACAATCGCTAGTAAGTACGAGGTGCGATTCATGCGCAGATAATGGGCAATAAACTGTCTTTTATTCATAGTATTCTTTGTTTAGGGCAGGCTCACAGCGAGAACTAGCGATATGACCGGACATCTAAGCTAGATAGGGTCATCACTGAGGTAAAGATACATCAAAAACACTTAGTTGACAATATCAACCATATTCAATAATTGATTACCGCTATTACATTTTAGCATTGCTAGAAACAACTTTGCCGCCAAAAATGGCGGCAAATATCTGATTATATGAAAAATTCGCTTTAAAGAATAACGTCTACCTGCCCGTTTTCAATATCCACTAAACGCTTCACTTCACTTCCCATCGCTGATGGATACCATACCTCTACCCAAACTCTATCGACATGATTAGGAAGAAGCAGTGTCGTAGAAAAATCAATGTCCTCATTTATCGGTGTTCTCAACACTTGTGAGGTGTAATCGACAACCTCTCCATTAAAATCAGTGTAGATGCTCATAAAGCCTCGGGAGCTCTGTGAACTTGCCACATCAACGCTCACGGTAACTTCCCTTTCAGTCGAAAAATCGAAGCCTTCTGGGATAGAGAGCTCTACCGAACTCAAAGACTGTTGTGCAGGTGCAACGCTAGAGGTAACCGCGCTACTTCCTCCAGCTGGTGCATTACTTGGTGGAGTCACAGAACTTGGAGCTGAAGCGCTACTGCTACCACCACCTCCCCCGCCACCACAAGCTGAAAGGAAGACAAGAGACACGCTACTCAGTATTAGTTTGATTGTTTTCATAAATCCTCCTTGATTAGTCTTCTGTTGACCAAGTTTTGTCTGAAGTCGGGTTTTGGTACCAGGTTGGTTTCGCTGAACCTCCTGAGGTCGCCCATTCGGCAAAATCAGGATACGCCTCACTAATATCAATGTACTCTGATGGATGATTCCAAGGAGATGAAATTAAGATACCCCAAGGCATATTTTGCGTAGTTCGATAGTATTTATCACTAGATGGGTCTGAATCGTCTTGCGCGATGCCATAGAAATCACTCACTAACGTGCCACGAGACGTTGGTGGTAAGTCTGCGGTATGGATTTCTAAATCTTTACCCGGAGATGTAGAGAAACTGTCACCGTGGTAATAACCAGCTCCCGCACCAAAGATGAATGGGTCGAAGCCACTTAATGGCATCAGTGAACTCACTGTCGGCTCGCTTCCAGAAGCAAACGGTAGAGAAATGCTGAACGTCATTTGGTCAGCTTCTAACGTCGGGCTACAAGAAGGATTAGTGCGGTGGAACATGCACTCACCGTGAATCGGAAGATCATTTTTTAGGTTCAACGAAGCGACAACAACGAGGTCTCCTCCTGGCGATGCAACATTTTTGTCCTCACCTGTAAACGGCGAGATATTTACTCGAGTCGCGCCATTCTTTTGCACTCGAGCCGTTTGAAGATCAACATCTGACTCATCGAAGCCATCAAGCTTCCATCCTAGTCCATTACCATAAGAAGCACCGTAGGCCATTATGGTTCCCGTAATATCCATTCGAAGCACTGCGTCATCTTTACTTAAAATGGTAGTGCGGTAGTAAACCACGACGTCATTTAAGTCAAAGTCACCAACTTCTGGCCAATTATCTTCGAACGCCGCTGTGTAGTAATTTGAATGTTGGATAGTAGTTCCTGGGTCAGTTACATTGAAAACATAATCCTCTACTTCGCCATCGCCTACATAACCATCACTTGGAATGTTCGGGCTACTTGCTAGGCGGAAGCGAGTTTGAACGACACCAACAACTGCATCATCACCAACACGAATCGGAACAACTTGACTACCATCCACTACTGCATGATTTGTCAGTATTTGCTCGTCATCAGCGAATGCCCCATCCATGTCCCAATCAGCCCACGCTTGAAGATAACCACTTCCCACAACATTTACGTTGATTAGGCTATCCAGCCCTATCTCTAGGTTAGATAACAAAGTAATACCGTCGTCATCATTCCCGCCAATATCCAAATCATCGCCATTTGATGACGCACCGGGTTGTCCATCGGTATCTGCATCAATACTCGCGCCTAGATATAGTATTGAAGAGACCGCGTGCTCAGCACCATTACTTGCCTGCAATGTGCCGTAACTATCAGGAGCGTCTCCGAAATCAGATTCATCGGAGCTTTCAATTGGAGTGGTGAATCCGGAGAGATCCCAGTTGCCATCGAACGCGGAAAAAATGGGATTTGGGAAACTACTACCGCTTGTCGTCACCGTTTCAAATTGTAGGGTGACAATCGAGGTGTTTTTGAACGTAAATTTAACCGCCCCTGAAGTATCGGTTTCGGAGTAATTTGTACCCGGCCCACTGAACAAAACCGAATCTCCATCTTCGCTTTCCTCAGCGGTTAAACTCGCGCCAGCAGAACCTGTTTGATAGCTGTAAAAACCTTCACTTTTAAACACACGAACTTGCTCTGATTGAACGGGTTCGCCATCAATGTCATATCCAATCATATCGAACTCTGGAACGATATAAGGTTCTGAAAACGTGCCAGATAACCCGTCAGTTCCGTCATAAAATTCGAATGTATAGATAAGGCCTGCTGCGCCCGCAGAATTCGTTTGATAAAGGAAACCAATGTCTCCGTCTGGCTGATCCGGGCCTTCTTTATAATCGGGCGTGTGGAATAAAAACGTAGCATCACCAAAAACTTCACTGCTCACTTTCGCATCTATCGTTTTTCCATTGTGTGTGCCCACATTCAAAAAATGAATGACCGTGCCATCGTAAGAAGGGCCCGCCCAAGTGCTCAAATTTGTTGATTCAATATGGTTAGAAAAGTCTAGATCAACGGACGTTGCATAGAGAGGGGCGCTGACTGCCGCTGTGATAAGGTAAATAACCTGTCTGTATTTCATAATAAACCTCTACTTTATCTTCGCTAAGGCGAATTCCTTGAAAAGTACTTGAACTCAAAACGGCAGATTAAATAAACGTGATTCAAACAAGTAAATGGTGGAACGAATCAAGTGCTGGTCTATTAGTGTTGATGCCGAGTAAACAAGCTGCATATTCAATAAAGCAAAAGGGAAGCCAAGTTTTCGTGCAAGTGAAAGATAAGGATAAGAACATGAAAATAAAGGTTAATTTTTGTTTTTAACTTTTCAAACTGAGGCTGATGAGTCATATATTCAAAATAGGAATCAATTTGAAAGTCTGTTAGATACATCAACGTTCTATGCTGTTTGGAAACCGGATAAGCTGTTTAAGGGCTGGAGGCGTTTTGCTTAAAACTCAAACTACGATGTGTTTGGTCAAGTAAAGGGGTAGGTATTATTGTTCGTTCATGGTTAGCGAGACTGTTTAAAAATATTCTACTTTTAAACAGTCTCGATTTATTAAAAGGGTTATAGCATTTCTTTTGCGATGAGATGTAACAAAAAGGTTTCACGTTCAATGCTCATGCCCTTTTTAGGGCTCTCGGCCATGGTCTTCTCGTTATGGGCAATTGCCTCATGAATGTTAATCCACACCGGCTTCATCCCGTTTTTCACTTCATAATCTTCGTAAGCCGTTTCACCTAGCTCACGATCAATTTTGCATGAGTAGCAGTAAGAGATCATATGCATCATATCCGCATCGTCTTTATACCAAGGACGGAACTCTTCAAAAATACCAAACGGCTTAATGCTATGGATATTCTTCGCGCCTGTCTCTTCTTCGAGTTCACGCACCATACCAGCAATCACATCTTCACCTTCATCCAAACCACCACCAGGAATGGTGTAGTCGTGATAACGCTCTGTATAGAGCATCAGAATGTCTTCTCCATCTAATACAATGGCGCGGGCAGCGTTGCGCTTATAGACCGTTTTATTGTCTAGATGGTCGATATCAGGGTGGATGGTTGTTTTTAGGTGTCTCATGATTCTGACTGCTCTACTGAATTTGGCGGCATCATATCATAATCATCAATAGATTCGAGGTTCTCCGTCCCCCACAAGAACACATACCCTCTGCTTTTGATCGCTGTTCGCCCACGGCTATCGAGTCAAAATAACCATCAAGTAGCGCCTTAATGACGGAGGCCGTTCCTGCTATAACATCAGCTATGTCAGCTTGATCAAACACTCAAAAAGCACTTAAAAATAGCGAAATATCAACCTATTTCAATATCTTGACCAAATTAGGACAACCTTTTCTGAAATCTAAAATATACTAATTTCATAGAGCTTCTAATCTGGTTCTGTAGAACTTAACGCATTCGATTATAGAGTTATCACAAAGGAGATAAACATGAAGAAACTTGGTTTGATGGCTGTATGTGCCGTTGTATTAGGCGGTTGTGCAAACGACTATGCAGAATATAGCGAAGGCCAACGTGTTTCAGTCGCTAACCCAGCCGCGGTTTATTGTGTTCAACAGGACGGTGAATTAGACACGGTTACTGAAAACAATCAGCGTACAACTTACTGTGTATTCGATGACGGTGAACGTATCGAGCAATGGGAGTACTACCGCAATAACCATGAGCAAGAAACTGAAAAGTAATAACTTCTATTACAAGTTTCCAATATCAACGCTTTAAAACCCTCCCCCTTAAAAATTCAATTATGTTACGTAAACTGCCTGCCATAAGGCAGCGGTTTACCGTACACACACACCAATTGAACGCTGTTTTATTTCTGACATAGCTCTGACATTAGCCTAACCTAGGCCGATAGAATGCCTGCCCGTTACAAATATTTACACATTGAATTACTATGAAAAGCCAACCTAAAACCAATGAACAAACTCCAATGTCGTTTGAACTGCCAGAGTTCACCCTTTCCCAGTCGACATCTCAAGTGATCTACAAACGATGCCAAACAGCTCTCGTTGTTTTAGCGATAGGCATTGTCGCAAACCTTGCACTTCGAATTGATTTTGTATTGTTGAATGGCAATGTTGGTGAGATCTCGGCGACCGAGATGCTGCAACAGTTACTGCTTATCGTGACATCTGGCTCTTTTGCTTATTTAGCAAGAGAGAAGCGCGAAGTTAAGCACGCAGCTCTTCTTATCAGCGCATTCTTCGCGGTGTTGTTCATTCGTGAAATGGATTTTTGGTTCGACAAGATCGTACATGGTGCATGGGTTGTCCCTGCCCTATTGGTTGCTGGCAGTGCAATTTTCTATGCGATTAAGAATGGTAAAAGAACCATTGATCAGCTTGCGCTTATTCTTGCTTCCCCACACATGAACTTACTAGTTACTGGCGTAATGCTACTGTTGGTGTTCTCTCGTCTATTTGGCATGGGCAGCTTTTGGCACAATGTTATGGGCGATGATTATGTTCGCGTGGTTAAAAACATCGCAGAAGAAGGCACTGAACTTTTGGCTTACTGCCTGATTGCGTTTGCGAGCTTAAAGACCGTTATTGGCATCACGAGAAAGAAATAAACATCTATCGCCACCAGCGATGTGTGTGATCCGATTCCGGGTCTAAATAACGATTCAATAAAGTCAGGTTAGTATCTAGTAGAGCTAGGTATTCCCTGACTTTTTTTATGTCGGTACCCACGGAAGTCTGCTGGATACAGCCCTCCAATACTGGGAGTAAGCTGTCGACGATGTCAAAATGAGACGCCCCCTCTACTAAGGCCTTTACAGCTATCAGTGCCTCCAACGACAGTCTTTCAGGCTCCCTCCTAACTAACTCCAAATCTCGCTTGAATGTACCCGTAGAAACACCTTCAAGATAAACTCGATAGGTTGTCAGCACATCCATCAACAGAAACAATTGCCCTTGAGTATTTTGATGAGGATATGGCACCGCAACATGAGCTTCTAGCTGAGGATCGATTTGTAGTTCCACCCCAAGTGCAGAGCACTTCTCGACCAAAACCTTAAGCAAGCCTTGTTCGTCCATTAGTGATTGGATCTCGAAAATACGTTGTAAATGGTAGTCATTCGAAACGAACGTCACCTTCACACTCTGCCCACGGGTAAACAGTCCACTTTCAATCATCTCTGAAGCTAAGTTCTGAATGTTCTCAACCGTATTTGTCGAGTTCTGCTCAAGCAAAATCGCCCCCAAGGAAAACGGATATTCTCGCTGGCTTTCCAGAATTCGAAAATACTGGTGCATTGCATCCGCTTCAGAGGTGGTTTGACCTTTTGTCACCCCACCACAAAATGCAACACCCGTTTTCTGAATAGACTCTTCTGCCAAAGGCCCCGCCAGATACTCCACCAAAGCATCAACTCGACTGATGCCTTCATCAGTCAATTTATTCCCATTAAGTCGCTTACCTAGCACAATAAGGAGGTGATTAATGCTCATTTTATGTTCAAGTCTCGTTTTAGTGATTAGATGGAGTGAATTATGTATACAATAGTTCTTAACAAAAGTATTTTTAAATTCCTAAATGTAGCTCGCAATAATGCTCACTATTGATAGCAACATCTTAAGGTACACAAGAATCAACGTGCAGCTATAAAGCAAAAATAGCACGGTCTTGTATTTCATCGAACTACACGCTTGTTAACATTAATCTCATTGAAAGAATACGCTCACTCAAAGAAGTGAGGTTAACAAAAGATATACTTTAACCAGAGTTCGTTCATCGAACCGTCTTCACAGGAAGTTACTATGCTGTCTATTTTTGATATCTACAAAATTGGGGTTGGCCCGTCCAGCTCCCACACAAATGGACCAATGATCGCTGGGTTTAACTTTACCCAAAAAATTGATGCTCAGCTTAAGCAAGTGAAGCGTATTCAAATCGACTTATATGGCTCGTTATCATTGACGGGTATTGGTCACCACACAGACAGAGCAACTTTGTTAGGTTTGCTCGGTAACCGCCCCGACACCATTAAGATTACCAGTGCTAACCAAGCAATGCGTAAAGCGATTGAAGATAAATCTCTACTGGTTAGCGGTAACCATGAAATTCACTTCGATGTAGAAAACGATTTACTCTTCCATAAAACTAATCTTCCGCTTCATGAAAATGGCATGACAATCTCAGCCTTTGACGCAAGCGGTAGTCTTCTAGATATGGAAACGTACTACTCAATTGGTGGTGGCTTTATCGCAACCGCTGATGAGCTACAAAACGGCAAGCAAGAAGCAGAAACACAAGTTGAGTTCCCTTTTTCTTCTGCCGACCAATTACTTGAATTGTCAGAACAGCAAGGGCTTAGCCTTGGTGGCTTAATCCTTCGCAATGAAGTGTCTTTTCAAGGCATGGACGTGATTGACCAAAAAGCCGACCAAATCTGGAAGGTGATGTCTCTGTGTATGCAGCGTGGCTTTGATACTGAAGGTATTCTTGATGGTGGACTAGAAGTCACTCGTCGAGCGCCAGCTCTTTTGAAAAAATTGGAAGCGAATGCTTCGATTGAAAATGATCCAATGGAGATCATGGATTGGATTAACCTGTTTGCCTTTGCTGTAAGTGAAGAAAACGCAGCGGGTGGCCAAGTGGTAACATCTCCAACCAATGGTGCGGCTGGCGTTATTCCTGCGGTATTAATGTACTACCACCGTTTCATTAAAGAGCTCGACACTAAGCAGCTGAAAGACTTCTTGGCAGTCTCTGGCGCTATCGGCATCCTATACAAAACCAATGCTTCAATTTCTGGCGCGGAAGTAGGTTGTCAGGGTGAGGTTGGCGTATCTTCATCAATGGCTGCTGCTGGCTTAACCGCTTTGCGCGGTGGCAGCAACGAGCAAATCTGTATCGCAGCTGAAATCGCAATGGAGCACTCTCTAGGCATGACATGCGATCCGATCGGCGGGCTTGTTCAGGTGCCATGTATCGAGCGTAACGCAATGGGTGCAATGAAAGCCATCAACGCATCACGTATGGCTCTAAAACGCACCAGCAAGTGTCTTATCTCGTTAGACAAGGTTATCGCAACCATGTACCAAACAGGTAAAGACATGAACAAGAAGTACCGTGAAACGTCTTTAGGTGGTTTAGCGGTGATCCACATGGCGCCACCGTGTGAATAGCTAGTTGCGGTGACCAATTAAATGCGGTGACCAGTTAGATGCGGTGACTAGCTAGATGCGATGAATAGTCGAGATACAGAGAATAGTTGAAACGCAATACATCGCTGACACGCATGACGAGGCATCACCTCACTCAGAACCGTTATTGTAAACTTAGTTTTCGATATCCAAACAAAGGCCAGCCACCAAGCTGGCCTTTTTATTGGCTAAAATCCAACAGCCAATTGAAAGTGATACTCACTTGAACATTTTATAAGATGACCAATGTTAACTTTTCCTTTATCCGTTCATTACTTAGCCACAAATGAAGGTAGCTAAATTTCTCACAGTTATGCATCCATTATCAAAATCTAACATTGCAAATTTCATTCATGAGAAATATCAATGCACTCATAAGAAAAGGTATATCGAGTAAAGTTCTGTTTGGGATGCATGTTTCATTTTATGTATTGCTAGTGATGGTATTATAATTAGGTTATTACACTACATCTTAATACTAATGTGAGAATAAAATAATGTGGAATAGATTAAACAAATCAATGATGTTCTGCCAAATGATGTTTGGACTTTCGTTCTATGGCGTCATGGTGATCTTGACTCGTTTCTTCCTTGAAGATCTTAACTACAATGAAGCCGACACAATGATGGTTGTTGGTGCTTTCTCTGCAATCGGACCGCTATTTGCTATTGCAGGTGGCTTCATCGCCGACAAATTTTTAGGCGCATACCGATCGTTGACCATTGCCTTTCTAGGGTTCGCAAGTGGTTATGCTCTACTGGTACTCGGTGCCGCGGCGACCAATGTTCCAATGGCATTATGTGGTATTGCTTTAGCGAGTTATGCGCGTGGTTTGATGTCCCCTTCTTACCCAAGTCTTTACAAACGCACGTTCAAAACTCAGGAAGATTTCGAAAACTGCTATCCTATCAACTACTCAGTCAACAATATTGGTGCGCTTTTAGGCCAGTACTTGTTCCCGATGCTAGTGCTTGTTGTTGGTTTCCACGGTGGCTTCCTTCTTTCGGCTGCTCTAGCAGGTGCTGCACTTCTGATGATGCTCTTTGTTCGCAAAGGCCTTGTTGGAGCAAGTGCTGAAATCGACCAAAAACCAGTAAGTACTAAACATTGGGCTGCATTCCTTGGCCTTTCTGCTGCAATGATTGGCTTGGTATTCTTCATGTTTTCTAACATGGATATCGGCCAGAACATCGTATACGCAATTGGTGGTGCAGCGATCATCTACTTTGTCTCTTTGATGATGAAATCGAAGAAGTCAGACATGCTGAAGATGGGTACGATCTTAATCATCACATTCCTGACGACATGTTTCTTCGTGTACTACGGCCAAATGATGACGTCGATGACAATGGTTGCAATCAACACAATGCGTGGCGATCTATTCGGCTTCATCCCAGTAGCCCCTGAAGCGTCAATGGCAATGAACCCACTTTGGTGTATGGTTGCAGGCCCTATCATTACGGGCATCTTCTCTAAACTAGAAAAGAAAAACATTCATTTCTCTACCGCAACCAAAGTAGGTTTCTCTTTCATTCTGACGGCGATCGCTTTCGGTATCTTAACGATGGCAGTAACAACCGTTGGTGAAGATATTCTGATTCGCCCTGAAGTGTTCTTAGCAATCCACTTCTTCCTAGCATTTGGTGAGGTTATTGTTGGTTCTATGGTTGTAGCATTCATTCTGTCTGTTGCACCTAAGCACATCGAGAACTTCTCAGTAAGCTTATTCTCTGTCGCAATCGCACTATCAGGCATTGTTGGTGCTGTATTCTCAACGTCTATTGCACTTGAGAAAGGCCAAGAGATCACACAAGAGATCGTTCAAACGGTTTACGGTGATTACTTCCAACTACTAACTATCCTAGCGGTAGTAATGGTTGGTATCGCAATGGCAGCATCGTTCATTATTCGTAAGATGCTAGACGCTGCGAAAGCCGCTGATGAAACGATTGAACTAGAGCAAGCAAACAGCTAATAACACTCTTATTCAACAAGCTCGTTCATCAAGCCCTTTAGTTTTCTAAAGGGCTTTTTTGTCGATATGGGTATCAAGATAAATAGATGTCAGGATTGGTAGGTAACTAGATGGAGGTTCAGGTTACGTTGCGCTGTGTAAATAAAGGTAAATGATAACCATTAGTATTGAGTGTTTTCCTGTTCAGGATTATGATGTGAAAATCAAAATCTAAGAGAGCCTTATATGAGCAAGCCTAGCCCTATCACATTAACCGTTACTCAAACCTCAACCATTACACCGAATATGCAACGTATAACGCTTAGCGGTGAAGGATTAAGTAAGTACCCAACCGAATGTGCCGGCGGCTACATCAAGCTTTTGTTCTCGTCACTCGGCACCACTGATTTAAGCCAACTGAACGAAGGTGAGCGCCCAACCATGCGCACTTACACCATTCGTCAATACAACCCAGTAGAAAAGTGGATTGAGGTTGATTTCGTACGCCACATCACCACAGATCTGCAATGTGGCTTTGCTGCAAGATGGGCAATGAACGCAGAAGTAGGTGACACGGTTTCAGTGGCAGGCCCTGGATTAATTCAAGGGCTGAATCTAGAATCGGATTGGTTCTTCTTGGTGGCAGACATGACGTCGCTACCTGCGCTCTCTGCCAAAGTAAAAACACTTCCGGAACACGCAGCAGGTCACGCTGTCATTCAGATCAATTCAGCAGCAGACAAGCAAGCACTTGAAGTACCTCAAGGTATAAAAGTCACTTGGTTAATTAAAGATGAAACTGAAGAAACACTTTCACAAACAGTTCGCAACACAGAATGGTTAGAGGGGCAGGTTTCAGTATGGACGGCGTGTGAATTTGAGAGCATGCGCGAACTAAGACAGTACTTCCGCAACGAAAAAGAAGTCGCGAAAGAGAACATCTACATCAGTAGTTATTGGAAACGTGGCGTCACTGAAGATGGCCACAAAGTGTTGAAGCAACAAGATGCTCAAGCTTTAGCTGGTTAAGTCTGCTATACCAATCACAGTAAGTAAGTGTTCAGAAATAGCGCAGAAAAAAAGCTTGAGAACAAGGCTGAATTTTTCGATAAGTAGTTATTCTACAATCAAAAATTCTAACGAAGTTATCAAGTTTTTTAACAAGCTAGGATGACCAGTTATTTGCTACGATTGGTATTACTACATACATCTTTTTGCTAGATAAATAGAAAACGCCCTTAGCGAAGTTCATCTCGTTAAGGGCGTCTTAGTTTGAATCCGATGAAAATCAAAGTCTAAGTGTAAAATTAAATACTCTCCCCCACTTCAATCTCATAACCAAGATCTAGCTTCGCGACCCATTCATTGTTGCCTTGCAAACGCGCTACAACTTGCTGTGCTGCGACTTTACCGATCTGCTCCCTAGGTGTTACTACAGTCGCTAAACGCGGCGTCATCGCCACGGTGATGTCGTGTCCGTGGAAACCTGCAATCGCCATCTGCTCTGGTACTTGAATACCACGTCGTACACATTCGTAAAAAGCACCAATGGCCAAATCATCGTTAGTACAAAAAATGCCATTCACTTCAGGGTGCTTCTCAAGTAACTCGCCAATCAGTTTTGCACCAAGAGTAAACGAGGAAGCGTCTTCCGTTTGCAGCGTTACTGGCGTTTTGTCGGCTTCTTGCATCGCATGCTCGTAGCCTGCCATTTTCAAGCGAGTACGCTCATCCATTCGAGCCGCTAAGTAAGCAATATTAGTGCGCCCTCTATCGAGCATGGTTTTGGTCATCGCTCTTGCCGCTTCGAAGTTATCAAAGCCGACGGCTTGTTCAATTCTTGGAGACACCGAATCCATAATCTCAATCACTGGGATAGAAACGGTTTGGAGCATTTTACGCGCTCTATCGGTGTGCACGTTTTCTGAAAGGATAATCGCGTCAACGTTGTAAGAAAGCAGCGAAGCGATGCTCTGCTCTTCCAGTTCTGCACTATAGCCATAGTGAGCAATCATGGTTTGGTAACCCGCAGGCGCGGTGACTTGCTCAATACCACGAATAACTTCAGCAAAAACTTGGTTAGTTAACGAGGGGACCAAAACACCAATCGCATTGCTTTTTGCGTTGGAAAGAATGTCTGGTGCGCGGTTAGGGATATAACCTAACTCGTCTACTGCAGCGCTGATCTTATCTCGCAGTGCTTCTGATACTTGAGAAGAGTCTCTCAGGCAGCGACTGACGGTCATTTTGGTGACACCAACTAAGTTGGCAACATCTTGTAATGTTGGACGTTTTTTCTTATTCGACATAATTAGTAATTATTATTTTTGAGTTATGTTACTGGTAACAGTGTATCCGACTGACGTGGAATTTGAAGCCTAATTTAGTAAAATGTTGATACAGCGTCAAAATTACAAACGCCCTCTTGTTGAGGGCGTTATTGATTGTTTAAGCGTTTACTTTTACTTCAGTTCTCGGAGACTGACTCCAAGTGACATGGAATTTTTCGGCTTCCTCTCTATCGACTCGCGAATAGGTATGAGAACCAAAATAGTCACGTTGCGCTTGCAATAGATTCGCTGGTAACACTTCACAGCGCAGAGAATCAAAGTAGCTTAATGCAGAACTGATCCCCGGCATCGGCACACCATACAAAGCGGAGTTAGCAACGGCGATACGCCAAGCAAGCTCACGCTCTTCCACTTGTTTGATGAAAACCTCGTCAAACAACAGGTTCGCCAGCTCACCATTTTGTTGATAAGCCGATGTAATACCTTGTAAGAATGCTGCACGAATAATACAACCTGCTCGCCAGATCTTAGCTATTTGAGTGAAATCGAGATTCCACCCCTCTTTGTCTGACGCTGTCTTTAATAAATCAAAGCCTTGTGCATAAACAGACAGTTTGGCGCAATACAAAGCATCATGAAGCTCAGAAATAACCTCTGTTTTATCCAACTGACTCGCATCGGCAACATTGCCTTTTAGCAGTTTGCTCCCTTGAATACGTTGTGATTTTTGACCGCTCATCGCACGTGCATAAACCGCTTGAGCAATGGTTGGGGTTGGACACCCTTCTTGAAGGCTGTTAACTGCTGTCCACAATCCCGTGCCTTTCTGCCCTGCTTTATCAAGTACAACATCAACAAATGGTTTACCCGTAGCCAAATCTTCTTGTTGAAGAATGTCGGCACTGATTTCCATTAAGTAGCTATTAAGTACACCGTTGTTCCACTGTTCGAAAACTTGGCCAATCTCTTGAGCTGGCATTTCAAGTACATCACGCATGAAATGGTACACTTCGCAAATAAGCTGCATGTCGGCATATTCAATACCATTGTGTACCATTTTCACATAGTGCCCTGTACCAGAAGGACCAACATACGCAGCGCATGCTTCACCCGCTTCAAACTGACCAACCGGTAGCCCATTAGCATCCACTTTTGCAGCAATCGCTTCCCACATCGGTTTCACATATTGCCAAGCTGATTGGTCGCCACTCGCCATCAGCGCAGGGCCAACACGAGCGCCTTCTTCACCACCAGAAACGGCGGTGCTAAAGAAGCGCAGTTTGCCTTTGTAGCTCACTTCGCGTGCCTCGGTATCTGTCCATAAGCTGTTACCTGTATCGATAACAATGTCGTCATTTTCTAAGCCAGCATCAAGCAAGCTATTCACGACGATATCGACAGGTTTTCCAGCAGGAACCGACAAAGCGATTACACGCGGCTTCGCGAGCCCTTGCAGCACATGCTCAAGGCTAGTCCCTTGTGTGAACTGACCTTTACCAGTAAACGATTCATTAAGCAGCTTTGCTTCTGAATTTGCACGTTCAATGTTGTCAGCGTTTAAATCAAAACCCGCGACGTTGAATCCATTGTCGAGTAGGTTCAACGCTAAGCTTTTGCCCATCACACCCAAACCAATCATCGCGATGTCGTTTTTTAACTGAGTCATGGTTTAGCCTATCTGCTTAATTTGTTTGAGTGCACTTTCTACTACCTGTTCGACATCTTGTGAGATATCAACAAACAACGCATCAGCTTCATTCGGTTCAACCAAGGTTGCGAACTGGCTTTTCAACATTTCTTGACCATTGAAGTAATGGTTCTCGCGCGCTTTATGGCGGTTCCAAATGGTGTCGAAGCTACCCTGTAGGTACACGATAACTAAACCTTCATTATTCTTTCGTAGAATGTCGCGATATTGAGATTTCAATGCAGAACAAGCAATCACAGCACTTGGCTGTTCGATATATTGCTTATTCAGTGTTTCTAGCCATCCTTGACGATCTTCGTCAGTCAGCGGAATACCTTGACGCATTTTTTCTACGTTGCTTTGCGGATGGAAGTCATCGCCATCAAAGAATTGAAGCTCTAAAGCCTGTGCGATACGGCTACCAATTAGGCTTTTCCCGCATCCAGATACGCCCATCACGAGTATTTTTTTGCTTTTCATAAGGCAAGCCTTCCCTAAGCCCCAACCAAAACAGGGGCTGACAATCGAATCTAATAGTTAAACTTGTGTTGTTGTTGATAGGTTCCTGAACGTTAAATTCGCTCTGGAACCTTTGCTGTTATTGCCACCAAAGCGCGAGCTGAGGAAAGATAATAACCAGTGCCAGCACCAATACTTGAAGTGCAATGAACGGCAGTAGTGAAGAGAAAATCTCACCTAAGCTGATGTCTTTTGGTGCTACCGATTTCAGGTAGAAAGCCGCGGGACCAAATGGTGGTGACAAGAACGACACCTGCATGTTTAGACAGAACACAACGCCGAACCAAACTGGGTCGAACCCAAGGCCAGTAATGATTGGAACGAAGATTGGCATTGTTAGAAGTGCCACACCTACCCAGTCAAGAAACATGCCTAGAACCAGTAAGATAGCCATCATGATTAATAGCGTTACTGTCGCGTTACCACCACTGAGCGCAAGGATGGTTTCTTCAACAAAATCAATACCGCCCATCAGGTTGTAAATACCAACCAATGCACTAGCACCTATACCAATCCACATGATCATGCCGCAGGTACGCATGGTTGCGATGGCACTCTCTTTCAGCATGTTGAAATTCAACTCACCACGGATAAGCGCACTGATCATGATACCAACCACACCCAAAGCCGAAGCTTCTGTTACTGAAGCGATACCCGTGTAGATACTACCTAGAACTGTTGCTACAGAAAGCAGTGGGAAGAACAGAGCCTTGAAGTAGCTTGGCTGATTTGCGATATCTTCTTCTGTCTCATCATCACTCGGAAGAGGAGCCAGAGAAGGATTCAGCTTACAGCGAATCAACACGTAGCCGATGTAACAGCCAGCAAGAATAAACGCAGGTAAGAAAGAAGCTTTGAACAGGTCGCCAATCGATACGCTGGCTGTCATACCGTAGATGATCAGTACGATACTTGGCGGAAGCATGGTACCAAGTGCGCCACCTGCACAGGTTGTACCGATAGCAAGCTTACGGTCATAACCTAAACGAAGCATTTGTGGCAGTGCCAGAATACCCAGTAATACCGTTTCACCCCCGATAACACCGGACATGGAAGCCAATAGAACCGCGACTAATAAGGTTTGTACTGCCACACCACCACGTACTTTACGGCCGACAGATTTCATTGCATCAAACAAATCGCGAGCAATGCCCGAACGGTCTAATAAAGCCGCCATCAAAACGAACATCGGTACTGCTAAGAACACATAACCAGAAGCAAAACTGTAAGTACGGCTTGCGATCAAAGGTAAGGCATCAGGGCCAAACCAGCATAGAGTGAAGAAAATCGCGACAAAGCCTGTTACGAACGCTAGCTGCATACCGGTCAGTAGCAAGCCAATCATCATAACCAGCATGAGCAAGCTGCCCCATGCGATACCAATAGAAGATAAATCAAACATCGTTATTCTTCCTTAGACCCATCAACTCTTGGATTAGGTGCAATACAAACTGGACAACAAGAACACACAAAACGACAAAAATCAGGCCTTTCAGCAGCGCAGGATAAGGCGCGTTTAACACTGAACCTGATGTTTCAAGGCGGAATTCACCCCATGGTGCAAACCATGCTTCCTCTGCGGTGAAGTAAGCCGCATAAGCGAGCATGCCAGCAAAGGCCAAACCCACAATGTGGTGAACAAGATTAAGATATTTGCGTGCTTGGTTAGACACTGAATCGTAGATAAGAACCACACGTACATGCTTATTCGCAGCAAACGCGTAGATGCCACCAATAATGAATAAAGAACCACCGATGAAAGAAGCTGTTTCATGTACCCATGTGGTCGGGGCATCGAATGCGTAACGCATCACAACTTCATAAAATGAAATCAATACAGTAAAGATAAAAAACCAGCTCACGAGATTACTGAACTTTATAACAAAACGATCAAGCGCATTTCTTGGTTGCTCGTCGTTTTCAGCTGGGGCATGGGGAGTTTTGTCTGTCATGGGCCAAATTTCCTGGGAGAATACGGGAGAGCAATGCCCTCCCCCGTCAGTAAACTAAGTTTAAATTACAGTAAGCCGTTTTCTTCTAGGAACACAGTCACTGAGGTGTAAACTTTCCCTGCGTTATCAGAACGCTCTGCAAATACTTTCCATTGGCCTTTCGCGATTTCACGGAACTTCTTACGCTCTTCTTGAGACCAATCATGGATAGTGATTTCTGGGTTCGCTTGAGCTTCTTTCAGTGCCGCTTGGTCAGCCATTTTCAGCTGAGTCGTCATGTCGTAAGAGAAGTCACGCACTGATGTTTGCAGCATTGTTTGTAGATCAGCTGGCATCTTGTCCCATTTCTTCTGAGAAATAGAGATATCGATAAGCGGTAGTGAATGGAAACCCGGTTGAACTGGATGTGTTGCAATGTCGTTCATGCCCGCTTTTTGGTTGGTAGAGAATACCGTGTAGTCCGCTGCATCAATTACGCCTTTGCTTAGGCCAGTAAATACTTCAGAACCTGGCAGGTTTACTGGAGTCGCACCCGCGGCTGCAAATACTTGTTGTACTAGGCCTTCAGGCGCACGCAG
Organism: Vibrio sp. 10N.222.47.A9; assembly: GCF_963872585.1. NCBI lineage: Bacteria > Pseudomonadati > Pseudomonadota > Gammaproteobacteria > Vibrionales > Vibrionaceae > Vibrio > Vibrio sp. 10N.222.47.A9. The sequence goes on along the minus strand of NZ_CAWNBB010000019.1, from coordinate 95,421 downwards.
TTTAAGACCTTTAAGATCCGCTACACCGTCGATTGGCTTTTTAGAAATGAATGATTCAACGCCGGTTGTTGAAGCACCAACGAACTGAACACCGTAAGGCTTGTACAGTTCAGTCATTAGCTCATTACCACCTCCGTAGTTCATGTACTGAAGCAGCTGTGTTGTGTCTGACCATGCACCAACCATGTTACCGATAAGACCAAAAGCTGGATCTTTACCAGAGAAGTAACCTGTTGCTGTGATGTGACCATCTAGGATGCCCATTTTGATCGCGCCTAGCGTTTCTGTGTGCTTAACCACAGCACCAACAGGAAGTAGATCGATATCGATACGTCCGTTAGACATCGTTTCTACGCGCTCGGCCCACTTCTGCTGAACCTTGAAGTTCAAATCACCAGATGGATCTGAAGATTGAATCTTAAGTTTAAAGTCTGCAGCCATTGCTGAAGTAGCAAATAGACCAGTGAGGGAAGCGGCAATCAGCGTTTTAGTCAGAGCTTTCATTTGGGTATCCTTATGAGTTTCACAGAGTCCGGCTTGTTATTATATGTTACCGGTAACGTTGAGGTGGATGTTACCGGTAACTTTACAGCCTTGTCTATGAGAAGGATCACATCTTTAACATTAGTAAAACGTTTGCTATCAATAAGGGCAATGTGACTGAAAAGTCACATTGTAAGTAGGGAAGGAAAGGAAAAAACCTTTTAAGTCAGTGATATAACTAAGCCGGCAATAATAAAAGAGACACCTACACCGCGAGTGACGTGCCACTTTTCCTTTAAAAAGTAGATCCCCATCACTACGCCGAAGATGATGCTTACTTGCCTTAGAGCGACAACCAAGCTGACATTTTCAGTCATGGTCATCGCAAATAATACGAGGCCATAGGTCGAAGCCATCATGATGCCAGCAAGTGTTGCTCTTTTACGCAATAACCAAGCATTATGAAATTCGATTTTTTGATTCGACACGAGCAGCCACAGGCTCAGTGGAATCACAATCGCCCAAAACTGAATGCCTAGATAGAAAATCGCGGTGTGCTTGTTAGTTATAACTGTTGTGCTCAAAGGATCGAGTAACAGAAGCGCTTCTTTATCAATGATGGAATAGCCCGTGGTACCAATGGCCGCGATCAACGCCCACAGTACGCCAAGGTTGAGATACGCTTTTAACCTAAGATCTGAAAACTGCTTAATTGGTACAAACAAGCAGCCTAATGTTATTAAAGTGAACCCAATCCATTGATTCGCCGACAATTCATAGCCTATCAACACCGTGCCTAAACCCACCATCAACACGGGCAGTGCTCTTGCCATTGGGTAAATCACTCCGATATCAGCTTGTTTGTAGGCCGCGCCTAACCCAATCAAATAGATGATTTGACAGATCCCACTCAAGAAAACCAGTTGCCAGAATGGAAGTGAGATATTTGATAGTCCTACACTGTGAACATACCAGAGCAAGTAAGGTGTCAATATCGCGGCAGCGGCAAAGCCAGAGGCTAAGAAGAATGACGAACCCGATCCTTGATTAGACTTACCTAAAACGTTCCAACCCGCATGAAGCAGAGCCGAAATGATCACGATGACAATGGCAGAGAATTCCATTTCATTCCTAAATTATTGATGAATTAGCACAACGGCTGACAACAGGTGATAAAAAAGGCCTCCGAATAAGAGACCTTTGAGCGTTTCAATTGGGCAATCCTGCATAATTGCAGGTATGCCAACGTTATAACGTATGACTAGCGCTCTAGCTGTGCGATCGACTCAATGCTGATCGCGTCATGACGCCAATATTCAATATCGCAATCAATCAAATCACCGTCTTGATTGTAATTAACACGCTCAACCACCATAGCCGGAGAGCCAGAAGTCGCACGCAGGGCTTGCGCGGTTTCGCCAAGCAAAGACGTTGTGCTCACTCGGTAACGGATCTTCTGATACACCACGCCAAAGTGCTCACGGTAGATGTCCGTCAACGATTTAGACAAGTCATAATCAAGCAAATTAGGGAACAGCTCAGGTCGAATGTAGTTGGTCACATACACAACGGGTCTGTCTTCAAGATAACGAACTCTGTCTACTCGATAAACATCCGAAAAAGGTTGCAGCTCAAGAAGCCTAGTTGCTTCCTTGGTCGCTAACATGCCTTTCGCCGCCACCAACTCTGTTTTCGGCTTACGATTCTGCGACAAAGCCATATTCGTGAAGTTCAGCGTTTGTGTTGGATCGTAGCGCAGTGGCGCAGGAGAGATAAACCAACCACGTCGGTCTTCTCGATAAATACGCCCTTCCGCTTCAAGTGAAGACAAGGCTTCACGTAACGTAACTCGTGTTGTATCAAACGATTCAGCCAGTTTTCGCTCCGCAGGCAGCTTCTGTCGTGGTGTTAACATCCCCGACTCTATCTGCTCTACGATGACATCTTTGATTTTTACGTACTGCACTTCATTTCCTTTTATTCTTGTTCTTGTCGTCAGCCACTCCTTGGCCAACTGCAATATAAAATGGTTCGCTAGCGTTTACGCCAAGCTTGGGTGCGCTTCTCGAATAACTTGTTGATTAACATATGAATCAACTTCGCGCTCGCTGCCGATATCATGATCATCACCGCCATGGCAGCTGCTGCACCCGTTTGCCCCGCATCATCCATATTCAGTACTGAAACTGACGCAGGTATCGTATCGGTAGAATACAAGAATACTACCGCAGATGTCGTGGTAAGTGCATTAATAAACAGGTATGTCGCAATATCTAAAATCGCAGGCAGACAAACGGGTACCGTCACCTTAAAGAACAGCTTGTATTGCGGTAGGTTAACCGAAGCCGCCGTCGCTTCTATTTCCTCAGGCAGCTGTTTTAATGCGGTTAACGCTGTCATGTGGCCGACTGTGTAGTAGTGAACCACCGTATTAATCACCAAGAACGCCATCGTGCCATACAAGAAGTTGAGTGGGTTACTCAAGTCATTGAAGTAGAAGATATATCCCAAACCCAACACCATACCCGGAACAGCCATCGGTACCACACTGAGCATTTGCATTGTTTGACGAACAGGACCGAAGGCGCGGCCTTTCTCAATGCAATACGCGCCTAAGAAAATCAATACGGTACCGATGATCGCAGTCCAAGAGCCGAGGGTTAAAGAGTTGAAAAATGGCGTCCAACCATAAGTACTCATCTCTGCGAAGTTATAATTATTTAGCGTTAACGTTTTATTCCAAGGCCAGAAAGTGACCATAGATCCGTATATCGCCATGCCTAGCACAATAACAACAGCAGCAGAGATGATCGTGCAATAAAAGAAACACATGCCATCACGTAGAGTGTTTGGCTCTGGTTGGTAAGCGACGGAGCGAGTATCAAACAAGCTCTTCTGTTTCTTTTGAACCCAGCGGTCAACGGTAAACGCAAGCAACGCAGGCAATAGCAATAGGATGCTGGTCACCGCGCCCATAGAGAAATTCTGCTGCCCTACCACTTGTTTAAAGATGTCTGTCGATAGAACGTTATAACTGCCTCCAATCACCTTTGGCACACCAAAGTCACAAACCACCAGCGTAAACACAACGATCAGAGTGCTGATCAAACCATACTTTGCCGCTGGTAACGTCACCATGAAGAAGGTTTTTAGCGATGAAGTATTGAGTGCACGTGCCGCCTCATACAGACGAGCGTCAGACGTTCTTAACGAAGTGGTAAGAATCATCAAGGCATGTGGAAACGTCCAGAATATCAGGCCCAGTGAGATACCAATCAAGCCATAAACCGAGTTGCCACCCAAGACTTCTTTAGCGATACCTTGGTTACCAAATAAGAAGATCAAACTGATGGCAGGAAGCAATGAAGGAGCAAGAATCGGCGCTGAACCCAACACCTGAAAAAGCCCCTTGAAAGGCATACATGAACGAGTCAACGCATAGGCATAACCAAACGCTAATACACCCACGACAACCGTTACTAACAGCCCAAGCGTAAACGTGTTACCTACCGACTGCCACAGGCTTTGAGAAGCAAAATACGTTGCGAAATTCTGTAATCCTACAAATTCTCCGTCTGCATTCTGAACGCTTTTTTTCAACATTGCCCACAGTGGCATCAGGATAAACAGCGTCATGACCACAGACAAAAAGGCCAACAGCCCAAACAGAATTACGTTGTCTTTACTTAATCGAGCAAGAAAAGGCTGTACTCGTCGTTGAATTAGCAGCTTAGATTGCATCATTTGAGTCGATTCCATGATTATTTACGCCGCCTCGTCTTTCATCACTTGCAGGCTTTTCGATGGGTAAGCTCTCAGCCCTTCTTGGTCAAACGCCACATAACGAATATCACTGCGACGCAGCTTCAATCGGTTGAACTCTTTGACCGATACATCAACGATGATCTCTTTCGCCGTTGAGTCATGTTGCAATTGACACTCAACACGATAAAACGCCCCTAAGAATTCGCTTGATACGATTCTCACTGGCAAGGATTCACTAAAACGATCAACAAACTGGATTTGCTCTGGACGAACGGCAATATCGAAAACATCACCAAGTTTTGGAGTGAGGTTATCTAAGCCCGGCAACGGTAGCATCGACTCAGCAATACGTATCTTGCCTTGCGCTGCGACAGAAGCTTGAATGAAGTTCATGCTACCAACAAACTCAGCCACAAAACGACTGACGGGTTTTTGGTAGATCTCTTGTGGGGCACCTACCTGCTCGATAACACCATGATTCATAACCACAATACGGTCGGCCATCGTTAGAGCTTCATCTTGGTCGTGCGTCACCATAATAGTGGTGATACCCAGCTTACGTTGCAGTTGGCAGATCTCATCACGCAGGTGTGTTCTTACCTTCGCATCCAACGCAGAAAGAGGCTCATCGAGTAGCAACAAGCCTGGAGACAACGCTAACGCGCGAGCCAAAGCAACACGCTGCTGCTGTCCGCCAGACAACTGATTCGGATACTTTTGGCCAGACGTTGGTAAACCGATGGTCTCCAACCAAGACTCAACCGTCTCAAGGGCTTCTTTGGTCGACATGCCTTGGTTTTTCAGACCAATCGCAATGTTTTCTTCCACAGTGAGATTTGGAAACAAAGCGTAAGATTGGAACACGATGCCAAAGTCGCGCTTTTCTGGTGGCAAGAAGGTCGTATCATTACCGTTCTGCTCAATGGAACCTGAAGTTGGCAAGTCTAGACCTGCAATCGCACGTAATAAGGTGGTTTTTCCACAGCCGGACGGGCCAAGAAAACAGACGAACTCGCCTTTATCTATCGATAGGGAGATGTCTTTTAACGCTGTAAATTGGCCAAATTGCTTTACAACGTTTTCAATATTCAAATAAGTTTGGTTGCTCATACTACAGCACTCTCTATATGGTATATACCAAATTTAAACTGAGAATATTGCAGTTGAGTGACAAATTTATAGTAGCTAAATGACAGTTATATTGCAGATATAATAAGCATTAAAAGTTCGTTCAACGTTGAAAGCCCTCAGTGACTTGCCCATAAATCACTGAGAGCCTAAATGTAAACTTCTAATTTAAACGTTAGATTAATCTATGATTCAACCTTGTCGGCTTTGCCCGCCGCACCTGCGAGTTTGGATAACTGTTTATCTAGCCACAATGGCGTGCTACCCGAATCTTCCGCGTTCTCTTTTCTTCGGACCGCATCACGCACCATCATCGCACCTACCCAACGAAATGGCTCTGGTGGGAAGTGTCCTAATGGGCCTTTGGTTAAACCGCTTCGTGTCCATGCATTGTCGATATCGAGTACCATTGCTGACAAAATTTTTCCGCCCATACGGGTTTGAGCAACGCCATTGCCTGAATAACCAAGCCCATAATAGATGTTGCCTTGGCCTTTTAGATTACCGAAAAATGGCAGACCGGTGACCGAACGATCTGAGCCGCCAGACCAATTGTAATCGAATTCACTTTGCTCCAACTTAGGAAACAGTTTTTGGAAGGATTGATTGAGAATCGGCAGGTAGTTGGTCGTTTGGTTAAACATGCTTTCAACTTGATTGGCAAACGAGAACTTATTACCGCCTTTGCCCAACATGAGTCGTCCGTCCTGGGTATCTCGGTAATAGTGGACAAAGATACGCGAATCTACCACCGCTGCCCCTTTCTCTGGACCAAACTGCTTGAGCTTTTCAGGAATAGGCTTGGTCACCACCATATCTGAAGAAACAACCACTATGCTGCGTTTGAACTCTTTAAAGTGATCGAGCATCCACGCATTGAGTGCCAAAATCACTTTATCCGCAAATACGGAACCGCCTTTGGTTTGAATTAGAGCTGGGGAGCCATAGTCGAGTGATGTCATTTCTGTGTTTTCGTGAATTTCAACACCCAGTTCTAGAGCGACTCGGCGCAAACCTCTAGCCAATAACGCAGGCTGCACACTACCCGCAGCTTCTGAGTAGTAACCCTCAATGTGGCGATCAGATCCCGCTTTATCAGCCAAAGACTTATCACACTTCTTCCAACTATTTATGCCTTGCTTGACCAACTCATTCACAACAGGTTCCATTCCACCCTTTTGCGCTTCATTGGTCGCCGTGTAGTAAGTACCGCTTCGATATAGATGCGCGTCAATCTTGTGTTCGTTACAAAAGGCTTCGATCTCGTATATAACCTTTTCCGATTCCTTAACCAACCATTTCGCTTGTTCTTTTCCGTAGAGCTTTTTCAGCGTCGGATACTTAGTTGACCACGTCAGCATGCAACCGCCGTTCGCACCAGAAGCACCGCTACCACATAGGCCTTTTTCAATCACGACAACATGCTTTTCGGGTTGCTGTTGTTTGATTAAAATCGCCGTCCATAAGCCCGTATAGCCACCGCCAACAATGGCGATATCACAGTTAATGTCTTTTTGAAGCGGTTTAGAGGACTCTAGCCCCGCCTTGATGCTGCCAAATTCCTGCTCCAATGCTTGCTTGAACCAATATGAGTAGTGCTTTTTCATTTGTTGTACCTTACTAAAAACCTAAAGGCGTAAAACTAAAAAAGGAAGACCGAAGCCTTCCTTTACTGATTTCTAACTTCTAATGAGCTAAATAGCTAAATAGTTAAGTAACTGAATAGGTCGTCAGATTAAGATTTTGGCTCTGATTTAGCGTCAAACTTGTCAGACCATGTTTTAAGAACCTCGGCACGTTCACTGCCCATGCGAGCGAAGTCCATTTTTGCCATGTTCTTTTCTACATTAGGGAAGTTCTCTGCTTTGCCTGTCACATCTTGGTGACCAACAACTGGGTACATTTCGATGTAAAGCTCGTTTGCCGCTTTAGAAATAGACCAATCGATAACACGTTGTGCTGCATCAGAAGGCTTAACAAGGCCTACCGCTTCAGATTCCCAGCCGATGCCTTCAGGCGTAATAACTGAAAGTGGAGCGCCTTGAGTTTTCAGCTTAGCGCCACGGCTCGCCATAGAAATACCGATAGCGACTTCACCCATACCGGCTTGAACACATGGCTTCGAACCTGAGTGCGTGTAGTGAGCAATATTTTGGTCTAGCTTCTGCATGTAGTTCCAACCTTGGTCTTCACCCATGTTTTGTAACCAAGCCGAAACCTGCATGTAGCCCGTACCAGAAGATGCTGGGTTTGGCATAGCAATGTGGCCCTTGTAGATAGGTTTCGTTAGGTCATCCCAAGACTTAGGTGCCGGTAGGTTCAATTGCTTAGCGACCACTTCGTTGAAACAAACTGCATTGAAGAATGCATCATTACCGTACCAAGCTTGAGTAGACTGTGGGTCGTTAAGGTTAGCGCGTAATGCTTCTACACCTTGAGGCGTATAAGGTTTGAGGATGCCCTCTTCTTTAAGCAGTGCCATTGAAGAACCAGCAAGTCCCCAAACTACCTCTGCACGCGGGTTGTTTTTTTCGGCCAATAATTTTGCCGTCATGATCCCAGTTGAATCACGTACCCACTTGATGTTGATGTCTGGGTTTTCACTTTCAAATGCGTTCTTGTATTTCGCTAAAATGTCAGTTTCAAAAGCGGTGTAAACCGTCACTTCCTGTGCTGCATAAGCATTACCAGCGAGTAGAGTTACTAACGCTGCAAGTGATCCTTTCATAAAACGGTTTTTCATCATTTTCTCCAGTCAGGCCCGATGCCAAGGTTAGAAGCTAGAAGCCCCATCAAGAGGCTTCTATGTCCATAAATTCATTTAGGTTGTTAACACACACCTTTGCATTGGTATGTACCAGATTTCGAGTATTAAGCTAACTGGCTTTTATGACGATTAAATGAACAAAAAATGGCAGTTTAAAGATCGGAAAATTTCTCAACACAAGTGACAAATTTGAATATGAAGCTTTTGTGAAAATAACGTTTGGGCTATTTACGGCCGTTTAAATTGGTTGCTAAAGTAATCGCAAACATTGGTATAGTCCAAAATACAAATCACGAGAATTGAACATGAGAAACGAATACTTATTGCTGACACCGGGTCCTCTATCTACTTCTGAAACCGTTCGCCAAGCGATGCTAAAAGATTGGTGTACTTGGGATGATGAATACAACAAAGACGTTGTTGAAGTGATTCGTAGCAAGCTAGTGACTTTAGCGACTAAGCAAACGGGTTATACAAGCGTACTAATGCAAGGTAGCGGCACCGCTTCAGTTGAAGCAGCAATCGGTAGCGTTATCTCAAAAAGCGGCAAGCTTCTTGTTGTTGACAACGGTGCGTATGGTGCTCGTATTGCTCAAATCTCAGAATACTTAAACATTCCATGCCATGTCGTTTCCCCAGGTGAAACATCACAGCCTGACTTGAACGAAATGGAGACGGCATTGGCTATGGATTCAGACATTACTCACGTTGCGATTGTGCACTGTGAGACCACTACGGGTATGTTGAATCCAATCGAAGACATCGCCAAATTGGCAAAACAGCACAACAAAACCGTCATTCTAGATGCGATGTCGAGTTTTGGTGGCATCCCTATGGATATAGCTGAGTTAGGTATCGATTACATGATCAGCTCAGCAAACAAGTGTATTCAAGGTGTACCTGGATTCGGCTTTGTTATTGCGAAGCAATCGGAACTGGAAAAATGCAAAGGCCAAGCTCGTTCATTAAGCCTTGACCTGTTTGACCAATGGCACTGCATGGAAAGCAACCATGGTAAATGGCGCTTCACCTCTCCAACTCATACAGTGCGTGCTTTCTACCAAGCTCTACTTGAATTGGAGCAAGAAGGTGGCATCGAAGCTCGTCATAATCGCTACCAAACCAACCAAACCACATTGGTTGCAGGTATGCGCTCTCTTGGCTTTGAGCCACTGCTTAATGATGATCTTCATTCACCGATCATTACCTCTTTCTATTCTCCAACTCATAGCGATTACCAATTCAAGGAATTCTATGATCGTTTGAAAGAACAAGGTTTTGTGATTTACCCCGGTAAGGTTTCAAACGCAGACTGCTTCCGAATCGGTAACATCGGTGAAGTGTATCCGTCAGACATTGAAGCTCTCATTGGCGCGGTGAAAAACGCTATGTACTGGGACATCAAATAATGACGACGATCAATCAAGAGCCTATTCTAAAGGCCACACACTTTCGAAGCGAAGGCGATGTGAACACCACGCCAGCACGCGAAAAATGGAACGAATCGCTAAACGATGATGCGACTCAAGTAATGTTAAAGCGTGATGCTGACGTGTTTCTTCATCAAGCCATGTCAACGCCTTGCCTAGACACACTTGAAGCCGCAGAAGGCATCTACATTCAAGATACGACTGGCAAGAAGTACATGGACTTTCACGGTAACAACGTTCATCAGTTGGGTTATGGTCACCCACACATCATTAATAAAGTGACTCAGCAAATGGCGTCATTGCCGTTTTCACCGCGTCGCTTTACCAATGAAACTGCGGTTCAGTGCGCTGAAAAGCTGACACAGATCTGTGGTGGTGATTTGAATCGCGTGTTGTTTGCTCCAGGTGGCACATCGGTGATTGGTATGGCACTCAAACTGGCTCGACATGTCACCAACAACTTCAAAGTCGTTTCATTGTGGGATTCCTTCCATGGCGCGTCACTCGATGCAATTTCAGTAGGTGGCGAAGCGTGTTTCCGCGAAGGCATGGGGCCATTAATGGCTGGCGTAGAACGCATTCCACCAGCGGTCTCTTATCGTGGTGCTTTCCCGCTTAATGACTCTTTATCGCTTCGCGGGCAAAACTCCGGCGATGCGAACGAGACCACATGTGATGTGCATTATGCCGATTACCTAGAGTACGTGATTGAAAAAGAAGGTGGCATTGGTGCCTTCATTGCAGAAGCAGTGCGTAACACAGACGTGCAAGTACCAAGCAAAGCTTACTGGAAGCGCATCCGTGAGATTTGTGACAAACACAACGTCCTGTTGATCATTGATGACATCCCTAATGGCATGGGTCGCAGTGGCGAATGGTTTACACACCAAGCTTTTGATATCGAGCCTGACATTCTTTGTATCGGTAAAGGTTTTGGCGGCGGCTTAGTACCAATCGCAGCCATGATCACAAAAGACAAATACAACACGGCAGCGCAAGTATCTCTTGGTCACTACACCCATGAGAAAAGCCCTATTGGTTGCGCGGCAGCACTCGCAACCATGGAAGTAATTGAACAAGAAAACCTACTTGAAAAAGTACAAGCGGACAGCGCATTCGTGCGTGAACAGCTGCTTAAAATGAAAGAGAAGTACCCAGTCATTGGTGACGTTCGCGGCATCGGCCTGCTCTGGGGGGTGGAATTGGTCACTGACCACATCACCAAAACCCGAGCTTTCGATGAAGCAGAAGCCGTGCTTTACCAATGTCTAAACGATGGCCTGAGCTTTAAGGTGTCACAAGGTAATGTGATTCAGTTGAGCCCACCATTGATCATCAGCCGCAGCGAACTAGAAGTCGCTCTGTCTGTATTCGAAAAAGCGATAGCAAAAGTCTGCAAAGACTTTGAGTACCTTTAAACCACCTTTTAAAGCATGTCTTGAAGAAATAATTTCAAGCAACCAATAACCTAAAACAATCATTCATCTCCCAGAACAACTTGAGTTGGGAGAGAACAGAAATAGGACACGACTATGAACACAACATCACCTATCCAAGCGGTTATCTTTGACTGGGCCGGCACTATCGTTGATTTTGGGTCATTTGCTCCAACCAGTATTTTCGTTGAAGCATTCAGACAAGGTTTCGACTTTGATATCGACTTAGCAGAAGCGCGTGAACCTATGGGGATCGGCAAATGGGACCACATCCAAGCAGTTGGTCGAATTCCAGCCGTTGACGCTCGTTGGAAGGCTCAATTCGGACGCTCCATGACAAGTGAAGATGTTGACGCGATCTACGCGGCATTCATGCCTCTTCAAAAAGCGAAAGTAGCCGATCACGCAGCTCCAATTTTAAACGCGATAGAAGTGGTCAATAACTTAAAAGAGAAGAACGTGAAGATCGGGTCTTGTTCAGGTTACCCACGTGAAGTGATGGATGTTTTAATTCCTGCTGCTGCAGATTACGGTTACCGACCAGATAACGTGGTAGCGACCGATGACTTACCTCAAGGCGGTCGCCCTGCTCCATTTATGGCACTTAAAAACGTAATCGACCTTGGCGTAACCAGCGTTTCAGCATGTGTGAAAGTGGATGATGCAGCACCTGGGATCGATGAAGGTCACAACGCAGGTATGTGGACAGTAGGCCTTGTACTATCAGGTAACGAAGCAGGCTTAACGTATCAAGAATATTTAGATGCAGACGAGACAACACTTACAGCTGCACGTGAAAAAGCAAGCGTTAGGCTAAACGAATCAAACCCGCACTACTTGATCGATACCATTGCAGACCTACCAGGCGTCATTGCAGATATTGAACAGCGTTTACTGGCAGGAGAGTGCCCATAAGCAAAAGCGAGATGTTCACGTGACGTAAAGTACGTGAAAAACATCTCCAATCGCTTTAATTCAAATCCCTATCCAATCATGTACTCATTCGAGTTATACATATTGGGTGGGGATTTTTGTTTTATAAGCATGATAAAGCGCAAGTTTTTTACTTATTACCCGTAGCGCCACTGGTAAATAGACGAGGCTAGGCTATAGCTTAAACATAAACATTCCAACAAATGATAAAATCAACAATAAAGGCATCTTAAATATATAATATTTAACAATTTCATTGACTCCAATACGCAATCAGATTAACAATATAAGTACTGAGAAAGAAACAGGTTCACCTGAACCAACACCTTGATTTACTTATTATAAGCAGTGTCGTAACCCAATAAGTGATCGTTTTACTGGTAAGTTCAGATAAAAATAAGAGTTAATCCAAGGAAAAAATTATGAAAAAACTGTCAAAAATCATGTGTGCTGTTGTAGCCGCTTCAGGCCTAGCAGCAGCGCCTTCTATTGCTGCAACGACTTACGTGGGTGCAAAAGTGGGCGTGGGCTGGCTAGACAGCGCATGCGTAAGCGGTGAAAAGTGTGATGATGATGCAATTGGTGCAGGCATCTACTCTGGCTACAATTTTAATGACAAGTTTGGTATTGAGCTAAGCTCAGACTTCCTTGGCGACTACAAGACAAGCTTTTCAAAGAACGGCACAACAGCTGCGTTCAGCGATCCACTGATCGCAATCTCGCTAACTCCAATGTACCGCCTAGCAGTACAACAAGAGTTTGACGTATTCTTTAAAGCAGGTCCTGCTTACATTTCACACGGTGGCGAGGATGACGTCGTTCTTTCTGCTGGTATCGGTGTAGAGAAGCAACTATCTTCTGATTGGGCATTACGTGTTGAATACCAATACTTTGATGATTTCGACGACAACTACGTTCAAGACCTGAACTCGAACCTACTATCAGTTGGTGTTAGCTACAACTTCGGTACTGGCAACACAACAGCATCAGCGGCGGCTGCAACAGCTTCTGCAGTAGCAGTGACTCAAGCGCCATCTGAGCCAATCACAGAACCAGCAGTTGTTGTTGAAGAGAAGACAACCGTGGTTGTTACTAAAGCGCAAACTGAGAGCTTCTCTCAAGGTATGTTTGAGACAAACAGTACTGAACTGTCTACAGATGGTAAAATTGCATTAATGCCATTAGTTGAAGTACTTAAAGCTCACCCTCAATCATCAGTTGATGTTGTTGGTCACACCGACTCAACAGGTGCAGCTGAGTATAATCTAATGATCTCTAAGAAACGTGCTGCTGCTGTAGCCGCATACATCGAAGAGCAAGGCATTGAAGCAGACCGTATTACAGCGTCAGGTGAAGGCGAAGAGAATCCAATTGCATCAAACGCTACAGCTGAAGGTCGTGCTCAAAACCGTCGTGTTGACGCAACGATCCCTGGTTTTGAATACCAAGAAGAAGTCAAAGTTGAAGAAGTTATCGTAGAAGCTGCTGAATAATAGCACTCTACCTTAGTTAAAATAATAAGGGCGGAGCACTTTAAAGTGCTCCGCCCTTTTCTTTGTCTGGCTATGCCTAAAAACCGTAAGCGATAAGCCGTAAGCCGTAAAGATTAGCCTACCGCCAAGCTGTACAATCAGAAGACTAGACGATTTCCCAACTATGAGTCATCTCTACGCCAGCACCCAACATTAGACATACAGAACAGTACTTTTCTAATGAATCCGCACACACCTTAGCGACCTGCTCAGGATCAAGGTTGTCACCAGACACTTCAAAGTGAATATTAATCACAGTAAAGATTTTCGGCGCTGTTTCACGACGTTTGGTTTCAAGCTTTGCATTGCAACCAGTGATGCTTTGACCCGCAGATTTCAAACCGTCCACTACATCAACAGAGCTACAGCCACCAGCAGCCATTAACACCATTTCCATCGGGCTTGGCGCAGTAGCACCGCCGCTTCCATCCATAACAATAGAATGGCCTGATTGAGATTGACCGAGGAATTTAAAGCCTTCGACCCATTTAACTTCTGCTTGCATGTTGTTCCTTAGATGTACGAAAACGTCATCATTATTTGGTATTTTATATCAATGCCTACACCCTACTACTGGCGGCATTTATGAGCAAGATTTTCTATTTGAGATATTTTTTTCATGAATAGTGTAATTTTTTCCATCTAAAACCTGTCTCTATTCGTACATTCAAAATCGAATGAGAAAAACGTCAAGATGAGGTATCTATGAATAAATTATCTAAAATATTGGTATCACTCGTGGTTACACTACCACTGATTTCGCTGTTTGTAAGCCAGACTGGCACTGCCAATACAATGGATAAAACGGCTAGTTCAGGTAAAACTGAAATCGCGACACTGGCTGGTGGTTGTTTTTGGTGTACAGAATCCGATCTAGAAAAACTGACAGGCGTGACAGACGTTATCTCTGGGTATTCTGGTGGTAAATTAGAAAACCCAACCTACAAACAAGTTTCATCGGGTAAATCTGGCCACATCGAAGTAATCAATGTGACCTATAACCCTGATGTGGTCAGCTATGAACAGGTGCTTGACCAATTCTTCCAACACATCGACCCAACCGACGACAAAGGCTCTTTCGTAGATAGAGGTCCACAATATCGACCTGCTATTTTCTATCATAACCAAGAACAGAAAGACGTCGCTCAAAACTTCATGATGGAGATAGACAAAGCTCAGATCTTTGGTGAACCACTAAAAACAGAACTGATTAAGTTTGAAAAATTCTGGCCAGCAGAAGATTACCACCAAGATTATTACAAGAAGAGCAAAGTTCGTTATAACTACTACCGCTACGCTTCTGGTCGTGATCAGTACCTAGATAAAGTCTTCGGCGATGATAGAAAAGAAAACCCGCAAACGATCCGTCAGATCATCAATGGTAAGAATGCGACAGCCAATGCTAAGACATACAGCAAGCCGTCTGATGCAGAGATCAAAGCTTCTCTAACTTCACTGCAATACGATGTCACACAAGACGACGCAACAGAGCGCCCGTTTGACAATAAGTACTGGGACAACAAGCAGGAAGGCATTTACGTTGATATCGTAACGGGTGAGCCTTTATTCTCTTCAAAAGACAAATACAAATCAGGTACAGGTTGGCCGAGCTTTACACAGCCAATCAGCGAGGCTTATGTAGTCACAACTACTGACTACAAACTGCTTTACCCAAGAACAGAGGTTCGCAGTAAGTTTGGCGATTCTCACCTGGGACATGTATTTAAAGATGGTCCAAAACCAACAGGGTTACGTTACTGCATGAACTCAGCCGCAATGCGCTTTATTCCAGCGGATAAACTGGCAGACGAAGGCTACGAAGAATATGTAGAGATGTTCGAGGGCTAAGAATTCAGAAACTTACTTTAAACCTCTGAACCTCTAAAAAACAAAGCCAGCATATTCGCTGGCTTTGTTTTTCTAACGCACTAACAAGAAGGGTCAACCTTAGCCTGTTAACCTTATTAACCTGTTAACACCGTATCTTCAGGGTATTTCAACAACGAAGGCTCAGGGCGAGCTAACATGTAAGCCAAAGTCAAAGGTCCGATTCGTCCAATCACCATTACCACAATCATGATGTATTTCCCCGGTTCAGTTAAGTTTGCGGTTAACCCAGCAGTCAATCCGACCGTCGCAAAGGCCGAAATTACCTCAAACATCACTCGATCAAACGCCGCCTTTTCAGTAAGCATTAACAAAAACATTGCAGTGGTTAATAGCGCCCCACTTACCACAATAATGGCCAATGACTTTGTTACCGCTTGCCAGGTCACAGTACGTTTAAACATCACGACATGCTTTTTCTGACGTAGGAATGTCCAAGTCGCAACAAATGCAACCGCAAAGGTCGATACTTTAATCCCACCACCAGTGGAAGTTGAACCGGCACCAATCAACATCAGTACTATCATCACCAACAATGCAGGCTGAGTGTACTGAGACAAATCCACACTATTAAAACCAGCAGTACGAGCACTCGCTGACTGGAAAAATGCCGCCAGCCACTGCCCTTGTGTCGACAAGCCCTCCATCGTCGCTGAGTTATTTCTCTCCAATAACCAAAACATCACCGTGCCCACCGCCAATAACGTCGGTGTCGCCGTTAGCATAATCTTGGTGTGTAAATGCAGATGTTGGAAGCCTTTCCGCCAGTTAGTCGATAGGTCGCCCACAACAGTAAAGCCTAATCCGCCGAAAATGAACAAGCCAGCTAAGGTAAAGATCACCAGTGGATCGTCAACAAAGCTCACCATACTGTCTGAGAACAACGCAAACCCTGCGTTATTGAATGCGGAAATCGCGTGAAATAACGCGTAAAAGCTCCCTGTTGCCCATCCCATTTCAGGAACCCAACGAAAACAGAGCAATACGAAACCTATAAATTCCGCCACCAATGCAAAAATGATGATCTTCTTCACTAACTTCCTGAGGTTAATCTTACGATCTTGCCCCAATGCTTCTTTCGCTAATGCTTGCTGTTTCAAACTGAGCCGAACACCAAACATATAGAGCAGCACCGCAGAAAGGGTCATCTGCCCTAACCCGCCGACTTGCATCAAGAACATCAGTAAGATTTTGCCTGCCAAGGTGAAATGCTGACCGGTATCAACAACACCTAAGCCTGTCACACTGATCGCCGACGTGGCGGTAAACAGTGCATCCGTAAAGCTTAGACCTGTCACAGAGAACACGGGTAGGGTCAACAATATTGCAGACGGGATAAGTACGCCTAAGAAGCTCGTAAGGATAATCTTAGGTTCAGAGCCTTTACGTGGCTTTTTATCACTCTTAAGTGTGTAGAAAGTACCTTTTCGTTTCAACGAATTCATACTGTTACCTTATTTCCGATTGCCAGTTACCAATTGCGTAGCTTTCTAGATAAGGTCTCTTTCGGCCCAGCGATGATCACCACATCCCCAATTTCTAAACTCACATCCAGTTCAGGTGCTTTAGTTAGGTTCGGGCCTCGCTTGAAACCAAGTACCTCAACACCATTTTCTTTGCACAGCTTAAGGTCACCAAGTTTCTTACCCAAAAAATTAGAACCAATAACAATTTCAGTCATCGCTAAACCGCTGCCAAGGTCGATAAACTCAAGAACGCGTCTATCCAACATTTTACGCGCAACGCGAATACCCATGTCTCGTTCGGGCATGATGATATGATCGGCACCAATCTTAGAAAGGATCTTGCCGTGAAACTTATCGTTCGCCTTCACCCAAACGGCTTTTGCGCCTGATTCTTTTACCACTAGCGTCGTTAGAATACTGGAGTTAACATCAGAGCCAATCGACACCATCACCATATCGTAATCGTCCAGCCTTAGTTCTTTAACTGTCTCTTCGCTCGTACAGTTCGCAACAATCGCTTGTGAAACAAAATTAGCCGCTTCTTTCACTCGCTCTTCATCAATATCGACAGCGAGCACCTGCGCCCCTGAACTTTGTAGCTCTTTGCATACAGATAACCCAAAACGCCCTAAGCCGATAACTGCATATTGTTTGTCACTCATTTATTACTCCACTTACAAAGCTACGTAGCATCGAAAACAAATAACAAAATTGTCTTCATACAAAAAAACGACTATATATCCATATAGAGATACAATTGTCAGCTAATCGATTGATTTATAAAGGTAGAGAACAAAAGTGATTTCTGCTAATTTCTAACCCATAATTTCTGCGGCAGTACACACAATGAATGAATTCATAACCCAAGTACAAACCTACATCAACCAGAGCCATAGCGATTGGGCAAATAGCGTCCTATTCATCACTATTGCGAGTTTTTTCGCTTGGGTCGCTTGGCGAATTGTCCATAATCGCCTGGAAATCTTGGTCAAAAAAACCCAATTTCATTGGGATGACCTACTGCTAGAGGCCTTAAAAACACCTGTCAGTACGTTGCTTTGGTGCTGGCCTGCTACCGTGTCTGTTGGCTTGATTCTTCAAGACCAGTTTGGTAATGAAATCAACTGGCTAAGAACACTTAAACACATACTGATCATATCTACGTTTGTTTGGTTTACGCTGCGAATGATCAGTAACTCTGAAGAGTATGTCTTAGAGCAAAAAACCAGAGACGAAACCACAGTACAGGCTATCGCAAAGGTGGCTCGACTGTTCTTTATGGTGATGGGTGGCTTAACCATCATGCAGGCGTTTGGGCTGAGCCTATCGGGTTTGCTTACCTTTGGTGGTGTCGGTGGTTTAATCGTCGGTTTAGCCGCTAAAGATCTACTGTCGAACTTCTTCGGTGGCATGATGATTTACTTCGACCGCCCTTTTAAAGTCGGTGATTGGATACGCTCTCCCGATCGTCAAATCGAAGGTACTGTCGAACGCATTGGCTGGCGCATGACGATTATCCGCACTTTTGATAAGCGTCCTTTGTACGTTCCAAATTCGGTGTTCAGTAGTATTGTGGTAGAGAACCCATCGAGAATGTTGAATCGTAGAATCAATGAAACCTTTGGTCTTCGTTATCAAGATGCAGACAAATTGGCGCTCATTGTTGATGATGTAAGAACCATGCTCGAGGCCCACCCAGATATTGATGCCAAACAGACGTTGATCGTTAACTTTGACAAATTTGGGCCATCAACGCTGAACTTCTTTATCTATACCTTCACAAAAACGGTCAACTGGATCAGGTACCACAAGGTGAAGCAAGACGTTCTGTTACAGGTTCTGGCGATTATTCATAAACACAATGCAGACATCGCGTTCCCAACACAGACACTCAAGATTGACCCTCTAGACTTTTCTAATGTTCAAGGTCATAACAGCGTTCAAAGCCTAGGTGATAATCAGAATGTTAGCGATCCCAAAGATATGTTGAACTCCCCTACGGAAGGTCATCGATAGTCAACATCCTTCTTGGTTATCGATAAGTAATAAGCGTGAAGCGTGGTAATATGATGGCAGTATTCTAATGCACACAATTACCACTCTATGATTTTACCTGTCATCCTAGCTGGCGGCTCTGGAAGCCGCCTCTGGCCACTGTCTCGAGAGCTCTATCCTAAGCAATTCCTGAATATTGCTGGCGAACAATCGATGCTTCAGCAAACACTTCAACGCCTGCAAGGTATCGACGCACACCTAACGGATAGCAGCTGCGATGCGCCATTCATTATCTGTAATGAAGAGCATCGTTTTATCGCTGCTGAACAAATTCGCTCAACTAACGTTCTGCACAGTGGCATTCTGTTAGAACCTGTCGGTAGAAATACTGCGCCAGCCATCGCACTTGCAGCCTTGCAAGCTTTGACCAAGTCTCATGACACTAAAGGAGAAGCGGCTGACCCAATCTTATTAGTGCTTGCTGCCGACCATCACATCGCTAAAACCTCTGAATTCCAACAATCGATTAACCGTGGTGTTGAGTACGCAAAACAAGGAAAACTAGTGACATTCGGTATAACCCCAAATGCTCCAGAGACTGGCTATGGCTACATCAAACAAGGGCAACCTCTTGTCTCTAGTCTACAACTAGAAACCAACACTACAGACCAACCAACCCATTACGCTTACAACATTGAGTGCTTTGTAGAAAAGCCCGATAAAGCAACCGCAGAAGCATACATTCGCTCAGAACAGTACCTATGGAACAGTGGCATGTTCATGTTTAAGGCATCACGCTATCTTGAAGAACTCGCCGAACACCACCCCGAGATATTAGCGGCTTGTAAACTCGCTCTTGCAAAGCAAAATACCGACCTCGACTTTATCCGTATCGACGCTGAAGCATTCAAAAGTAGCCCAAACGATTCCATCGATTATGCCGTGATGGAGAAAACCTCGCACGCAGCTGTGATCCCGATGGATGTCGGTTGGAATGATATTGGCTCATGGTCTGCTATCTGGGATGTAAGCGACAAAGATGAGCATAACAACGTCATTGAAGGTGACGTGTTAACCGTCGACTCTCAACACAACTACATTCATGCTGAAAACAAGCTAGTTGCTACTGTAGGTGTCGATAACCTGATTATTGTCGAGACCAAAGATGCAATATTGGTTGCGAACAAAGACAAGGTTCAGGGTGTTAAGTCGATTGTTAGCCAACTGAATCAGGCTGGTCGAACGGAGTATGTACATCATCGCGAGGTCTTTAGGCCTTGGGGTAAATACGATGTGATTGATTTAGGAAAGCGAGACAAAGTTAAGCGTATCACCGTAAAAGCGGGGCATCAGCTTTCACTACAGATGCATCATCATAGAGCGGAACATTGGGTAGTAGTAGCAGGTACTGCGAAAGTGACCAACGATGAGAAAACCTATCTCATCGAAGAAGATCAATCGACTTACATCCCTTTAGGTCACATCCACTGCCTAGAGAACCCTGGCGAGACACCTCTTGAAATGATTGAAGTTCAAACTGGCAGCCATTTAAGTGAAGACGATATCATTCGATATCAAGACAGCTATGGGCGAGATGTTCGAAACGAACAAGCTTCTTCGTCTCAGAACAAGAAATCGAAATAGAAGCGGCGACAATCAAATGAAACCAACATTAGATCTTAGCTGCTTTAAGAACAACGACATTCGCGGCATCATTGGTAGCCAAATCAATGAGCCGTTTGTCTATCTGCTTGGAAAGGCGTTTGGCGAATATCTCCTGTCAGGAAATGCCAAGACCCCAAGTGCATCGCACCCAGTCGTTATTGGTCGAGATAACCGTGAAACGTCTTTGTCACTGCAAGAAGCCATTACTGCAGGCTTAATCGAGTCCGGGATAAGCGTCATTGATCTTGGGATGACTGGCACTGAAGAAGTCTACTTTGCGACTCGTCACCTAAAAGCGATTGGCGGAATACAAATCACAGCCAGCCATAACCCAATCAATTACAACGGAATGAAACTGGTCAGTGCTGGCGCTAGCCCCATCAGTAAAAACAGTGGTTTAGATAAAATCAAACGACGCATTAAAGAACTGTATCAAGAGCTGAACGCCGATTTGCCGATCGTTCATGTTCAATCAAATAACTCCTGCATATCGACCAGTATTCTCGCCCCTTATATAGACCACCTACTCTCCTACATAACACCTTCTAAACTTTCCCCAATGAAGATTGTGGTTAACGCAGGAAACGGCGTTGCAGGACGTGTCATTGATGCTTTAGAGAAGAAATTTAAAGAACTCAGTGCCTCTATCACCTTCATCAAGGTTCACCATACTCCTGACGGAAATTTCCCTAATGGTATTCCCAATCCATTGATTATAGAAAACCAAATAGCGACTCGAAATGCTGTGTTAGAACATTCGGCCGATCTAGGGATTGCGTGGGATGGTGATTTTGACCGCTGCTTTTTCTTTGATGAAAACGGTAATTATATTGAGGGTTACTATATTGTCGGGTTGCTCGCTGAAGCATTTTTGTTAAAAGAGCCTAACGCCACAGTGTTGCACGATATGCGTATGACATGGAGCACAATTGAAGTCGCCAATAAGCTTGGTGGGAAGGCTGTTGCAGTCAAAGCTGGGCATGCGCTCATCAAAGAGAAGATGCGAGAATTAAACGCTGTGTACGGTGGTGAAATGAGTGCGCACCATTATTTCCGTGATTTTGGGTATTGCGATTCAGGAATGATTCCTTGGCTGCTTATTATCGAACTGATGTCGAAAACTCAACAATCTCTTCACCAATTGACCAATTCGAGTATGGATAGATTCCCTTCTTCGGGAGAGATCAATCGTAAGGTTTCAGACCCAGAACAAGTCATGGCTTATGTGTTGTCGCACTATCAAGTTGATGCCGTTGAGATCGATCTCACAGACGGGCTCAGCATGAATATGGGCACATGGCGCTTCAATTTAAGAAAGTCCAATACAGAGCCGTTGATACGCCTCAACGTGGAAACCAAGCAAGATAGAACTTTACTGTCACTTAAAGTCGACGAGTTACTGTCTTTTCTCATTTAAGAGTACAAGGCACTTTCCGCTTACAACTAAGAACCACAAAAAAGCCCTTACTAGCGATTGCTAATAAGGGCTTTGAATTTTCAGTCGTTTAGTGACTGGCTATAATGATTAGATTACTTGTTGCGGCGAGCTTCAACAGCGTCTGCCAACTGGCGAAGTACTGTTTCAGTATCTGCCCAACCAATACATGCATCAGTAACAGATTGGCCGTAAGTTGCAGCTTTACCATCAACAAGATCTTGGCGACCTTCAACAAGGTGAGATTCAATCATCACACCAAAGATAGCTTTGTCACCGCCTGAGATTTGAGCACTAACGTCATCAGATACATTCATTTGACGCTTAAACTGCTTAGAGCTGTTTGCGTGGCTGAAATCAATCATTACCTTTTGTGGAAGGCCTGACGCTGCTAGTTCTTCTTTGATTTTACCTACATGCTCAGCGCTGTAGTTTGGCTCTTTACCGCCACGTAAAATGATATGACAGTCAGGGTTACCCACTGTTTCAATAATTGCTGAGTGTCCGTACTTAGTCACAGATAAGAAGTGGTGCGAAGCACTTGCCGAACGAATAGCGTCTGTTGCGATCTTGATGTTGCCATCCGTACCATTCTTAAAGCCAACTGGGCAAGATAAGCCAGAAGCCAATTCACGGTGAACTTGAGATTCTGTCGTACGTGCGCCGATTGCACCCCAGCTGATTAGATCTGCTACGTATTGAGGCGTGATCATATCTAGGAATTCACTTGCCGTCGGCATTCCCATATCAGTTAGGTCAAGCAGTAGCTTACGTCCAAGACGAAGACCATCATTTAGCTTGAACGTGTCGTTCATGTACGGGTCATTGATTAGACCTTTCCAACCAACGGTTGTACGTGGCTTTTCAAAGTAAACACGCATTACGATTTCAAGGTTATCGCCAAGTTCGTCGCGCAACACTTTCAAACGCTTGCCGTACTCAAGAGCAGCTTCTGTATCATGAATAGAACATGGACCAACAATAACAAGCAAGCGGTCGTCGCTTTCTTCTAAAATATTGTGGATCGCTTTGCGGCTTTCAAAGGTTGTAGAAGAAGCAACTTCTGTCGCTGGAAACTTTTCTAAAACAGCAACAGGTGGTAATAACTCTTTTACTTTGTTAATTCTTACATCATCAGTCTGGAACATTGCTTACTTCTTCCTTTTTTCTATCCTTGAGCTGAATGTACGTTGTCTCACGTAACTTTCTTTCAGCACTAATCTTCTTGTTCCTTGTAACTTAACTAGTAAAAACTCTAGTTTCAATCACTAATTGAAAATAAACGCAATTTTTTTTGTGTTTTATATTAGAAACACCCTGTATAGCATTATTTACACGCTATCGATTGCGTAATTTCAAGGAAGACAAGAGCAGCTATTCTTCAAGCTTCAGCATACATGTAGTATTGTGTAGCACTTGAAAACAAAAAAAGCTCACGTGATTAACGCAAGCTCTCTATTCAACTACATTCTTTTCAATGGTTTGACAACGCTATCAAGCCCTTCAATTTTCAGAGCAAGGCACAGTTTTAATAAGTCACCTAGCTCACCAGAGGGGAACCCTTTTTTGTCGAACCACAGCAAATATTCTTCAGGCAAGTCAATCAACGTACGACCAGCGTATTTACCAAATGGCATTTGCATTCTAGCAAGTTTAATCAGGTTCTCTTTCTCTAGCATTACAGGCTCTTTCTAAGCGTCATCGATATGACGTAGAGTATCACCTAAACGTTCAACCCAATAGTTGATCGCATCTTTGGCATCATCAAGCGAGTCAATCATGGTTGAAAAGTCTTTATTACCCGCTTCACGGTTGATGGCTGCAAACAATGGTGTACCCTCTTGAGCATCACTTACCAAGAGTTCAACACTGGCGCTTCCCACATTGGTATGCTCACCGGTCGTGACCTTAGATATGGTAGACATCGCAAGGCCAAACGGCAGTACACTACTGGTCACAGCTAAGATCGGATTGGGCGTTTCAACGTTACTCAGAGCGATACTCAAGCGCAGCGTTTTTCCTGTCGGTTCATCGACAATCGTTTTATGAGGCGATATTTTCTCTTCCAAGCGTTCAACCATGTGCTCAGTGAGTTCCTGAATCTCTTCCTGATCCAACGAACCTTCTTCTGCTAAAACAAAAATTTGGTCGATCACTACAGAATCGTAGTCATCTAACTTGGATTTCAAACGCTGTGCGTCACGTAGCCCAACCCTTGCCCAAACCAAGTCGACACCTCCGTCAGTCCCTGCCTGAAAATCTTCGTAGCTGGTAAATTTAGTAGCGGTTCTAATTGGGCCGCCTGCACAACCAAACAAGAAAATGCTGGTTGCAACAAGCAAAAGGACTTTTAAAGAGTTCATAACGCACTTAGCTAAAATTAAGGAATCTAACTAAGTATGCCATACCCTATGTGAAAAGGTTGTAGAAAAAGGGGGGGGGGGTAAAAATCAGAGCTAGCTTTAAAATTAATCATGCTGAACGGTGTGTGCATACTCTACGATTACCTGATTTCCTTCGATATAAGCATTTTGGATCTCACCATCAACGCTCATTCTACTTTTCAGGTAGACCACCTTTGGCCCTGACTCATTACCTTCTTTAAGTGAAGGAAAAACATTCCTAGGCTCTAAATGAAGTAAACGACAAAAGTGACTAACGAAAGACATCGTTAATGGCGTCTCGCCTCTTAGCACTCTAGAGAAATCAAGCTGGTTCATTCCAAGCTTTTTTGAAAACTCCATCTGCGTAATACGCATTCTCGATTTTTGTGACATCCACGTTTGATATAACGCGTCTCTATCTAGTTCTGTGAATTCCATACCGACTCCTTTATATAATTCATACCAATCAATTGTCCGGCTTTTCATACATAGCATGTCAGGGTTTGGTTAGTGGAAACCAAAGGTTTGGTTTTGATATGCGCGCAATTGTCGTGCAGAACAAAACATCACAATCGAAAAGCATTCACAAAAGCGATTAGAGCAAATACTTTCTTCATTTATATCAATAATTTATACGTTAGCGAACTAAACATATAGCAAGTTAATTTGTATTAAGAATTAAAAGTTCGAGATTGGCATTCCACATTTCAATCTATTGATTCGCATTTATAAAACTGGTTGGCTACATTTCGCTTGCTCAAACGCACTTCTGGCAAACTATTTGAAAGAATAGGACGCAAAGCCACCGGTCTGTCGACAATTATTCTGTCTATGATAGCGGGGCCGCCACTT
The DNA here is from genome assembly GCF_963872585.1 of Vibrio sp. 10N.222.47.A9. Taxonomy (NCBI): domain Bacteria; kingdom Pseudomonadati; phylum Pseudomonadota; class Gammaproteobacteria; order Vibrionales; family Vibrionaceae; genus Vibrio; species Vibrio sp. 10N.222.47.A9. Next base: position 70,263 of record NZ_CAWNBB010000019.1, on the reverse strand, counting down.
AATAGGATTTAAGTGTCAATGCATGCTGGAGTGTTCTCTTTTTTGTCGGCCAAATACAGTAAGGACAAATAATGAAACAACTCCCAAAAAAATCGCTCATCGCACTATCGCTACTTAGCGTAAGTGGAGCAAGCTTCGGTCACGGTTATGTTTCGGCATACAATAATGGCGTTGCTGAGAGTCGTGTCGCCCTATGTAAGTTCCCAGCGAGTGATACACAACAAAAAAACACCAACTGTGGTGGTATCCAATATGAGCCACAAAGTGTGGAAGGCCCTGAAGGCTTCCCTGAAGTCGGCCCTGCAGATGGAAAAATTGCCAGCGCGCAATCATCTTTAGCAGCAGCGCTTGACGAACAGACAGCCGATCGCTGGGTTAAACGCCCGATCAAGTCTGGTTCTCAATACTTCGAGTGGACGTTCACTGCTAATCACAAGACTCGCGACTGGAAATACTACATTACTCAACCCGACTGGAACCCAAACCAACCTTTGGCGCGCAGCTCTTTCAACTTAACGCCATTCTGTGTTGTTGAAGGCAATATGGAACAGCCACCGATGCAAGTAAGCCACTTGTGTAATGTGCCAGAACGCGAAGGTTATCAAGTGATCCTTGCGGTATGGGATGTAGGTGACACTGCAGCGGCTTTCTACAACGTTATCGATGTGAAGTTTGATGGCGACGGCCCTATCATTCCTGATTGGGATCAAGGTGGTCAAATCAACCCGACACAAGACCTGAATGTTGGTGACGCTGTTTATACGCGTGTATTTGACCAATCTGGTGAGAACGCTTCATACAGCACAGAGCTTGTGATTGAAAGTTCTGATCAAGGCAAAGCCAATAACTGGTCTTACGCACTTGCCTCTAAGATCAATCAAGAGCAGACGCAAATCAAAGCAGGCCAATTGAATGACCAAGGCGATTTCGCACCCGTTTACGGCACGAACCCTGTTTATCTAAAAGCAGGCTCTGGCTTTAACAGTGTTGAAATCGGCTACAAGATTGATACTCCAGAACCCGAGCATGAGCTAGAAGTAACAGGTCTAGAGTCAGAGTACATTATCGATGAGAGCCAACCTACTCAGCTTGACCTTACGCTAGCGGCAACAGGCGATATCCACGCCGAGCTTACCGTGTACAACCATCACCGTGAAGCACTTGCATCTCAGAAATCAGACCTAACAGACGGACAAGTTGAAGATATTCAACTGACTCTTTCTAAGTCAGAAGCTGGTCACCACATGCTTGTGGTTGTGACCAAAGATGACCAAGGTAACTTAGTTGATCAGAACACGCTTGATTTCCACCTTATGGACGAGCAAACGCCGCCACCAGCGGGCGACTACGACTTCGTTTTCCCAGAAAGCATTGAATATTACACTGCAGGAACAAAGGTTCTAAGCAGCGATGATGGCGTTTATCAGTGTAAAGAGTTCCCATACTCTGGCTACTGTGTTCAATGGGCTCCAACAGCAACTCAGTACGAACCAGGTGTCGGTTCACACTGGCAAGATGCATGGAACAAAGTGGACTAATTGTTAGCGAGTTACTTACTTTCAAGTATGTGAGCTTGTGTAATTAGCCAAACAAAAACGGATGCCCAGAGCATCCGTTTTCTTATTCAGCAACAGCAGAAATGCGGTTATCAAAGTAGATAGTGGTCTGCCAACAGAGCCACAAACAAGATCATGAGATGATAGATAGAGAACTTAAAGGTCTTCATCGCCATATTAGGCTCATCACGATATTTCAGAACCCACGCGTGATAGACAAACCCACCGTTGAGCACCAAAGACGCGCTCAGATATATCCAACTGCTCATGCCAACTAATACTGGTAACACACACACGATGCTTAACAGCAAGGTATAGAGCAAAATTGAAGTCTTGGTGTATTCGATTCCGTGGGTCACGGGCAACATGGGAATATTCACCTTGGCATATTCGTCACGACGATGAATTGCCAACGCCCAGAAATGAGGAGGTGTCCAAATAAAGATGATCATCACCAACAACCAAGCATTTGAGTGCAATTCATTGGTAACCGCCGTCCAGCCCAATAGCGGAGGCATTGCACCAGCGATCCCTGCTATCACAATGTTTTGCGGCGTCGCTCGTTTTAAGTACATGGTATAAATCACTGCGTAACCCAATAAGCTTGCAAAGGTTAACCAAGCGGTGAGTTGATTGACCCACACTACTAACGTAGCGAACCCAAGTAAGCCGATACCCGCTGCAAAGCTGAACACACGCACACTACTCAGTTCACCGGATGGTAAAGGGCGTCGATTTGTTCGAGTCATTTGCCCATCGATCTTTTTATCGATCAAGTGGTTGAATGCAGCCGCCGAACCTGCCATCAGCCCTATCCCAATCATCCCGAACACAGTTTGCTGTAAAGGTAATCCATTAGGCACAGCCAAACACATTCCAACCAATGCCGTTAGCAACATCAAAGCCACTACCTTGGGTTTGGTCAGCGTTAAATAGACCTTCCAAGTAGCTTTGTTTTTCGATGCCAGCTCATTTTTTAGAACACTTTCTCCGTTGGCTGCTATCTCTTGACTGGCAGCGATATCTTGGCTTGAAGCTATGTCTTGAAGCACCACTCCTTGTTGTGTTGATGTTCTAGTGACCATGATTACCTCCTTGTAATACATCGTTCTTCATCAAGTACTCACTCGGTTGACGTTGCCAAACCACAAAGTTTGTAACAACCATGGTGACAAGTAACAGAGCGGCCACCAAATTATGCAAAACGGCTACCGAGATCGGTAGGTGAAACCATACATTGCTGATCCCTAAACTGACCTGTGTAAACAACACTATCGCCAAAGTGACAGCCAGCTTTCTTTGCGGTCCTTTTTCAAGCTGCCAAAGCTGATAAACAATCATCAACACCGTTAGTGTGGCGGCGATAGCCCCGAACCGGTGCATGACATGTATAGTTAATCGCGCGGGATATTCCAACACACCAAACTCATAGTTATCATGGCCGTGTTGAGCAAAATCGAAGGCATTCTTGAAATCTAAATAGCTCATCCAGTTACCTTCACAAATAGGTAATTGGGTACACACCAGAGCGGCATAATTAGACGATGTCCATCCACCTAGTAATATCTGACCAACCACAACGATTAACCCAAACAATGCCCACGCTTTAAGAGGAGAATGGGAAACAGACTCACCAAAGTGCTGTTGGACATTAGACAGACGACAATAGAGTAAACAGAGCAGTGACAGTAGCGTGAACCCGCCCATAAGGTGTGCCATCACCACAACAGGCATAAGCTTTAGAGTCACCGTCCACATACCTAACAGGGCCTGGAAAATCACAGTGGCGGAGATAAGCAAAGGAAGTCCAACAGAGGTGATGTTCTTTTTGATGCACCAAGCAACAACAACGAAGATAAGCAACCCGAGCGAGCCAGCAAAGTAGCGATGGATCATCTCTATCCAAGCTTTGTCTGCTTCGAGAGCTCGTTCTGGGAATTGTAGATTGGCTTGATTAACGGCTTGGGTATTCGAGGGAACGGTGATCTTTCCATAGCACCCAGGCCAGTCAGGACAGCCAAGGCCAGCATCAGACAAACGGGTATAAGCGCCGAGCACAATCACGGTAAGGGTTAACAAGATAGTTAATCTCATCATGTGCATGAGTAAATCAGGGGCTTTATTCTGCATCGTTTATCTCCCTATACTTATTCCCTTTTCGCTAACAACACTCAGCATTAACGCAATCTGCTAAAGCTCATTAACTCAAGCTCATCAACTCAAGCTCATCAACTCAAGCTTATCAACTTAAGCTGATTAACTACCCAACTCGTGACAGCTTAAGCAGCTTTCTTAGATCATGAATCATGCCTTTAGATTGGCTGACTAGCTGCGAAGGATCAGAAACACTTTTGTATTCCATAACCAATTGCCCGAGTGGGTCAATTATGACAATGGAAGCGGGTGCAAACTCAGTACTTAATTGATCACCACCTGCTAACAAAGATAAATCAGGCTTGTTGAGCGAACCCGACAACGAGTTACCTTCTGAGACGAAAACAACGGCGGTCACTCGCTCTTTGTTTTTCCCTAGCGCCAAGTAACTTTGATTCAAATAATGGAGTTGTTGTTCGCATAAGCTTTCACACTCTGTGGGAGCGATATAACCCACAACCCAACCCTCTCCAGCCATGGGTACCGTTACGCCGAAATCCGCTAGTGTAATTCTTGGTTCGACCAATTCGCCTGAGTTAGTGACACCTGACGTATACCAATTCTGATCCAACACTGTTTTGGCGATAATCGCAGGCAAAGCGAAAATTAAAACGAGTCCGATTAATACCAAACGTCCCTTAGTACGACGGCTTCTAAGCTCAGCCATGTTTGCCTCGGTACTTTCCCTGTTCACTTGTGCTTGAGACTTATCCATCGTTGTTCTCCGTGATAGGTGTCGTTTTTAGGTACCGATAGCCAATTAACAACATCAAAAACAAAAGTACCGCTGCCATTACAAACCATTGAAATGAGTAACCGAAGTGCTTCTCAGATTTCATTGCCGTCGGTCGCCATAACAACTCATAAGGCCACGATTCTAAGCTTTGCGGTTGGAAGACAAAGGGTAAAACGGCTTGTCCTGTGTACAGTGATAACGCTGCTATGTTTAGGTTTTGGATTCTATTCGGTGTCGTATTTTCTAAACCCAACTCATGACTTAAAGGATTCACTGAACGAGTGTACAAACGCCCTGACATTTTGGTTGGTAGTGTTGTGTTTCCTAATTGCGGTAGTTCTCTTCTGTCATTACTTGCCGCAACAAACCCCAGATCGATCAACAACTGTTTTTCAGCCACTAAGGAATTGTTTTCATCTTCAAGACGAACCTTTCCCAACATGTAAATCACATACCCCACCGCTCCTTGGTTAATCTGATTGTCTAACAAGACCACCAAACCACTTGGTGTTTCCAATTCCACATCAACCTTCAAACCATTTAAAAACTGCTGTTCAGATGCACCTTGCGCTTGTGTACGCGAGTCCTTCCATTCAGAGATAACCGTGTCCAATGACCTAGGCGATTGCTGCGCTCTTTCTGATAGCTGTTGTTCATAACGCAATTTCTCGTTACCACGCTCTAACTGCCACAAACCCAACTTGATTAAAATGCCGACTGAAACCACAGTTAAAACAACCGCTATCCAAAAACCTTTACTGCGGAACTTGTGTTCATCATCAATCAATCGGTTTGGAGTTATCACTATGGCGTCATCTACCTTTGTGTTGTTGTTTAAAATTGTATTGGTCGCTTTGCTGTTTTTTATCGCTTTCAATTTGATGAAAGGTCTAATCCAAATCGCCTCAGGTAAACACAATGGCAAAAGACTGAGTCACTTCTTGGGTCGTCGAGTCATGTGGTCAGCCGTTGTCGTGCTACTGTTGTTACTGGCTTTAGGTTCAGGAGTGATAACTCCCAACCCTCGCCCTTATTAATCCCCTATAGGCTCAACCGCTAAAGCACATAAACAAACACAAACAGCCCTAACCAAACCACATCAACAAAGTGCCAATACCAACTGCCCGCTTGGAACGCAAAGTGGTCTTTCGGAGTGAAGTGGTCTTTCGCAACTCTCGCCAGTAACACAATCAAAAAAATCGTTCCTAAACAGACATGCAAACCATGGAACCCAGTCAACAAGAAGAAGGTGTTGCCGTAGATGCCAGACTGAAGTGTCAGCCCCATCTCTTGATAAGCGTGAAGATACTCTTCAACCTGGAAGAACAGGAAGAAGCCAGCCAGAACGATGGTTATCTCCAACCAGACGATCAAAGCCATGCGCTTATTTTGTTCAAGACTGATATGTGCCATGTGCAGAGTCACAGAAGAAAGCAGCAGAATAATGGTGTTCTTAAGCGGGATACCTTGCCAAGACATCGCTTCTGTCGTCACGCCATCAGGTGTCGTCGTTAACGGCCACATTGATTGAAACATCGGCCACAACACTTCATGGGTCATAGCATTGTTGCCCGCCCCACCAATCCAAGGGACAGAAATCATTCGAGCATAGAAAAGCGCGCCAAAGAAAGCGCCAAAGAACATGATCTCAGAGAAGATGAACCAGCTCATTCCTTGTCTAAAAGAACGAGAAATCTGCTCAGAATAGAGACCACTTAATGATTCCGTGATCACATTACTAAACCATCCTGCGAGCATGTAAAGCAACACACAAAATCCGACTAACAACACCGCTTTGCCAAATACACCACCAGCGGCGTCTGTACCCATATTTTGCACCGTCAAGCCAGCGCCAACCGCGACCAAAAATAGTGCGACGGCACCCACCAATGGCCAGTGGCTTTGATGTGGAACGAAATAAACTTCCTTTTTAGAACTCATCGCTCAACTCCTTATGTTGATACTGGTTCTGTAAATCCCTAGTTACTTGCGAGTGTGCTCGCTTTTGGTGAGCCAGATTGTAGTGTGTTCAATGTTGATGTGCTCACTTCAGGCTTACTTGCCTCTACATTCACCTGACTCGTGATGTTAAACAGCGTATAAGAGAGCGTAAGCGTATGTATCGATTCTGGAATATCTGGCTCAATGTAAAATATCAAACCCATTTCTGCGCTCTTGTGCCCGTCCAATGGCTGCTGATTAAAGCAAAAGCATTCCATTTTATTGAAGTAAGTTGCCCCCATACCTGGAGAAACCGACGGTACTGCTTGGCCAACTAATGAGGCTCCGGATAGGTTTTTAGCTATGTAGTTAGTTTGAACCACTTCTCCAGGATGAACCTCTAACACTCGAACCTCAGGCGAAAACTGCCATGGCATATCTGGCTTGATGTGGGACATGAATTCAACGCGAACCGTACGAGAATAGTCGGGCTGCATTCCCTGAGGTTGCACCGCTGAAACGGTATTAGTTTTGCCATTGATCCCTAAAGCCTCACACATCACATCGTAGAGCGGCACCAAAGCGAAACCGAAGCCAAACATCGCAACTACACTCAACACCAAGTAGCCCGTCAGCTTTTTAGTCGATCGCTTATTGGACAGGCGCTTTAGTTGTTTTTTATCTTGATTGGGGTCGCTTTGCTTATCACTCATGGGTCTGCCCTCTAATCCACTTTAGGTGGATGAGTAAAGGTGTGGTGAGGCGCAGGGCTTGGTACTGTCCATTCAAGACCTTCAGCTCTATCCCAAGGCTTGCTTGGAGCAGGCTCTCCCCCTCTTACGCACTTAATAGCCAGCCATAAGAAAATCAGCTGAGACAACCCAAAGGCAAAACCACCAATCGATACCACTTGGTTAACATCAGCAAACTGAATCGCGTAATCTGGAATACGACGCGGCATACCCGCTAACCCTAAAAAGTGCATCGGGAAGAACAGTACATTGACTGAAATTACCGACGTCCAGAAATGCCACAGACTGAGCTTGTGGTCGTACATATGCCCAGTCCATTTCGGCAGCCAGTAATAGGCGGCGGCCATAATTGAGAACACAGCACCTGTCACCAGAACATAGTGGAAATGAGCCACAACAAAGTAGGTATCGTGGTATTGGAAATCAGCTGGCACGATAGCGAGCATCAATCCGGATAACCCACCAATCGTAAACAGAACAATGAAGGCAATCGCAAACAGCATTGGAGTTTCAAAAGTCAAAGCCCCTCGCCACATGGTCGCGACCCAGTTGAAGACTTTCACACCAGTCGGCACAGCGATCAACATGGTGCAATACATGAAGAACAATTCTGCAAATACTGGCATACCCGTGGTGAACATGTGGTGCGCCCAAACCAAGAATGACAGCAATGCGATACTACAGGTCGCATAAACCATAGAGTGATAACCAAACAGACGCTTACCACTGAATGCTGGGATGATCGCCGAGACAATACCAAAAGACGGCAAGATCATGATGTACACTTCGGGGTGCCCAAAGAACCAGAATATGTGCTGGAACATCACCGGGTCCCCACCACCTGCGGCATCAAAGAAGCTCGTCCCAAAGTATTTGTCGGTCAGCACCATAGTCACCGCACCCGCGAGCACGGGCATCACGGCTATCAGTAAGAAAGCGGTAATTAACCATGTCCATACGAACATCGGTAGCTTGAACCAAGTCATACCCGGTGCGCGCATGTTCACTATGGTTACGATGACGTTAATCGCCCCCATGATCGAACTGATCCCCATAATATGAACTGAGAACACAAACAATGCCGTACTGTCTGGGCCATAAGTTGTCGAGAGTGGCGCATAAAATGTCCAACCAAAACTCGGCCCACCTCCCTCAGTAAACAAAGATCCGATCAAGATTAGAAACGCAAAAGGCAAGATCCAGAAACTGAGGTTGTTCATTCTCGGCAACGCCATATCTGGAGCTCCGATCATCATCGGGATCATCCAGTTAGCCAAGCCCGTAAATGCTGGCATCACGGCACCGAATACCATGATTAAACCATGGACTGTAGTCATCTGATTGAAGAAATCTGGCTCAACAAGTTGTAACCCGGGTTGGAATAGCTCAGCACGGATCACCATTGCCATGGCACCACCCGTTAAGAACATCGCAAAGCTGAACCACAGATAAAGTGTACCGATGTCTTTATGATTGGTTGAGTAAAGCCAACGAGCCCAGCCTTTAGGTGCCGCATGTGAGTCGTGATCGTCAACAGGCAAATCATCATTGCCCAGCGTACCTTCCGCAGAATGGCTCAGAACTTGGTCTTCTGCAGGAGCCGATTTCACCGGCTTATTGATTGGTGAACTCATAACTGCTCCTTAGCATCGTTTTGTGCTTGTTCCGTTGAACCTTGCGTTTCGTCCGTTGAACCTTGTTCGTCAGCTGCTTGGCCTCCGCCTTCTTGCTTGGCTTTATAAGCGTTTACATCTGAAGCCTGAACAATATCGCCCGTATCATTACCCCAAGCGTTTCGTTGGTAGGTCACTACCGCTGCGATCTCTTTCTCGGTTAACTGATTATCAAACGCCTGCATCGCCGTTCCGCCACGACCATAAACAATGGTGTCGATATGAACACCCACATCGCCAAGCGCAATAGGGCTTCCTTTGATGGCAGGAAATGCTCCGGGAATACCTTCGCCATTCACTTGGTGACAAACTGCACAACGAGTTTTATATACCTCTTCGCCAATAGTATTGAGCTCTGCCAAAGAAAGTGACGCATCTAATGCATCTTGCGCGGCTTGTTGTGCGGTTATCGCCAATTCTTTCTGGTCCGCTAACCATGCATCAAACTCGTTTTCCTCCATAGCCTGTACCACTATCGGCATGAAGCCATGAGCACGACCACATAACTCAGCACACTGGCCTCGATAAACACCGGGCTCATCTATCTTTGTCCAAGCTTCATTGATAAAACCCGGAATGGTATCTTTCTTAACGGCAAATGCTGGCACCCACCATGAATGAATAACATCATCGGAAGTCATCAAAAAGCGGACTTTACGATTGATAGGCAGTACAAGCGGCTTATCAACCTCCAACAGGTAATGCGCGCCTTTCACTTCAATGCCTTCAATCTCTTTATCACTGGTCGCTAAAAGACTGAAAAACTCAACATCTTCGCCAAAGTAGCTGTAGTGCCACTTCCATTGCGAGCCTGTAATTTTGATTGTGAGTTCTGATTGAGAGGTGTCTTCCATCGCAATTAAGGTCTTGGTCGCGGGTATGGCCATAGCGATGAGGATAATAATAGGAATGATGGTCCAAAGGATTTCGACTTTCGTACTTTCGTGAAAATGAGTAGCAACCGCCCCCTTCGACTTTCGATGTCTCAGAATTGAATAAAACATCACACCAAAAACAACAAAAGCAATCGCACAGCAGATGTAGAAGATCAGCATATGAAGTTCGTATACCTTACCGCTGATCTCAGTGACACCTTGAGTCATGTTGTATTCAGTGCTGGCATGCACCAAAGGCGATACCAAAACCACAACAAAACTTTTCAAAAGCCACCCTAGCCTAACCAGTAATCTTTTCAAAAGATCTCTCCTTATCCTTCCTAATTGGATACTTGCGACCTAAATGTCGTTGCGAGCTGTATTTCACTACGAGCTGTATTTCATTACGAGCTATATGTCATTGCGAGCTGAACAACATTCATTGTTATTCCAAATGCACATGAAAGGCTGAATCTCAATCTACAACTCACAGCAACTAGCCTGTAAACGGGCTGCTGACCTCATCTCAACCTAAGAGCTAATACGGCTTATAAGCGTTGGAAGTTTCCATGAAAGACTCAAAAACGGCGAATTTGTTAAATTTTGTTATATTTATGTAAAAGGCTAGTTAGTAATATCCAATTGTTCAAGGTAAGTTTACTTATTAAACAGTCAATTATTGAGAGTGGCTTAATCCACGCGCCCTCGCCGTTATAAATTATTTTATATTGAGTTTTACGATTGCTTTCATGGAAATGATAATCAATATCACTTAAATTAAATCAACAGTAAGTCATACCGACATTAAAAGGTTTAGTGATTATGCAAGATGCAATGAACTGGTTAGCGAGAGACCCAGATCCAAGAACTCGTGAAGAGCTTCAACACCTCATTGATGAGGGAATGCACGACGAACTAGAAGACCGCTTTACTCAACGATTAGAATTCGGAACCGCAGGGTTAAGAGGCAAAGTAGGATGCGGTCCAAATAGAATGAATCGCTTGGTGATACAAGAAACGGCAACAGGCCTTGGCCATTACTTGATTGAACATGTCGCCAATGCCTCGATTCGTGGCGTCGTTGTGGGTTATGACGGGCGTTTAGATTCAAAGCAATTCGCAATTGATACGGCTTCTGTGCTCACCGCTTTGGGCATTAAGGTGTACCTAACCTCCGATGTCGCTGCAACACCTATCGTTGCTTTTGGTATTGAGCATTTCAATGCGGCTGCCGCTGTTGTTGTTACGGCGAGCCACAACCCGCCGGAATACAATGGGTTCAAAGTATACTGGGAGAATGGCGCTCAAATCATTCCCCCTCACGATGCGGGCATTGCCGCTGAAATCGATATCGCATCGACCAAGCCGATCCCTTTAATGAGCCTAAGTGATGCCGAAACGCAAGGTAAACTGGTGTGGTTAACTGAGGGTTATTATCAAACGTACCGTGCTGCTATTAATCAAAGTCCGTACGTGAATAACGCTCTTGAATCGGCGAATACCACCATCACCTACACGGCAATGCATGGGGTGGGTGCAAAAATGGCGGAAGATCTTCTTCACGATGCTGGATTCCACAAAGTCTTCAGTGTGGCCGAACAAAGAGAGCCTGATGGCAACTTCCCAACCGTGAACTTCCCGAATCCTGAAGAAAAAGGGGCAATGGATCTCGTGGTTAACTTAGCAAAAAGTGTTGATGCCGACATTGCTTGCGCCAATGATCCAGATGCAGACCGATTTGCCGTTGCGGTTAGAACTGACAATACAGCTAGAACTGATGATGCTACCTATAAAATGCTAACGGGCGATCAAGTCGGCGTGCTATTTGCTCATTATTTACTCTCAAAGCCGCATACCAAAAACCAGTTAGTTGGTAACAGTATCGTATCTTCAACTCTGCTTGAAAAAGTGGCTCAGTCCCATGGTGCGACTTATTTCCAAACGCTGACAGGCTTTAAATGGTTGGCGAATATTGGGATGCAGTTGGAGGATGAGCAGAATGAGTTCTTGTTCGCCTATGAAGAAGCGTTAGGCTACACAATTGGTACCCAAGTACGAGATAAAGATGGGCTGTCTGCTATCGTCGTGTTTGCTCAATTGGTTGAAGAGTTGAAATCTCAAGGCCGAACGGTTTGGGATCTTCTCGCTCAAATTTCATTTGAACATGGTGTTCATACCAACGCGCAGCGAAGCATTGCTCTTGACCCAGATTCACCATCGATTGGTTCTAAACTCAGAGCGGCACAACCTAAAGCAATAAACGGTGTTGCTATCTCTGTGATTGAAGATCTGCAGTCTTCTTTACGCTTCGTCATTGGTGGCAATACTGAAGCGATTAACCTGCCTTCAAGTGATGTTCTCATCTATCACCTAGAAGATGGCACACGCATTATCGTTCGACCTTCAGGCACAGAACCAAAAGTAAAAGTCTATTATGAGACTGTGACAAAGTTCGAAGGGACAGAAACCTACGAAGACACTCGCCTACGCGGTGAAGAAGACATGAATAAACTGATTGAACAGCATCAACAAGAGTTGAACTCATAGCAGTTAACATGTTCAGCATGTAACGGTTAGATATAAAAAATGGACGCTCGAAGCGTCCATTTTTGTCTCAGCGACTAACCGCTAGAAGATGTCTGGTTTGATTCGTCTACGAAGTAAAGAAAGAGGACAACATCCAGATAGCCAACACGATGAAGACTCCGCCCATGACTTTCTGTTGATAGGTACGAAACTTAGCATTCTCTACGAGAGACTTACCAATCGTACCCACTAAAGCCACCAGCAAAAAGTTGAACGTTAAGCCGAGAACATTCAACAATAAACCCAGAACGAGCATTTGCTCACCAGAAGTCGCTTCAATATTCGTCGACACAAACTGTGGTAAGAACATCACAAAGAAAACCAACGCTTTAGGGTTAAGCAGGTTACTAATCAATGCTCGTTGATAGTAGGCTTTTGCAGCAAAGTCGTCGCTTAACTCAGGCGCATTGCCCTGCTCTGTTCGAAGACAATCCCACCCCATTTTTAATAAGTAGGTGCCGCCTAACAGATGAAGGGCTTTTAAAGCCACTGGACTCATCGCAATCAATGCTGAAACACCCATTGCTGCCAATACTGTCAGGATAATTCCAGAAGTCGCGTTACCCAAACTTGCAAACACACCAACCTTGCGACCATAGCTCATACTTGAGCTCGCGATGAGTAACATATCAGGGCCAGGCAAAAGGAGAAGTGCAACAACGGCAGTCAGGTAAACAGGTAGGATGGCTAAGTCGATCATGGGTTTCAGTATTGATAAAAACGGAGGCGGATTTTATATCAATTACTAACACCCTTCCAGATGCAATTAGTTGTAAGATAGTAAAATATTCGAATTAAATACCATCAATGAACAATAAAGCAAATTTATTAACCAAATTGAAAAGACTACTTAACTTGCTACCCACTCGATCTCAATTAATGTGGTTTCGCCACACTTTAGGCGACCAAGGAAAATATCACCTCGATGCACTTCACCAACACCTTTTGGGGTACCTGTCATTACAACATCGCCATCAAGCACAGTCGTGTAAGAAGAGAGCTCTTCTAGGATAGTTTGTGGAGAATACAGCATCTGCTCAACGTGACCCTTTTGAACGCGGACACAGTTAATAAATAATTCTAGGTTTAAGTCAGAGAGATCAAAATTATCAACGGGAATAAAGCGACTAAAGACAGCGGAACCATCAAAGGCTTTGGCACGCTCCCAAGGTAAACCTTTGGCTTTTAAACTGCTTTGCAACTCACGCTTGGTAAGGTCTAAGCCGAATCCCACAGCAGAGTATTCACCGTTTTCAACAATAAAACAGATTTCTGCTTCGTAGTGCAGCGCTTCTTGATGAAAAGAAGACAGAGAGGAAGTAACGCTGGTGCTCGGCTTATTGAAAACCACCATAGAGTCAGGGATCGCATTGTTAAGTTCTTCAATGTGATCGACATAATTACGCCCAACACACAGTACTTTTGTTGGGGTTGCTGTTCGTTTCGAATTCATCAATTGTTTCTGATCTACAACGCTGCTCATAGTTTATCCCTGAACTATTTTTAGAGAGCAGAGTTTAGCGCATCATAAAATGAGAGTCTTCGACAAGATGATTACCGATCTCTAAATTCTGATCTTGAGCTCAATTCATTGATTTGAATACTTTTAGGTAAATATCGGTGTATATCTCGACCTACCCACCAGAAATCGAGTCATCGGCTTACATAAATTAGAGAAAATGAAACTAAAGTAGGCAGTTAAATTTGAAGAGCATTAAAACGAAAGAAGCCCTCTCAAACCAAAAGGCTTGAGAGGGCTTAGCATGGTGTCTAGGACAGTATCCTAAAAAGTAAACTTAAGGAGTAAACACTATGCTAAATAAGTCTGCGACTTATAGGTAGTAACGACCACCAATAGTCCACTTATCATCAGTATTACGACCGTTATCGTCGTTTAGGTCGAATTGGTAACCAGCGTAACCAACGAACTTAGGAGTGAAGTTGTACTCAGTTTGAAGAGCTAGCTCTTCACGAGCTGTTTCTTTTGACTCGCCTGTAGCTACACGACCTTCAACCATCTCATAGTTAATGATGAAGTTTAGGCTGTTGTCTAGTGCGTATGCAGCCAATAGCTCGTATGCATCACTTTCAGCAAGAAGGCCAGTTAGCGTCGCATCTACACCGTTAAATGCACCAGTACTTGAAGTAGAGTTCATGTACTCGTTAGAAGCGTAAACACCCGCAAGGTAAAGACCTGTGCCGTATGAACCGTATGCTGCAGAGAATACGTGAGATGATGCTGTTTCAGTGTCGCCAGAAATCTTGATGTCACCAGTGTTGTAACCGTAACCAAGTTTAGCACCCATGATCTCGTAACCAAGTGTAACTTGTGTGCGGTCTTTAACTTCAGTATTGATACCAATTGTTTGAGACGCATCCGTCAAACCAGAATCATCGCTAATAGTTGCAGTGTAGATGTCAGATGCAGTTTGAGTACCCTGCCAACCTAGACCGATAGTAACTTTACCCGCTTCACCTAGATCAAAACCGTTACGGTAAGAAACCATTTTGTCTGCACGACCAGTACCGAACGCACCATGGTTGTCGTAGATAAATTCGTTCGCGAATGCGATTGGCATATCAGCAACACCAGCTACGTCGTAGTAAGGAGCCCATTGAGTACCTACTACTGCGCGACCGAAGTCATCGTGAGTAAGACCGACGTAACCTAGACGAGTTGTAAACGTCTCTTCACCACCTTCAAGGTAGTTAAGCGCCCATTCGCCTTTAGCGTCAGCAGTAAAGCCGTTACTCAGTTCTTGAGTAGCGTTAAAGTTGATACGTGGTGAGTTAGCACCTACATCTGTATCGCCGTTCTCAGAACCATTTAGGTTTACTGAAACGTGCCCGCCAACAGAGAATGTTGTACCGTCTTCGTTGTAAAGTTCTACTGCAACTGCCTGTGTACCAAATACTGCACCAGAAATTGCTAGCGCTAAAAGTTTCTTATTCATTGTCATATCCATTTGTAACTGGGTGAGTTATTCACTAACAACCTCGTGCTTACGGAGAAGTTGTTACCTGTATTTAACAAGTAGGCAAACCCTAATGTACGAATGACAAGAAAGTTGCATTAAAATATATAAAATTAAAAAAAACGCACTATAAAAAACAAAAAATCACTTTAAAACAACAAGATAAACAGGAACTCACTGGTGATCTTTTTTATATTTTGAGACAAAAGCTTCGACTATTTTTGATTTTATAGTCAACAAACAAGCATTAAAAATCAAATTGAAAAATCACTCATCAGACCATCGAGAGGTACACTCTCGAAATTGAAACATTTTGTAACATGATGAAGTAGGTTGAAATATTTAGCTTTGTGAAACAATTCTCGATTTAAGCTAGAAAAAATCGTTCAATTGAAATTTCACTCGAGAAAACAAAAAAAAGGGCAACCAATCAGCGACTGGTTGCCCTTCATAACACATCATTGGACTCTTATTTGAAGCAAACCTCAGCCCAACGAGCTAAACCTGAGGTTACTGAACCGAAGTAATTACCACTCACGATAGGTACGTTTGGCACTGCTTGTTGTACGGCTTCACGAAGTATAGGTGAACGAGCTGAACCACCCGTCATGTAAATTACGTCTGGCTTTTTCTGGCCTTGTTGCATGGCATCTTTAACCAACTCAATCATCTTAGACTTTGGCGATTCAATAGCTTCAACCATCTGCTCAACGGAAATGTCCACTTCGACCAATTCAGAAGCAACATTAATCGCGGCTCGATATTGAGAAGATTCTGCTAGTGCAATCTTGGCTTCTTCCGCTCTACGTACAATGCTATAGCCTAGAGTGTCATGATAAACCCTCATCAAACGCTCTAGCTTTTGAGGGTCTGAAGCTTCTTTACGAAGTAACTTCAAGGCCGCTAGGTTTTCGCGAGAATAAAAGTTCTTTTGAGCTTCGACATTATTGATTGCAATTGGATTCCAGAATTGAGTCAGCGGCATATCGATACCCGAAATGCCTTTGCTGCCCATACCGAAAGGTGACATCAGCTGCTTGAAGGCAAGGTAGATATCAAGGTCATTACCCCCTACCCTTTGCCCGCTGTGAGCTAACAAGCTCTGGGTTCGGTCCGCTTTACCCGACCAAGTTGGCCCCATTTCTAGCAATGAGCAATCGGTGGTACCACCACCAATATCCACAACCAATACCGTTTGGTTTTCAGTCAGGGTACTTTCGTAATCAAGGCCTGCGGCTACTGGTTCAAATTGAAAAGCGATATCAAGGAAGCCTGCACGCTTAGCTGCGCGTGAGAGTATGTCTTCAGCTTGTCGGTTTGCTTCTTCACCACCTCGACCATGGAAGTTAATTGGTCGACCGATAACAGCTTGTTTGATCTGCTCTTGAGTCGTGAGTTCTGCTTGGTGCTTAATATTTGCCATCATGGCGCACACTAAATCTTCGAAGAAACTCACCTGAACATCATGCAACCCGCTTGCGCCAAGAAAAGACTTAGGGGATTTTACGTAATAAACATCGCGAGGGTCTTCTAAGTAAAGGTCCAACGCCGCCTGACCAAACGCCATATCTTCTGGCACCAAATCGATACTCTCTTCTCGATTCAAAGCTATAGCACGTCGTAACACTTGCTCACCAACCGCATCACTCGGTTTGATATTCAAATGGCGAAATAGATGTTCGGAAACACTCTCACGAGTAGGCGCAAACACGGTTGAGGGAATATAGTGGTTGTTACCTTCTAGCGGTAACAGGCTTGGTTTTCCATCAACCATTGCCGCGACAGAACAGTTCGCTGTTCCATAATCAAATCCAATAAACATAATATCCCCCACTCAACAAAAGGGGCGAGATGCTACATGAAAAGCCTAAAAATTACGAGGTCATTTCTAAATTTAACTGAGTGATTTCTTAGCCTAACGGCTCTTAATAGGCAAACAAATATGCTACATTTCAGCCCAAATGAATCACAGGTTAGATAAATGAAAACACCTTGCCGAGCGGCTTGTAAAAATAATGGCGGAATGTGCAGTGGCTGCTTTCGAACAATGGATGAAATTATAGGCTGGAAAGGCTTATCTGAAGAAGAGCAAACTTCGGTTATGGATAATCTTACTGGTGTTAGTTCGACTCACCAATGTCCGCAGTGTAACGAGCCAGCTCAATGCGATATCAGTGCGGGTAAAGAGACGTGTTGGTGTTTTGAACTAGAAAAGCGTGATACTAGCGATATTCCAAAAGCTGGAGTATGTCTGTGCCGTAAATGCTTGTCTGAACTGCCTATTCAGTAGGTTACCTGTTCAGTAGTTTAGAACCTGTTAAGTAGTTTAAAACCTATTCCGCAGGTTACGTACCGGTTCAACATAGACAAAAAAGCGAGAGGTTGTTTCTCGCTTCAAAATACTGAGCTTTATTTGGTTAGTGTCTACTTCGTTTTTGCAACCAGCGCAGGCTGAGAAAACTGTATACCGTTCCAACCATGAACCATGAAGTTACGAATATTTTGATGGTCGGTGTTCTCTGGAAAACCTAGCACGTCGTTACGATAAAATTGACCAAAACAAGCAAGTGTTTGCTCCGCAGATAAACCTTGCTCTAAACCAAAAGCAAAAATCTTACACGAACCATTATTCTGCCCTGCGGTATTCACCACTTCACCATTGCGAAATTCACTCTCCGCAAAAACATAGAGAGCTTCGATCACTTGCATTGTATCTTCAAATTGCACGCTTTCTGGGGTTTCAGCCAGAGTATTTAATAAGGTTTCCAGTTCCATTTACTATTTCTCCATCAAGTATATATCTGTCAGCAGTGTATCTTGTTTTACGACAAGAGTAAGCCGTTGTTTACTTGGGACAGCGATTCACTTTTTGAACGAATACTGCAAATTACCTCAATGAAACTAATGACATAGTTTTATCAGGACGTTATATTATTTTATCAGACGATTAACATTGTTCAGTAACGAATATGCATAAAGATAAAAACTTAGAACTGTTTAGATACCTCAAACCAGGTACAAAAACAGCAGGTGTATTAGAATTTGGCCCAGACGACTCGATCCAGATCACTACACTCTATATCGGACACAAAGAAGAACAATACCTTGTCCTTGAGCTGCCACAAAAAGCGACAGAAGCACTGACGCTCAGAAAACTCATCAACGTGGATATTATTGTTCGTGCCATCACCGACACCGAACTTGGACACATTGTCGCGTTTAAAACCAACGTATTGGCTCATATCACCTCGCCAGCACACCTTATTTTCCTTCGTCCGCCTTCAAGCTTCGCGACCAAGCCTATCCGTGAACACGAAAGATATAAGGTACGACTCAGCTGTGAAGTTACCTTTGATACTTTGTCATTAGATGCCACTCTGGTCGATTTTTCAGTCTCAGGCTGTGGCGTCTATATTACCCAGCAATCCGATATCGATGTCGGTTGGAAGATACAAGTAAACACTGTCTTAAGTGAGTACTTAGATAGCGAACAGGTCTACAACGTAGTGAGCAAAAAAAGACAAGGCCAGGGTTGGCTATTAGGCATTCAGTTCCCTGAACACCTAGATATGAGCGACGAGTTAAAAACGCTGCTGTTGGAGCAAGCCTTTGTTGCCGGCTTTGTATAAATGCGTGTTCAAGTAAAGTTTATTCACAGCACTTGTTCTATCGCACTTTCAAAGGTTTAGATCAGTGGTTCGTGACATCCCAATGTGATTTTTTAAAATGAACAAATGCTTGGTGTAGCGACTCTTCTTTAATGGGTTTTACAATCACGTAATTAGCCCCAGCTGCCATAAAGCTGTCTCTTGTCGACGCTTGAGCATCCGCGGTACACGCATAAATCGGGGCTGTAACGCCAATATCATCCCTAAGTTGCTGAGTAGTTTCAACGCCACCAAGATTGGGAAGTTGGTTATCCATCAAAATAAGATCATAGGTTGTCGCCTTAGCCATTTCTAGCGCTTCTAAGCCATCTTTTGCCCAAGTAACTACCATGCCATATTTTTTACAGAAAGCCTGCGCAATAAAGGCGTTGGTGTGATTGTCTTCCACCAGCAATACGTTCAAAGATCGACTAAACAACGCCTCTGGTTCGATATCGGCTTGTTGCTTCACGTCCAATAGCGGCTTAGTGTGCACTTCCACTGGAATTTCTATAATGAACTCCGAACCTTGGTTTATCTCACTGCGGACTTGAATATCCCCTTCCAGCATATCGACCAGATTTTTTACAATCGTTAGGCCCAACCCTGTCCCACCATATTCACGAGTCGTGGTTTCTTCGGCTTGAACAAAGGGTTCAAAAACAGCATCAATTTTACTTTCATCAATACCAATTCCGGAATCTTTCACTCGCACGATTAAGCTGGCGTGATCAGAGTTAAAGATACTCTCGAGCTCAAAACTAACGGAAATACCGCCTTGGTGAGTGAACTTAAGAGCGTTACTCACCAAGTTAAACATGATCTGATTCAGGCGCACTTGGTCGGTGTTTATTTCAATGTCATCAGCCAAGTGATTCACAATAGTAAATGCGATCGATTTATCGCCACAAAGCGGACGATAGATACTGTCTAATGTATTAACCAGTTCCCCTAAGCGGAAGTCTTTCTTTTGAATATTGAACTGCCCTTGCTCTATCTTTGAGAAGTCCAAGATATCGTTAAGTACCGCCAGCAAATGTTCCGCACTATTACAAAGTACATCCACCTGTTCACGGTTATCTTCACTGTGTATAGAGCGCTTTAGCAACTGAGAAACACCAAGAATACCGTTAAGCGGTGTACGAATCTCATGGCTCATCTTTGCGAGGAAATCTGCCCGCACATTCGCAAGGTGCTCAGCTTCTTCTCTTGCTCGATCAGCCTGCCTCTCGGCTTCAATGAGCTTAGTAATGTCTTGGCCTTGTACCACGACACCGGTAATGCCATGTTCCACACGAATAGCAGACATGTTCCAGCGAAACACCTTTTCACCAATGGGAACGTTAATGCCCGTCAGCTTTGAACCTTGAACCACCATATGAATATTCGGTAGCATGCGATGCTCAAACTCTTGAGCCACTGCTCCGTAGTTATCATCGG
The DNA here is from genome assembly GCF_963872585.1 of Vibrio sp. 10N.222.47.A9. Classification (NCBI taxonomy): domain Bacteria; kingdom Pseudomonadati; phylum Pseudomonadota; class Gammaproteobacteria; order Vibrionales; family Vibrionaceae; genus Vibrio; species Vibrio sp. 10N.222.47.A9. The sequence continues at coordinate 49,928 of NZ_CAWNBB010000019.1, read as the reverse complement.
CGTCAAATAACGCCATACGAGCAGCGGGGTTCATCTGAATTAAGTCACCTTTATCAGACCAAACCAAGATAGGTGAATGAGCAAAGTTAAAGAGATCTTGGAATTTTTGGTTCTGTTCAGATAAACGTTCAAAAGTATCCTCAAGGGTGCAACCAATATGATGAAACTCGAAAATGTTGGAGCCATCGAACTTGTTGTACTCTTCGCCGTCACTTGCTGAGCGAGTAAAGTCCATCAACTTATCGAGTTCAGCCGCCACCTTTCTTTGAATCCAAGCTCTCGCAAAGAAAGACATCAATATGATCACCACAATCACAACAATGATCGCACGCTCATAGTTCTCTTCTAAGGCAATGAAGTTAGTGTTCTTTTGGACAGCTCGAATGGTAAGGGGCGTTTCAACGGCATTGATCTTAATGGTCGCGATGGTGACGAAATGACGAGGCAGTTGCTCGTACATTTTGTAGTTGAGGATGTCCGTTATTGTGTAACTTTCATCGCCACTGAATGTCGACGTAACCGGTGTACCGTGCGCTTCGATAACAATATTTTCGCAGTTGCTGCCCTTCTGAATAGACTCAGCCAGAGAGAAATTGTTATCAAGTACGATCGCGATATAGAGCTGGCCAAGAACCTCCCCTGTTTTGTTATCCACAATAGGGGTTCGGCGAGCCAACAAATGACGCTTACCAATATCGGTTATCACTTTAATGAAATGCCAGTTACTACTAAATGAAACCTCATCAGAGATATGTTTTAAGTTGGACGAGTCCAATCCATAAAACTGACCGTTGCCATCTTCCCAGGCCAAACCGTCATGAGTAGAAACAAAGCGAAGATCCGGCGCATGATCCGGTTCTCTTTGGTCAACACCAAAAAAGAAATAACTCAGAGCCTCTTCATTGTGGGTATCAAAATACTCTCTGAGTGTTTCACTGTGTGAGCTACTGTCTTGATGGATTTGCAGCACCGACAAACGGTAATCAAACATATTTTGGATCAAGCTAGAGGTTTGCTGGACCGTTCGATTCGTCTCTTGCTTTACGATATTACTGCTGGTTTCATAATTATGAATAAGTACGCCAAGTGCCATCACGCCTATCACTAAAATAATGATACGCGTAATGAGTTTAGCTAAAGTGTTCCTAGGTGTACTGGCGTAGCTTTTCTTCATTATTGACCTGAGTACCTAAATGCTCGCTGCTTAAGTTCTGAAATACGTTCTGGTGAATCATCTTTGGCCACAACTTCAAACTCACCAGAGTAAACCGTAGGAACTTCCAATCCGGCTAGGTCCCACTTGATCGCCTCTGCCATAGCGATACCGGTATCGTCATTCATACGCATGACTGTGACATCTAAATCGCCCTTTGCAATGGCTTCCAGTTCAGCGGATCCGCCTCCCCAGCCATTAACTAAGATATCTCGACCAGATTCACGAATGGCTTCCGCAGCGCCCAGAGCGACATCGGTTGCACATGCATAGATAAAGTCTAGGCCCTTATCGTTCGCAATGCTGATTTTAGCCGCTTGGTAACCACTCTCTTTATCTGATTTCGTGTAAAACGAAGACTTAAGATCAAAGTTCGTATCGGTGTTCACATCATGGATAAAGGTATCTCCACGAGCATCACTGATGTAGCCCTCTGAGCGATATAACACAGAATATTTGCTGTCTGGTTTGCTCACTTCTTTAAAGTAATTTGCCAATTTTAAACTGCCTGTCGCATGATCAAATCCCACATACATGAACGGCTGTCTATCAGCCCAAGCACGCACTGGTGTTGTGATGTTTTGCAGAATGAGTTTGGTGTCAGTAGAGCTCAACACGTGCTCAATAAACTTGCGGTGGCGCGTCGTGTCTAATGTAAAAATCAAGTAATCCGTTTTGTTCTCTATCGCTTCTTGCAATGAAATGCTTGTTTGCGTGAGATCGGCATTAACCCGGGTAAACACCTGATTTATTTGATAGTTAATTCTCAACTTATCGAGGCGTTTCTCAAAAGCTTGAATGTTACGAACCCAGTAGTCGGAGATCTGTTGACCCGGATACACCACTGAGATCGTAATAGGCTCATTCTGAGATCGTCTCAATGGCACAGGGTGATTTTGTACAGCTTCAACCATTTTATCGGTCAGTGCTTTTTGCTCTGGAAACTTGGAAAGATAATCTTGGTATTCCCAGTACCCATTGAGGACATGAGTACCATGGGAGAAAGCGGACGCAGAAAATACGGCAAGTCCAAACAACATCAGTAAACGTTTCATATTTTTCTCGTTTTATATGAGCTACTTTGGCTCATTTTTTAACCTAGCATGACACCATCTCTTTGTATGGCTGAAAGATATTATGTAGGACAACGATGATAAATGATAGCGTCTAACACTAATTAGAACGACATTCTAAATGAGCAATATGTTAATTTGGAATGGAGATTAAGAACAACGAGTTCAATGATGATTTCAGCCCATTCACAGCAAGAGTGATTACCGTTAAAATTCATAGGTTTATATTGATTTATTATAGTCCATTCCATTATTAAGATTTAATCAATAACAAACATTTTAGCTATGAATTATGAGACTTCGATATATTGAATTCTGTCTTGTTGCCACTCAACAATTAGTTTGAGTGATACCAATTTTTCTTTGCGAGATTTTGGTAGTTGTTTGATCGCGTATTCGGTTTTCAACGCCTCACTTTTTGATCCAACACCAAAACTCCAAACTAGCTTAAGTGGGCCTTTACCTTTTAAAGCTTTGGCACCTTTACCCGTTTGATGTTGTTCAAATCGACGTTCTAAATTATTCGTCACGCCACAATAAAGGGCATTGTGACGATTGCGGATTAAGTACACGACCCAATCCGCATTTTTATCAGACTCAGACATCTAAAGCAGTGATTCAACCAGAGCCTTAAGCTCTGCCACTTCTTCACGTAGGCTTGCGACTTCTGATTCAAGCTCTTCAAACTTTTCGCTTGTCGCAGAGGGTGCAGCCGTACTTACCGATGCCGTCGCAAACGCTTCAACATCCACTTCACCACTCAATAAGTGCTGGTAGCGTGATTCACGTTTACCCGCTTCACGTGGTAGCTTCACGACTAAAGCACCCGCTTCTCTTACGGCTAATTTATCGAGTGTCGCTTCAAGCTCTTTCACATCACTAAAATTAGCAAGACGACCAGTACGAGTGCGCAGTTCGCCAGGAGTTTGCGCCCCGCGAAGCAGCATACAGCAGATGATTGCGCGCTCTTGCTCTGTAAATTGCAAATCCCCAAATTCAGTATTACAGAAACGATGCTGATACTTATTAACACGGCTATTGAAGCTGCTCTCATCACTCACCATGCGGCGAGCTATCAAACCATCAACCGCATCTAAAACGTCCGACTCAGACAGAGAGAGAACGGGCTCACGGTTACTCTTTTGGTTACATGCAGTCGTTAAGCTGTTTAACGTTAACGGGTAATGATCCGGGGTAGTGACTTCTTTCTCGATCAAGCAACCGATAATTCTCGCTTCAATTGGGGAAAGTACTGTGTTCATCGTTTTTCCTTTTTATTATTTTGATAATTCCATCTCAACATTTAACAATGCAGCCAGTAATGGCTAATGCTCAGACAAAATCGGTACTCGTTTCTTTCTGCCTTGTTCATCAATCATTATGATCTTAGAACGATTTAGCTCTATTTCCACGACTTCCAAATAAGTACGTTCTTGTACATACGCATCACGAAGCTTGTTTTGCTCTGCCGAAGGTTCAGTGACATCGTCGCCCAAATCTTCTGTTTCCAGTTGTTGTTGATTCATTTCACATTTCGTATCAATGCCGTGTCTATACTGGATACTAACTTGAACAGTTAGATAAAAACAATCGCACTTTAGCGAGAGTGCCGAATAATTATACAACCTTACTTTTGCTTTGATCTAAAGACTGTTACAACACTAACTGATGTGCTTTAATCAGAACCAGACAACGTATTTGACGATTAGGAAAAGGAATCTATGAGCAGCGTATTTGAAATTGTTAACCAAGCACGACGTAAGAACAAACTTAAGCGTGAACTTTTAGACAACGAAAAGAAAGTTCGCGACAACCGCAAGCGTGTCGACCTTCTTGATAACCTACTTGATTACATCAAGCCAGAGATGACTCACGACGAGATCTTAGGCATTATCAAAAACATGAAAGCTGACTACGAAGACCGCGTTGATGATCACATCATCAAGAGTGCAGAGATCTCTAAAGCTCGTCGCGACATCAGCCGCCGCATTCGTGAACTAACAGAAGAAGACAAGCAAACTCAAGGTAAGAAGTAATCTAACCTCGCTAATTTACTTGTAACAATGTTAGTAACCCACTCTTAGTAGTGGGTTTTTTTGTACCTAAACTCCAGCGTCTATACTTAAGCATCTAGACCTAAGCATCTAAACCTAAGCATCTAAACCTAAGCATCTAAACCTAACCGTCTAGACTTAAGCGTACCTAAGCAAAAATGAATGAAACTCAACAGCAGTATCAAACTAAATAACGAGTGTACACTAGCGATGGAGATACTTTATGTACGGAAGTATTCTGATTACCTTGGCGTTATCAACGACACAACCTTACCCTGAAAAATTTGAGAAACTTTATACCGAAGAAACCGAAATCACTTATGACGATCTCGTGGTCGATGTTCATGGCTACAAGGTTCCGACCCGATCAGCATTTCGAGGTTGGATGCTCCTTAACCACGCCCAAGGTCAAGTCAAAGCGATCGGTCAACAACTCAAGGACAACGGCATCACTCAGAGCATGCCTCTGCATTTAGTCTTGTTGCAAGGCACGGATTGGGCAATGAGTAATACGACCCTGTTCACCCTTCCCAATAAGAAACATGTGCCAAACATGATCAATACCCTTAAGTACATACAACAATATATTGAGCCTGAAATTGGCGTTGTTATCCCTGTGTCCGGAGAGCGAACCAATATCTACAATCAACAAGCTGGCGGCGCACTGCGAAGTAAACACTTGGAATTCTGCGCCTTAGACTTAGTGCCTGCGAATGATATTACTCGCGAAGATCTACACGTGAAACTTAAAAAGGTTCATGCTGAATTTGGGCAAAAAAATAACGTTGGGCTGGGGTTGTATTCTGGTGTTCGATTCCACATCGATACTTGCGGATTCAGACAGTGGTAATCACCCAATGGAGTCACAAAGACACGATAACCGTTAATGTCATTATGACTCATACAATTAATAGGACACTTTAACCAATTGATTTAATGATTAAAATAAAACTGGAACGCTAATTGCTATTGATAACGAGTATCATAATTATTAATAGCAATTAGGAATTCAATATGAAGACGATGACTCAACGCTTTCAAACGCTACTTTCTGTTTCAAACTTCAGTTTAGCAACCACCGCCTTGCTTATGCTACTCAGTATTATTGTTGCTTATCCTATGGCCGATCACTTCTCACTGCCAATTCAAATTGTCGCACACATCAGCACGATCTTAGTGGCTGCATTACTAAAGATTAGTTATGTCGGCCGCTGCCTTGCGCAATACAACCTTGGGTTAGAAGTTCGCTAAATCGTACAGTGCTAGCCTTGATAATGAGCCAGTTAGACAATATCAAGGCTACTGAAAAGGTCATACAGTTGGTGGGATTTATAAGGTTTCGGCAAGTAGGCATTCATGCCCGCTTCAAAGCAATCCTTGATGTCTTCTTCCAGCACACTAGCGGTTAAAGCAATGATGGGTAATGGCGCAGCTTGTTGGTCAGTCTCCCACTGCCGAATCGCACGAGTCGCCGTTATACCATCCATAACAGGCATCATGCAGTCCATTAAGATGGCATCAAACTGAGCGCCTTGAGTGATGACATCCACCGCTTCTTGGCCATTACTGGCAATCAAATATTCATAACCCGCTTGCTCAAGGAAGAAGCTCGCTATCTTCTGATTCATCAGGTTGTCTTCAACAATCAGAATACGTCGATTCAGAGAACGAACCTCTTCATCTTTTGCTTCCACCGCCGGCGCTTGTTCTTCACCGATATCGAGCGATTGTAAGCTGTTTAAGAATCGTCGACCCAAGAATGGCAATGTATGAGTTGAGTGCACCGTTTCTGTGATTAGATTGGTTTTAAAGAGATGATGCTGACACACGATAACGCGAGCCAAAGGGTATAACGCCTTCAGCGTCGCAAGATCTTTATCCATGGAGTGATGCAGCGTATGACAATAAAGTATGAAGTCACTTTCTTTCAGGTTTTCATCAAGATCCGAAATGGATGACACAACATTAGGTCGAACATTTAAGCGTTCACACTCTTTGACCAGTTGATCGAGGTAATTGAAAGAATTCGAGATAATAGTCGCACGGCTTAGGTTGTCGAAGGTTTGAACATGAGTTTCGACAGTGTCGACATACAAACAAAAAGTGAACGTTGAGCCCTCTCCTTTCACTGAACGCGCGGTAATGTAACCACCCATCAAATCAACAAGCTGTCGACAAATCGCAAGGCCTAACCCTGTCCCACCGAATTGGCGAATAATGCTGCCATCTTCTTGAGTGAAAGGTTCAAATATGGACTCTAGCTTCTCTGGCTCAATCCCAATTCCAGTATCAGACACACTGCATTCCAGCTTGCCTCTACCCAAAGACATAGGTGTGTATGCAATGTCCGTCGTAATCGTGCCCTTTGCCGTAAACTTGATGGCGTTAGACAGCAAATTGGTTAGTACTTGTCTCACACGGTACTCATCGAAAAACAGCTGCGGTGGAGTTTGGGAATCGATATTGATGTCGAGTTCGATATCTTTACTTATCGCTTTGGATAAAATCACACTTACTGAGTCGTAAACCGCCTCTCTCAGATCAGCATTGTGTGGTGATAGCATTAAGTTGCCCGACTCGATTTTGGACAGGTCAAGAATGTCATTAAGCAGAACCAGTAATGAGTGAGAAGACGATTCGATGTCTCCTAACACTTCTTGTTGATTCGCGCTCAGTTGGCTTTGAGATAAGATCTCAGCCATCCCAATAATCCCGTTGAGTGGTGTACGTATCTCATGGGACATATTGGCTAAAAATGCGCTCTTGGCCTTGTTAGCCGAAATTGCATCTTCCTTTGCTTCTACTAACTCTTTGTTATGTTGATAGTTGCGCTCCATCACTCGATTCAGAGTTTCAGTGAACTCGGCAAGTTCATCGTTGCCTTGAATATGAATGACCTTGGGCTTGCCGTAGCTATCGGCGCATTCAGACACCCCTTTCAAAATAATAGATAGGTTTCGATTTAAGCGAAGAGATGTCGCTACACCAAGCCACAACAACACACCTGAAACGACAAGAATAAGCAATGTCATAACCAAGGTTTGCCTTTTTTGCAGCGCTATATTTTTGGTCAGATCAAACTGTAATTGCTTCGTGTAAGCACCCACTGCCTTTGAAATCGCTAGCTTCTTTCGTTCTAAACCTTCCACATGTTCATATATTTCAGGCGACGAGAAGTCACCTTTGAGGATTCGAGCTGTAAAACGGTTTTGAAATTCATCTTTAGAAAACGTACTTAACAGCTTTCTAATTTCAGGCGAACGGCTTCCAAAACGGAAAAACGTATCTAATAACTGCTGCTGCCTTTCTAAAGCACCAACATAACTCAATAAATATTGATCTATCAGCTCTGGAGAACGATACAAGCGGTAGCTCAACCACGCTTCTCGCTGATTCCAAAACACGTAGTGAGTAAGATTAATAAACATCGCGTCAGCTTGACTGATCTTTTCGTCCACGATGTTAATGCGATACTCAGATAGCTCCATTAACACGCCTTTTAGCAAATCGAAGGCCTGCTCTGTCAGTTGCGTGTTGTTGTCAGTAATCTGTGTTGCGTCGCTGTTCATACTGGAGGTTACGCGAGCAAGTTTCGCTAACACACTCTTAAGCTCAACCAACTGTGGTTCAACAGTCCAATTGCTGTCGAACTGTCGAAGCTGTTTCTCGTACTGAGCGAGTCTAGCTAAATCAGCTTGCAGCTTTAAAAGCAGTAGCTCTTTCTCTGGAGAGTCATTAGACAGAACCAACCATCGATAAGCATCGCTGGAAACGGTATTAAAAGATTGAAGCGCTTCAACCTTAATACGAGTTGTTTCAAGGTGATTCATCTTCTTATCGTTCTTGAGCACTTCATTGACTGTAAAACCAAACATGATGAATACAGAAACCGTGGAAAGAAATATAAGACGCCATCTAATTGACATGTTTATCATTTTTATAACGACTCCCTTCCCGAAAGTAATTTTACCTAGCCCAAGTTAAGAATAGGACATTAACAGGACTTATTGATCAAATTGGATATGAACAAACGATACTCTGAGCCCAGAACGGTAAATTATGATCAACTTACCTCCATGTTTAGGCTTTAAAGGGGGGCTGTTACTTAAACAGATAGAGTTAAAACAAATATGCTTTAAACAAGTGCGCTTTAAACAAGTGCGCTCTAGACACACGATGTTTAAACAGGAGGAGTATAGATGAGAGAGCTGTATACAAACGAGGTATGAACAAGTGAAATTTAACGAAGCAAGCTTTATCCAGTTATTATCACTCGCATAATAAGCAAACGGCCATGCTTCTCGGCTCCACAAGGTTGGGAGTAATGACTCTATAAGCCAACAAACACCGAAGTTAAGTGAAATTTGTGAGATCCAATCGTTTGCGTCATGCACTTTTCGCACTCGAATTCGGCGTATTCAAAGGTCGAACAAGAAAACGCATTGATCACCTTATTTGTCGTTTACTGTTTACGTGTAACTTGAGCTAACGATCACACCTTTAATGATCACTATGACTTTTATTACATATAATATTTTGATTTGAGTATTTTTTGGTGAAAAATAAGTGCTACAGATTGTTAAAGTCAATAGTCTTTATCGACACTAAAAACTTGATTTATGGCTAATATAAGGCCAACTTACAGATAATTTGTCTGCATTTATTTTTCCTAGCAGAATAACCCGTCGTACCTTACAATCCTGCCACATAAAAATTACAAGTTGCACACAAGGCATATCAAGCACATTTAAGTGGCAATATAGACCATAGCCTGATGCCTCAAATCCCCTATGCTGATTGGCTTCCCTACAACCGCCATGAATGCAGAAACTTAACGTGAAAGGTCCCGAGTAAAGATGAGTCCCGAAAAGCACCTCCTAGACTGGCAAACTAGTCAAACTATTGCTGAATCCATCGCTCCAACTTTAGGTCAGTTATACCGTCAAAAAGGCGTAGAAGTTATCCTCTTCGGTAAGACCCTGGTTAACGCGACAACTATCGACATCATCAAAGCTCACCGTATCGCAAAACGTTACACTGGTTCTCCTCTTACAGCAGAACAGACTCAACCAATCATTCAACACCTTCTCTCTATGGACTTGTCTCCATGTCGTATCGATGTTGGTCGCCTTGCCCACGCATTCTGGCAAGATCGCGAAGACACTCACGGGTTGGATGATTTTCTACAAACTGCACTTGTAGAATCGCTTCAAGGCGATGCAATGACAGAACCTCGTGACGTTGTATTGTACGGTTTTGGTCGTATTGGCCGACTGCTAACTCGTCTATTGATCGAGAAAAGTGGCCCAGGTTACCCACTTCGTTTACGTGCAATCGTTGTACGTGGTGGCAAAGACGGCGACCTAGAAAAACGTGCTAGCCTACTTCGTCGTGACTCTGTTCACGGCCAGTTCAACGGTAGCATCGTAGTTGACCAAGAACGTAAAGCAATCATCGTAAACGGCAACTTCATTCAAGTTATCTACGCAAACAAGCCAGAAGAAGTGGATTACACGACTTACGGTATTGAAAATGCACTTGTGGTTGATAACACAGGTGTATGGCGTGACGCTGAAGGCCTAAGCCAACACGTTGCGTGTAACGGTGCGAAGAAAGTACTACTGACTGCGCCAGGCAAAGGCGACATTAAGAACGTCGTATTTGGTGTGAACGAGAATGTCATTCAACCAGAAGACACAATCATCTCTGCTGCAAGCTGTACGACAAACGCAATCACGCCAGTATTGAAAGCGGTTCACGACAAATTCGGCGTACTTTCTGGTCACATTGAAACGGTTCACTCATTTACCAATGACCAAAACCTAATCGATAACTTCCACTCAGGCGACCGTCGTGGTCGTGCTGCATCATTGAACATGGTTCTGACATCGACTGGTGCTGCTAAAGCGGTATCAAAAGCGATGCCAGAAATGGAAGGTAAGCTAACAGGTAATGCGATTCGCGTACCTACGCCAAATGTTTCAATGGCAGTAGCAAACCTAAACCTTGAGAAAGGCACAAGCAAAGAAGAATTGAACGAGTACCTGCGTGAAATGGCGCTGTCTTCTTCTCTATCTGCACAAATTGATTACACAGACTCGACTGAGATTGTATCGACGGACTTGGTTGGCTCTCGCCACCCAGGCGTGGTTGACGGTGTTGCGACTATCGCACAAGACAACCGTGCTGTTCTGTATATTTGGTACGACAACGAGTTTGGCTACAGCTGTCAGGTTGTTCACTGTATGGAACAAATGATGGGTGTGCGCTACAAGACTTACCCTGAAGTATAAACTGCTTAGAGCCTGTAAATTGCTTAGATTCTATTACTTCCTTAGATTCTATAAACAGTTTTAGATAACCAGCTCCACAACATAATAATTATATCTGCGAGGTCTGTAATGGGCTTTGCAACCCTTCTTGTTTTACTCCCCCGTATAAACAGGAAGGTTGCCACTTAGATCTGCTCTCTCTATCTGATCTAAGTGGCCTTTTTACATCTAGAAAGCTAACTATTATCGCTATGACAAGAACTTTATCCTCGTCACTCTTGGAAAGCTTCACTTCACGTCTGTTACAACTCAATCTCAACATCTGACTGAATCGCACTCGAACACGCGAGTACATAACCTTGCTCAATCTGTTCCGGTGTCAATGTCTCTTGGCTGCTTGATTCCACCGAACCTTTGGTTACTTTACACTTACACGAACCACAAATCCCACTACGACAAGCGATGATAATTGGAACGCCTGCTTTCTCTAATGAATCAGCGAGTGGTGTACCCGCCTCCGCTTCTACTTCTGCGCCAAATGCAGGAACAAACACCTTAACGGCACTATTTGAATCTGCAGACGCTTCTGCTTGTAATTCTTCTGAAGCAGTATTGCTATTGGCTAGTGAATTATTACTTTGAGTCGCGGGAGTAAAACTTTCTTGATAGAAGTTATCCATGTTGAACTCAAGTTCTTTCAGGTAGTTCTCTATGTCTTGCATAAAGCTAACCGGCCCACACAAGTATACGGTTCTGTTTAAGATGTCTGGGCTGAGTGTTACCAACCAGTTCTTGTCTAGACGACCTTGGGGAGCAGTTGTTCCTTCACTGTCTTTCAGAAGCAACTTAAGGTTAAAGTTAGCGTGTGTCTCATCAAGTTGGTTAAGCTCTTCAAAGTAGATGGTCTCGCGTCGATTACGTGCCATGTGAACAAAATCGATTTCAATATCACTGCCTTGAGCCAACCAATACTTTGCCATCGCCATCACAGGAGTGATACCGCAACCCGCACTCACTAACGTTACTTTTTTTGTCGTCGTTGGCATGCAATCAATACAGTTAAACGCACCAGCAGGCTTCAATACAGAAACCTCATCACCTTCATCAAGTTCATCAACAATAAAGTTCGAAACCAAACCACCTTCCACACGCTTTACCGTCAGCTTCAGGCGGTTATCTTCAGGACAAGACGCTACAGAATAAGCACGGTAATCCGTTTTCGCCGGCATATCCAAACCCAGAGTAATAAATTGCCCTGGCTTAAAGTTGAAATGTAAGTCTTGTGGAACGCTGCCAAGCTCAAAGCTGACCGTATCTGGCGTCTCGTGCCATTTCTTTAAACACACTAAATTGATTGAATCGCTATCCGACCATGCATACATAGTTCGTGTACCTTGCTAATGACTAGATGATTAAATGACTAAAGATTTAAATCGAAAAAGCCCCGCCGTTGTCTGTTTTAGAAAAACGTCACAACAACGGGGCTTAGAGTTGGCTTAAATTAAGCCGCTAAGATTGTTTTAAGATCTTGCTCTGGCGTTGAGATAGAACGCATATCGAACTCGTCTTGCATAATCTTTAATAGGTTTTCTGTTAGGAAAGCTGGCGCTGTTGGGCCCGTGTAAATACCTTTCACACCAAGAGCGAACAGGGTAAGCAGGATAACGATCGCTTTTTGCTCGAACCAAGATAGAACCAGCGTTAACGGAAGTTCGTTGATACCACAATCAAACTCTTGAGACAGTGCGATAGCAAGCTGAATCGCAGAGTAAGCATCGTTACATTGGCCAACATCTAACAGACGTGGGATACCGTTAATGTCACCGAATTGGTTTTTGTTGAAACGGAATTTACCACATGCAAGTGTCAGGATTACTGAATCTTCTGGCGCTTGAGCTGTGAAATCTGTGTAGTAGCTACGTTCAGATTTGTCACCGTCACAACCACCGACTAGGAAGAAGTGTTTGATGTTGCCTTCTTTTACTTGCTCGATAACCGCCGGAGCCGCTTCCATCAGTGCGTTACGACCAAAACCGACAGTGATCATTTGCTCGATCTCGTCGTGTTTGAAGCCTTCTTGCGCAAGAGCACAGTCGATTACTGCGCTGAAATCGTCGCCTTCAAGGTGATCAACACCAGGCCAGCCTACGATGCTACGCGTAAATAGACGATCAGCGTATGAGCCTACATCAGGGTTAAGCAGGCAGTTAGATGTCATTACGATGGCACCAGGGAAGTTAGCGAATTCTTTTTGCTGGTTCTGCCAAGCGCTGCCGTAGTTACCCGCAAGGTGTGGGTACTTGTTCAGTTCAGGGTAACCGTGTGCAGGTAGCATCTCACCGTTAGTGTAAACGTTGATGCCCTTGCCTTCAGTTTGTTGAAGGATCTTTTCTAGATCATGCAAGTCGTGACCAGAAACAAGAATACAGTGGCCTTTCTTAGTCTTCACGTTCACGGTTGTTGGTTGAGGGTGACCAAATGTATCTGTCTCACCTTTATCCAACATTTCCATGACTTTGTAGTTCATCAAGCCAATCTGCATAGACGTATCTAGCAGTTGTTTTAAGTCAGATGGGTCAGTACCTAAGAAAGCCATGATTTCATGGTATTCAGCAAAGATAGCATTATCAGTTTGACCAAGAACACGCGCATGCTCCATGTAGGCTGCCGCACCTTTTAAGCCGTATAGGCAAAGAAGGCGAAGGCCAATCACATCTTCATGTTGAGAGTCGTGACCACGGTTTACCGCAGCTTGAGGGGCAAGTGCCAATAGCTCTGAAGAATCGGTTGGAAGATCGAATTGCGCAGCAGCCGAAAGTGCTGGGATTTCAAAACCGATCAACGTAGCAGCCGCACGTACCTGTTGCTCTAAACGCTGCTTAAACTCGTGAGATTGTTGTGCGAACTCGATAATACGAGCAGGGTCAAAGTTAACGTTAGTCAGTGTTGCGAAGAACGCTTTTGGTGCCCATTCGTCAATTTCAGTATCAATAACATCGCAAGCGCGGCCTAAATTGGCCCAGAAAGAAACACCTTGAAGAGAATGCACCAACACGTCTTGAAGGTCGGATACTTCCGATGTTTTACCACACATACCTTGTGCGAAAGAACAGCCTTTTACGGTTGGGGTTTGAATTGTTTGTTCACATTGAATACAGAACATAAGGGCTCCAGTAATATTTTAGTTAACTGTAAGTACTTTGCTTACAGTGACTTATTCCAAAACCTATAGAGCATCAACCGTGCCAACTTTTAACCCATTGATTTTATTGAACTTGGCTTTATTCCCTTATTTTAGTGCGTGATTATGACTACATATATACTCTCAATCCACACACACCTGTGTCATAGTGACTCTCTAGAATTATTTGGTGGTGTTCATGTTTCGTTCAGAATAGAAGCGATATAGTAACAACATAGAAAAAGAGGAATGAATATGAAAAATATATTAGTTACGATTGTTGCGTTGTTTACTGGCCTATTGGCGTTATTCACTAGCTTGATCCTTGCTATTCCTTTAGCTATTGCAGCTTTAATTACTGGCAAGCGCATTCAGAATCAAATGAAGAAACAGGGGTTCGCAGCTCACATGAACACACGTCAATCATCAACCAATGATGCCGGTGTTATTGAAGGTGAATACGAAGACCTTTCAAGCAAAAAGTAATCTAAACTTAAGTTTCAAACATAGTGAAAGCACAACAGAGACAACATTAAAAAATGCATAGAAATACCATTCTAACGCTGCTCGCCTTAACGACTTTAAGTCTCGTTGGTTGTTCCAACGAGACAACTATACCCGCTTACGAAACATCTCCAAGCTTGCCGGCCTATCAGCAAGATAGCTTTGATGCCTACGTCAATGACACCCAAGATTGGTTGCTGATAAACCGCGTGTTCATGACAAAAGACAAGCAGCTTGAGATTCAGCTGAACTCCCCGACTGAATACAAACCTACCGAACCTAATGGCAAGGCAGTGTTATTGGTCCATGGATTAGGTGATTCACCCTATTCGTTTAAAGACATCGCTACCCATTTGGCTGAGCAAGGTTACTTAGTGAGAACGGTATTGCTTCCGGGTCACGGTAGTCGTGTGGGTGACCTAATGCAACCGAGCTTAGATGATTGGCAAGGTGTAGTAGCTCACCATACCAAGTTGCTTGAGCAAGAGTATGATTCTGTGTGGCTTGGCGGCTATTCAACAGGCGCAAATCTCGTCACTTCGCAAGCGATGAACGATCCTAAGATCTCCGGATTACTGCTGTTCTCTCCTGCGTTTCAACCAAGCTCGTCTGCCGTTCAATACGCGGGGCTCGCAAGCTACTTTTTCACTTGGGCTGATCAAGATCCTGAAGACAATGTATTGCGTTACAACTCATTACCAATGAACGGTGCCTCGGTTTACTACGAGACATCAGAAGTCGTTCGTGATGACTTACAAGATAAGCACTTCGATAAACCAGTGTTTATTATGATGAGTGAAGGCGACAGCGTGATTGACACCAGCTACGTTCAACAAGCATTTACTGAATCGATGCCCAACCCAAACAATGTGTTGATCTGGCAAGGTGAGACGACACTCAATGATCCGCGAGCGGTTCAGTACAGCATGAAACTCCCGGAGCAACGCATCTCGAACGGTTCTCACATGGGTTTACTGTTCTCGCCAAGCAATCCGTATTACGGCATTAATGGTAGTGAGAAGATCTGCTCCAATGGTCAAGAGGAAGGTTTTGAAGAACAGTGCAACGCGACAAGTGAAGTTTGGTACTCAGCATGGGGATATCGTGAAGATGGAAAAAACCATGCACGTTTGACCTATAACCCTTACTTTGCTGACTCAATGAAAGAATTAGACTCGGTTCTAAATTCAGCAGGCTAACTTCTTTTAGCGGTTAACTGTTAGCGTTTAGCGTTTAGCGTTTAGCGTTTAGCGTTTAGATAAGTAGAAACAAAAACGGCTCACAAGATAACCTCTTGTGAGCCGTTTTAGATCTTAAGGTCTAGTGATGACTAAATCATCCACACCACACGCACAGCAAGCAGAATCAACACCACACCTGACAATCGGTCAATCAACTGCGCTTTCGAACGAATACGTTCAACAATCAAAGGGCTAGACAGCACCAAGGTTATAAATGTGTACCATAAACCGTCTACAAGTAGCGGTGTTGAGACGATAATCACTTGATTGGTCAGTTCATTACCTAACGCAACAAATTGACTAAACAGAGCGATGAAGAACAGCGCGATTTTTGGGCTCAAGATAGAGATCAAGAAAGCCTCGCGAGCAGACTGCATGTAACTCATCTGCTCACCCGCTTCCAATTTCGCGGCAACACCACCTTTCGAACGCAACGCATTCACGCCGAGATAAAGCAGATACGCTGCACCCGCTAAACTAATGGCTTTGAACAACATGGGTGATTGCTCAAGTACAACGGCTAAACCAACAATGGTTGCGAACGCATAAATACCGATGCCTACGGCGTGAGACCAAGCCGCGATAAGCCCGTTCATGCGGCCACCAGCCAGACTGTGTTTTGCAATCATCGCCAAGCTTGGGCCCGGAGACATTGCACCCAACAAGCAAATCGCTAATAAAGAAAACCAAATTGTTACTGTCATCATTCCATTCCTAATAAATAAAGCGTTCCAGTTGAATGCTCTACGCTTAATACTCAATACTTGGCACTTACCATAATTCGCAGAAGGCATTACTTGAAATCAAAGATTATCATTACACTTATGATTTCAAATCATACTGATATTATAACTCGACTTCTGCATAGCTTGGAATGCCTTTTCTCTCGCCCATTTGTGGGCAGAGTCGTTGTCATACTTGGGGTGCCACATTAACCAATAGGTGTGCATTTCTGTATCAAATGGCAAAGAAAAATAGGCAGTATCGAGGTGCCGACCTAGGTTATAGGCGATATGTTCTGGCACGATCATCAAATAGTCATCTTGCATTAACACTGTGCCTGCGGATGAAAAGAACGGGACCTGTAAAGCCACTCTTCGCTTCAGCCCTTGCTTCTTCAATGCTATGTCCGCGTAGCTGTCTTTATCTCCGCCACCTGTCACTTTGATGTGAGAGTAGCTGACGATATCTTCTGCACTCAAAGTCGATTGGTGGGCTAATGGATGCGACTTGCGCATTAAACACACCGATTTATCTTCACCAAGCTTAATGCTTGAGACATGTTCTGGCTTTGTGGGAAACATACTGGAAGCCAAATGAATACCCGACTCGTTCAGAGCTTCAAGGTAGTTTGGCTGCCACAAACGGAAAGCCAAATTAATGTTCGGGGCTTCGGCGGACACCTCTGCAACAATAACAGGAAGAATATACTGAGCCACATAGTCACTCGAAGACAATACCAGTTCCCCCTGCCAGTCTTGCGGTTCAAAGGGTTTATCGTCTAAAAGGTGGTCGAACTCTCCAAGCAAGTCATCGAGTTTGCCTTTGAGCAACAAAGCACGGTTAGTCGGAACCAGTTTGTTGCCATCACGAACCAGCAAAGGATCGCCACATAGATCTCTAAGCTGAGCCAGTTGACGGCTCACCGCCGACTGCGTGATGTGCAAACGCTGAGCTGTTCGACTGACATGACACTCTTCGAGAAGCACATGCAGAGAGCGCAGTAGGTTTAAGTTGATATTGCCTAACATGAATGCACCGTCGCATTCTGTTTGTTGAAAAATTCCGTCAAGACAGTATGAGTCATAAGGTGTCGAAGCTCTGGATAGTTTTGCAGCCGATCGCGGATTTGATTCAAACGGTCCATGCTTTCAACTTCAACATAAAGCATCATATCTGTCTCACCGCTAATAGAGTGGCACCATTGCACCTCATCAATACTCTGGATTCGTGTCGCGTAAGACTCACAACTATGGTCGCTGCTCGACATGTCGAACTTCAACAAGATGTAAGCGCACACATTCTTCGTTTGATTGGGCTCTACCACTTGAGCACAATAACCCGTAATCACTTTGTCGCTTTCCAGTTTCTTGATTCTGGCGTTCACCGCCGAACGCGAGAGACTGACATCTCGGGCTATATCACTCACTGAGCATCGTGCATTGGTTTTAAGAATATCCAAAATTTGGCGATCAAATTTATCCATGCTTCTGATTCTTTCCATTTATTGTTCTATTTATAACGCCTAATTTGACACAACTTTCCTACTTATAACAGCCATTATGACAGCCGACACTTTCACGCTTAATCAAGTTAAAACCGTTAAATTGACGGTGTCTTAAGACGTTTCGCTAGCTGTATTATTGATGTCGACAATGTATGCTCTCATTCATAGCATCACCCAAACATCAGAAGACAGGCACAATAAGGCCGATATGATAAGCCAATAGCTAGGAGAGCGAATGACACAACTCAAACAAGAAATCACGCTTATTTCAGGAATCGGACAACTCTCGACTACCTTGCTAGGCACTGGATTATTTATGATCCCTGCGATCGCAGCAGGCATTGCAGGACAGTTGTCACTACTCGCGTGGTTAATCCTGTTTATCGCTATTTGCCCGATTGCACTAACCTTTGCCGCATTAGGAAAACGCTACCCCAATGCAGGTGGCACGGCCTATTTTGTGCGTCAGGCATTCAGTGAGCGATTAGAAACCAGCGTGGCTTGGTTATTTGTGAGTGTGATTCCTGTCGGTATTCCGGCAGCCATTGCATTGGCTGGAGGTTTTGCACAACAACTATTGCCAGCACCACTCGACACACCACTTGGCGCTCAGTCCTTTACCGTCGCTCTGCTTATTGCCGTCAATTTGATGGGCAGTAAGTCTTCTGGCCGCTTACAAACGGTGATTGCCTTGTCGATTTTTGCCTTGGTTAGCGCCTTTGTTTGGAAAGCCGACATCACAGCAGCTGACATCACAGTTCCGACCATGACGTCCGATTCGATGTGGTCGATTGGCGCAGCCTTAGCGGTAATGTTTTGGTGCTTTGTCGGGATAGAAGCCTTTGCTCACATGGGAGAAGAATTTAAAAATCCACAGCGTGACTTTCCCATCGCAATCATTGCAGGGTGTTTCGTTGCGGGCATAGTGTACTGGGCTTGCTCGGTGGTTATTATCAAGCTAGGCGCTTATGGTTCACCTGAATTTGATGCTGCATCCATCCCGTGGGTAACAGAACAACTGTTTGGTAATGGCTTCAAAACCGTCATTAGTGTGCTGGGTTTCTTTGCTTGTTTTGCTAGCCTAAACCTTTACACACAAAGCTTGTCTCGTATGATTTGGGCTCAGGCTCGCCAACACACTCCTATAAGTAGAATGGCTCAACTCAATAGCCGTGGTGTACCACTTTACCCAACCTTAGCAATTGGCTTTGTCGCGCTTATCTCTTGTGTGATTGGTGAGTTGTCTAATCTCGATCTCGAATTCTTTCTTAAACTCGCCAACGGGATTTTCGTTCTGGTTTATCTGCTTGCAATGTTAGCGGCTTGCCGATTACTGACTGGCGCATCTAGATACACCGCCATGCTCTCACTGGTCCTCTGTACCTTGGTGTTTATCTGTTTAAGCTGGTCGATGCTCTATGCCGTCACTATTTTTGTGACATTGTCACTCCCTTGGCGCAAGTGGCTAGGTAAAGGTAAAACCGTTTCTATCGACAAGTTATAACTCGATTAATGATAAATCGACAAACTGTAAGCAAGCCCTACCAATATTACTGATAAAAAAGCCGAGCGATCTGTGTGATCTTCGGCTTTATCTCAGCCAAACGGATATTTCCAAACCCCAACACTGCCCCATTCCAATCACGAGCATCACTTGATCCATATTCATAAAAGTCAAAAGGACGAATGATGATATTTTCAAGCTCTGCTCTACGGCTCCACTCATGTTCAGATATGCCTTGATACCACTTCACGGTCACATGTAGCCCTGCCGCTTGGCTAATCACTTCAAGATCGCCATGAAACTCACTTTTAATCGCTTCTATCATCGCTTCATGCTTGAGTTTGTATGAACGACGCATCTTTCTAATATGACGCAATAAATCGCCTTCGTGAACAAAATCCGCCAAAGCTTCTTGTGTATGTGAAGCCGTGTCTCCCGTGAGCGCATCTTTAATCTCAAGACACTTCGCCACCAGACTTTCTGGCACCACCAAATAACCTAGTCGAAGGCCATTGAACATCACCTTACTCAGGGAACCGACATAGATGATACGATCATCGAACCCTAACTTACCCGCCAAACCTTGCATGCTGGTATAAGGACGATGAGCAAACTGGAACTCACTGTCGTAGTCATCTTCAATGATCCATGACTGATGTTTGTTAGCCCAATCGATCAACTTGAGGCGTTGCTCAGTATTGAGGGTCGTGCCCATTGGGTATTGATTGCTTGGGGTGACGTACAATGCCTTGGCGTTACTGGACAACACTTTTTCAATATCTAATCCAACCTTTTCACGCACACTCACACCGTCTAGCTCTAGCCTCAACATATCGATGATTTTATGCACTTGTCGATAGCCGGGCTCTTCCACAAGAATTTTGTCGCCCATCGCCAACGTTGCCATTAAGCCAATTGAAATGGCTTGCTGTGCGCCTGCCGTGATGATGATTCTATCGGCACTGCAGTGAACCGAGCGACTACTCGCAAGATACCCGCTCAACGCTTCCCTCAAGGCTAAGCTTCCCTGAACCTCTTGATTGCCCGCAATGTTCTGACGTGTAGAGTGACGTTGCAGTAGCCTCTGCCATTTCGCAAAAGGGAAGGCATCTAAGTCAGGAACTCCAGGGGCAAAGCTGCGGTTAATATCGTTAGGTGTCGCTATGTTTGTAGTCGGTTTACTGACTGTTTGTTTAACCTTCGGATCCTGAATACTGTTTGGCTTAGACAAACTTAGAAAGTGTTCTGGTTGTTCAACCGAGACATAAAACCCTGAGCCTTGCTTACTCTCGATATAGCCTTCGGTGACCAGTTGTTCGTACGCATAAATCACCGTATTTCGACTCACCGATAACTCGACAGCCAACTTACGTGTTGAAGGTAACTTACTGCCCTTGCTCCATAAATCTTGAACGATCTTCTCTCTTATCGCGTGGAACAAGGCGGTTTGACGCGTGTCGTGTTGTTCGTCTAACTGTAGATCACCGACATCAATAGGCTGCATAACTGGATCCAAATAGTGTTTAAAAGTGGCTCTATTTAATAGACCAGTTAATCGCTACATTAATCAAAAGGCAATGATTAAGGAGCGATTATGTTATCTAACACGAAAAGAACCACGATTAAAAAAGGGGCTCACAAAGCCGTATTTGAACAAGAGAAACTGCACCAAATTATTGATGAGAGCTTAATCGCACACATTGCATTGCAGGGCGAACAAGGCCCAATGGTTATCCCGATGCTCGCGTGGCGAGTCGATGACATGGTCTACATTCATGGGGCTAAAAACAGTCGCTTATTGAAAGGTCTGAAAAAGGGAGATCCAACCTGCTTAACGTTCACTTTGTTCGATGGTTGGGTGTTGGCTCGTTCGGCATTTCATCACAGCGCGCATTATCGTTCTGCTGTGGTATTGGGGTCATTTTCAGTCATCGATGACAATCAAGAAAAGGACCGCTTGTTGAACATCTTTATTGAGCAAATCGCGCCGGGTAGAACCGATGAAGTGAGGCTCAGTAATGAAAAAGAACTCACCGCGACCGAGTTATTAGCGATCCCTTTAACGGAAGCCTCCGTGAAGATTGGTAAACATGGTGTGAATGATGATAAAACCGATATGGATATCCCAGTATGGGCTGGCGTATTACCTTATCGAACGGTCGTAGGGCCATTAGAAACGGTTCCAGAGCAAGAAGGCATCATTGAAACACCAGATTACCAACAAGCCTATGGTGAGCGCTGGTATCAGAATTGATACACAAAGATGGTCAACTTAATAAAATTGTATACAATCTGAATTACAAAAATTTAACATGACATAATAATGTAATCAGACGATGAGAACGAATAAGGATATTCAACCATTTCAAGGCTTGCTCAATGGCATTGGGCAAGTCTATTTCACACCGTCTGTTATGACGTCGCTTCTGCTATTACTTGCCATTTCTATTGAGTCACTTGCGCTAGCTTTTCTTACCTTGCTTGGCGCCAGTTGCAGCTATGCACTAGCCTTCTGTTGCTATATGTACACCAACGCCAACGCCAACAAGGCAGCTTACGATATTGATAGCGGTATGTATGCGTTAAATGGGGCTTTAATTGGTTTGTTTATCGGTAACTTTTTGGGTGTCACACCATTATTGGTTCTAGTGGCTGTGTTAGGCGCATTACTCACAATTCCCATTGCCAACATTGTATTCAGATTTAAAAAATATCGCGGTTACACTAGCGCCTTTATCCTCACCTCTTGGCTGATTTATGCTATCCAATCAACCTTGGATCTATCGGCATTTTCTGCACCTGATTCCGCACTGATGCCACTAATCAGTATTGAGGCTAACTCGTTGTTTAAACTGCCGACAGTGGTAATCCCGTTGTTAAAAGGGATAAGCCAAGTCAGCTTCATCGAAAATGCATTGTCGGGGCTCGTAATCTTGGTTGCCATCGCACTCAGCAATATCAAGCATGCCATTTGGATTATGCTCGCAGTAATAATTAGCACCGTATTTAGCGGTTTGATTGGCGCTTCTAGCGAACTGGTAGCGCAAGGTCTTTACGGGTACAACGCCATTCTTGCCACTTTAGCACTTGTGCTCTATCCGCGAATCCCTTGGCCGTTAACCCTATTAGGCATGCTATTAAGCTGTGTAATCACACTTGGCTTTCATGAACTGTCACTACTGCCACTCACCGCCCCTTTTATTTTGAGTACTTGGGTCGTGGTTTACTTATCAGGCCTAACGCAAGAACCGAAGGCCAGTTAGGCAACATAGTTACAGTCCGGTTTTTAAGCGCTCCACATATTGCTTGGGCGTCAAGCCTCGATGTTTCTTAAACATCCGATTAAAGCTCGCGACGTTGGTATAACCTAACCTCGTCGCCACTTCTTCCACTGGCACTGAATACAACAATAGCTCCACCGCCACGTTACTTAGCGCGTATCCCATGATGGTAGAAAAGTTAACACCCAACTTGTGTAATCGTCGTTGGAACTGCTGTTCAGATAGCCCGAGTAGACTGGAAACTTTATGCAGCGTTGGCAGGCCGAAATGGCGACTATAATTGATCATCTCATAAGTCACTTTATGCTCATCCTCGGCGTCGGGCATGTTGAGGTAATTGTCTAAATCATGAAAGTTCATCGCCAAACTCATCTTGCCGACAGAAGGTGATTGGTTGATCGACAACCTCAAGTGGCTCGGTATCCAAATCTCAGTTCGTGGTTGGCCCCACTGAATATTGCACCTAAAGTACTCCTGATAAAGTTGAGTGTTTTCGCGATAACCAGCGATAGATACGGCTGCAGGGGTAAAATCGTCTCCCAAGTATCGTCTCAATATCTTCATCATAAAGATGGCGACTCGAATCGAGTCATGAACTTTACCAGTCTCAGAATACGCAGGGTTGTCGTAACACCACTTGATGAGTTTACCGACTTGAGCGCCATAGAGAAAAGCACCAGACTGCAAACAGTGCAGGCCAATGTTAACTCGACGAATAGAAGAAGCCAGATCGTGTCCAGAGAAAAACCAGTTCGAGAGAGGACCTAGCCTTTCAATATCCACCCTATCAGCAAGCTTCAAGATAATATCAGAATCGCCTGTTTGCTGTTCAAGCAAGCCATACCATTTGTCCACTTCGCCAACGGGAATAAGGCTCATCGGGTTGTTAAATACCGACTTGGGGATACCTAATTGCTCTACATTCACGAACTTATTAGTCGTTGCGTGTTGGTAAATACCCAGAATTCCCAATGCTCTTAAGAAGTTACAATTGTTCATTAGCTACCATACTTAGAAGTCACTATTACAGATCAAGTCATATTGACATTATTATTAAAGTAATTGGTAAATTTTCAACCTCTAAATCTGATATCAATCACACTCTGTGCTCAATTTAACCTAGGGTTTATCAATGAGTTTAGTGAGTGTCCCATTTGTCGGCACCGGCGCCGATACCGCTCTACACGTTGTAGCCGGCGTTGTATTAATCGGAACTATCGCTGCTGCATGTTACGGGTTCTGGCGTGTGCATGAATTACCAATCAATAAAGCTCACAGCAAAGAGCACCAACAACTCGGTTTGATCACCGCATTAACTTGGATTGGTTTTATCTGGCACTGGGTATGGGTACTCGCCGTCATCTTGGCCTTTGTTGATATGGAAAAAGCTATCATCAATCTGAGAGACACCTGGAAAGCGCCGCCAAAGTCTGATGTACCGCCGGAACAAAATGATAAAAATCAGGAGAACCCAGTATGTTAGAAGGTTTAGCGATTTGGGCACTGTTCATTTATTTACTGAGACTGGTCGGTATGCCTTGGAATAAAGGCACCAAAGCGTTTGCTTACTTAGGTGGTACATCTTGGTTGATGTTCGTATGGGTTGGGTTAATCAACTTTACTCCGATGGACCTATCTGGAGGGTCGGTTGTTCAGTCTCCACATATTCAATTACGCCCGGACTCAACAGCGGTCACAGGAAAAACCACAAAGGTTCACATCAGCCCAAACCAAGATGTGGTTGAAGGGCAACTTCTTTACGAAATTGATGACACTAAGTATGTGATTGCGAGAGACAAAGCAGGCGTTCAACTTGAGTCAACAAAAGTCGCTTTAGATACCGCTCGCCAAGAAGTCAGCATTGCTAAAATTAGCTATCAGTCGGCGCTAGAAGACATCAAAACATCTATTGCACAGATAGAGTCAGCAAAGACAGATCTAGTGTTGCAATCTAAGACCCTTGACCGTTACCAGAAACAAAACAGTGTTGTAGAACATACGATTACAGAAACTGACATCGACCAACAAACAGCAAAGGTAGACTTAGCGACGTATAACGTTACGACATTGGAATCTCAGCTTAGCAAGAAAGAAGTCGATGCCGAGAATGCGAAATTAAACATCCACAAGGCTGAAACCAATGTAAGCAAGAAGCAGACTGAGGTCGATTCAGCAAAAGCAACATTAGCACAAGCACAATGGGACTTGAACAGTACCAAAGTCACGGCACCGACTGACGGCTTTGTAACGAACTTTATCCTTCGTGAGGGTCAACGCGTTTCAATGATGCCTCGTATCCAGATGTATACCGAAGAGAAGTACGTATTGATGCGAGTCAATCACCAAGCGATTCGCAATGTTAAGGTGGGTCAACCAGCAGAATTTTCGACCGCGGTATACCCGGGGAAAATATTCTCTGCAACCGTAGAAGGCATTGTTGAAGCGACGGGTGAAGCACAAGCTAGCTTATTAGGTATTGATGAACAGGTTCGCGTTACCACAGGCAGAAACCTCCAAAACAAACACCACTTTGTCCGCTTAAAAATTGACGAAACGGAAGGTTACGATATTCCTGTCGGCTCCGTTGGACTAGCTTGGGTCAGCGGTGAAAAGCCAATTGGCTTTATGGGCTTCCTAGACGTAATACGCGGGATTATCATTCGAATGAAATCTCAGTTGTACTTCTTTTACTCAATCTAACTTAAGTAACAAGTCAATCAATACAAAGCTAGTATGCCCTTAAAGCATGCTGGCTTTTTTGGGGAAGAACAAAGACGAGTTAGTACTAGCTGTCGGCATAAAATACAAAATAGTTCTTATTACATAGCTTAGACAACCCATCCATATTTGCATAATGCATTTTCGTTTTGCGAAATTGCAATTTTAAAACGCGAAAAATCAGCTTAAATACGCACCAAATTGCTATAAAACACCCATTTTACGTCGTTTTAAAAGTTGGCACACTAACTGCAATGTATACATTGACCCTTCTTAAGCCGAGGGTCACCTAGCCAACTGACGTTGTTAGTGAACCTTTGTTGTTCACGATATATATAGGCCAATTGCGAATATTGCGATTGGCCATTTTTTTGCCTGTCATTTAGGAAACATCGCCCGCCCAATATACAGACACCCGTTCATAAATATAATAATCAACATTCATAGCCAACTATGAACAAAAGATACTTGATGCGTTATAGAAAACGTTTTCTATTTATTTTAATTAAAAAAATATAAAACATAACCTTATGTTTTATATTGTTTTTAGTTCAATAACTGATTCCATACCGCTTTTATTGACAAAATTAACATTGACTACGTGATTTATATCACCATAATGCGCACGTTTGCCTGCAATACGGCGACCGTTAAATTTAATTTTGATCATTTGCGGAGGTAAAAAATGGCTGCTGATAATAACTACAGTCTTGGGCCGGTTCCTACATCGGCTAGGAAAGGAGTCGCTTCACTCACCATGGTAATGCTTGGACTCACTTTCTTCTCTGCAAGTATGTGGACAGGTGGTTCACTCGGGACAGGTCTTTCATTCAACGATTTCTTCCTCGCCGTACTCATCGGTAACCTAATTCTCGGTATTTACACTTCTTTTCTTGGCTACATCGGCTCATCTACTGGCCTCTCTACTCACCTCCTTGCTCGTTTCTCTTTCGGTACTAAAGGCTCATGGCTTCCTTCTGCTTTACTTGGTGGTACACAAGTCGGTTGGTTTGGTGTGGGCGTGGCAATGTTTGCCATTCCAGTTCAGAAAGCCACGGGCATTGATACCAACACCTTAATTGTTGTATCAGGCTTGTTGATGACAGGTACGGTGTACTTCGGAATCAAAGCACTCATGGTGCTTTCAGCGATTGCGGTTCCTGCCATTGCAATTCTGGGTGGTTACTCAGTACTGACTGCGGTAGACAGTGTTGGCGGGCTAGAACAGCTACAACTGATTGAGCCGGAAACACCAATGGACTTCTCAATGGCGTTAGCAATGGTTGTCGGTTCATTCGTGAGTGCGGGTACTTTAACTGCCGATTTCGTTCGCTTTGGTAAAAAGCCAGCGAGCGCAGTGTTAATTACCATGGTCGCATTCTTCATCGGTAACTCACTGATGTTTATCTTTGGCGCGGCAGGTGCAGCAGCGACAGGTCTCTCTGACATTTCAGATGTGATGATTGCGCAAGGACTGCTTCTTCCAGCCATCATCGTTCTAGGCTTGAACATCTGGACAACCAATGAAAACGCACTTTATGCGTCAGGTCTTGGTTTATCTAACATCACAGGTCGCTCAAGTACTACAATGTCTATCATTAACGGTATCGTAGGTACGATTTTCGCGCTTTGGTTGTACAACAACTTCGTCGGCTGGTTAACCTTCCTTTCGCTGGCAATTCCACCCATTGGTGGCGTAATCATCGCCGACTTCTTTGCGAACCGTAAACGTTACAAAGATTTTGCAAAAGCAGAGTTCCAAACCGTTAACTGGGCTGGCATTATCGCGGTAGCAACAGGCGTAGCCGCTGGTCACTTCCTTCCGGGCATCGTTCCTTTAAATGCCGTGTTTGGTGGTGCAATCAGTTACCTCGTGCTTAACCCTCTATTGAATAAAAACGCTCTGAAATCTCAGGCCGCTTAAGGACACACTATGACAACCTTATTAATCAAGAACGCGAAGCTTCAAGACCAAGACAGCTTGAAACAAATCCTGATTGAAAATGGTCAATTTTCTCGCATTCTCGATAATGACGCGCCAATCAATCATCAAGGTGACATCCTTGATGCTGAAGGTGGCATTGCAGTTTCTCCTTTCTGTGAACCGCATATTCACCTAGATACTACGCAAACGGCTGGCGAACCTAACTGGAACATCTCTGGTACTTTGTTTGAAGGTATTGAGCGGTGGGCTGAGCGTAAAGAATTGTTATCAATCGAAGACGTAAAGTCTCGTGCGAAGCAAACACTGAAATGGCAGATTGCTAACGGTGTTCAACACGTACGTACCCACGTTGATGTATCGGATCCGACGTTAGTTGCGTTACGAGCGATGGTTGAAGTTCGTGAAGAGATGAAAGAGTGGGTCGACATCCAGATCGTTGCATTCCCTCAGGAAGGCATTCTTTCATACCCTAACGGCAAAGAATTGCTTGAAGAAGCTGTGAAGATCGGCGCTGACGTTATTGGTGCTATCCCTCACTTCGAATTCACTCGTGAGTACGGTATTGAATCTCTGCACTATGCGTTCGAGCTTGCACGCAAGTACGACTGCTTGATCGACGTTCACTGTGATGAAATCGATGATGAGCAATCTCGCTTCGTTGAAACACTGGCAGCCCTTGCTCATAAATTCGACATGGGTGATAAGGTAACGGCAAGCCATACTACAGCAATGGGTTCTTACAATGGTGCTTACGCATCTCGCCTATTCCGTCTATTAAAGATGTCTGGCATTAACTTCGTGGCAAACCCGTTAGTGAACATCCACTTACAAGGCCGTTTCGACGACTACCCGAAACGTCGTGGTGTGACTCGTGTTAAAGAGATGCTAGCGGCTAATATCAATGTGTGTTTCGGCCATGATGATGTGTTTGACCCATGGTACCCGCTGGGTACAGCGAATATGCTTCAAGTTCTGCACATGGGACTGCACGTAACACAAGTTATGGGCTACGACCAAATCAACACCTCTCTTGATTTAATCAGCAAGAACTCAGCTCGTACATTGAACATCCAAGACAACTACGGTATTGAGGAAGGTAAGCCAGGAAGCCTGCTAATTCTTCCTGCTGACGATGGCTTTGATGCCGTGCGCCGCCAAGTACCAGTGCAGTACTCTATCCGCCACGGCAAGGTAATCGCAGAGACTCAGCCAGCGAAAACAAAAATTAATTTGGATAAAACAGAAGATATCAACTTCAAACGATAATATCGTCTATACTAATGATGAAAAGGAGGCTTAGGCTTCCTTTTTACTTTGTCACAGCGTGTGATTTTATAAAACTATCAGCTATTTCAGGTGGTTTTGTTAACGAGCACAACATGACAAAAAAACTCGCTGATTTCTCAATCAATGAGTGTACAACCGGAAAGACTGTGTTAACATGCACTCGCTCTGTTAGCCGGAGTTATTTAAGTTAGATGAATAGTAAAAAATGACATGTAAAATCGTTACCCGTTTTTGTAAGTAGTTTTTCCTTATTTCTTAGCAACATTAAATAATTCAATTATCAGCGCATTGCAGTAATGCAATCAACAATTTAGAAAATTTATGAATAAGGGACAAATTATGTCTAACACAAATACTGGCACTGTAAAATGGTTTAACGAAGAGAAAGGTTTCGGTTTCATTTCTCAAGACAACGGCGGTGCTGACGTATTCGTACACTTCCGTGCAATCGCTTCAGAAGGTTTCAAAACTCTGAAAGAAGGCCAAAAGGTTTCTTTCGAAGTTGAAAACGGTCAAAAAGGCCTACAAGCAGCAAACGTTGTTGCTCAATAATTAGCTTTTAGCTAAAAAGAATTTTAAAGCGCTGATTTTTATCGGCGCTTTTTTGTATCTGGTCATAAATGATTTCATCCTTTCCCTCTCTCGATTCAAATTTCTGGGTTACTTCTTCAATCGAGTTACTTCTCCAATCGATTCTGAAATCACAGCGCTCTCCCGAACTAAGGTTTTAAGACAAAACTCAACTTATATTCCATAGTGAATAACCAAAAATATGGTTAAAGAACAATCCATTAGACACCATTTATGAATACGCAATCGATATTCATAATAAAAATGAGTTATTTATCCAATCCTCATCTATTAATCATATAATTTTTAAAGCAAAGACCTGCGAAATCCGCTAACCTTGTCCACAAGTGGCTTGAGTTAGTTTGGTATCTGCAGTAAAAATAATGAAAAAAGACGAATTCCAGAAATCCACCGCTAATCTAAAAAAAGCGGTACCTCTTATGATGAAGAACAGAGTGTCTACCACACCTGCAAATTACGCACTTTGGTACACCTATGTCGATAATGCTATCCCACAGCTAACTAAAGACATGGATGGTGTTTTAGAACACTACGGCATTTGTCCTCCAGCCGTTGGTGAGCAGCTTTACAAAAATTACGTTGCGAGCAAATCTGAAACCAATATCAACGATCTTCGCGCTAACCTAGAACTGTTAGTTTCTGAAGTTTCGAATTCGATGAATGATACTCTCACCGATACCTCAGCTTTCTCCGATATGATCGATCAAAGCTTCGAGGATTTGGCTCGTGTTGATAATGAAAGTTTATCGATCGACGAAGTCATGTCGTTGGTTCGTCAGTTGGTTTCTGAGTCTCGTCATATTCGTCACTCTACTCAGTTTCTGAATTCTCAGCTGCACTCTGCTACATCAGAAATTTCCAAGCTTAAAACCCAACTTGTAGAAGTGCAGAAAGATGCGCTCTTTGACAGTACAACGACACTCTATAACCGTCGCTCTTTCGACCGTGATATAGAAACCTTGTGTGAAGCAAAAGAATCTTTGTGTTTGATTCTTCTCGACATCGATCATTTTAAAAATTTCAATGACACCTATGGCCACTTGTTTGGCGATATGGTTCTTAAAGGGATAGCTCGCAAGCTGAAGTTAAGTTGCCGTGAAGGTATTTCTGCGTATCGGTTTGGTGGTGAAGAGTTCGCACTCATCGTGCCAAACAAGTCTTTACGTATTGCTCGTCAGCTCGCTGATACTAATCGACGTTCTCTAGAAAAGCTGTCTATTAAAGATCGTCGCAGTGGTCAACAAGTCGGCAGTATCACCGCATCGTTTGGTGTCGCTGAACTTGAGCCCGGTGAGTCGGCGCAATCACTGATCGAACGAGCTGATAAGCTACTTTACGAAGCGAAATCACTTGGCCGAAACCGAGTCATGCCTCTTTAAGGTTTCACCGCTGGTTCTGCTCAATGAGAACCCGTGAACGCGAATTGATATACATTTAAAAAACAACAAAAAGCCCCAAAGACTAACTAGTACGTTAATCTTTGGGGCTTTTTTGTTGGCTATGTGTATCGGCTTAGTACTTATTGGGTTCAACCCCTTCAGCGTTCCAAACCTTATTTCATAAGACTAAAGCTGGTAGCAGTAATTCAGGCAGTAATCTTCACCACTCTTCGCTCTGAACTCTTTATCTTCGCTGCATGCCTTTGGTTTGCCCTTTGCATCACCTTGAATCAAACTGATCCAGTGGCGCATTGCTGCAATGGTCTCTTCGCGCATTGTGGTCGTTGATTCCACTGGCGATTGACCGAACGTAGTGCATGATTCTAACTGAATATCATCGATCTCTACCAATTCAATACACCCCGTCCCTTTATGACATCCAAACATCACTTCTAAGTGACTGCCACTGCCATCTCGGAACAAGATAGAGTCTGGGTCATTCTTTTCACCCATGTACGCTACAAACTGTTTAGGGTGCTTTAGGCCGCTGTGCTGACCATCTTTAAAGTAAGCCATGATATGGCGGTAATCAACTACGTAGCTGGTTACGTCTTGATGTGAACCATTCTCTAGTGGGAACAGTCGATCAAGCAGCTGTTTTGCTTTCGCTTGCTTCTCTGTTTGCTGGTTGGCACTGATTGTCTCCACGGCAAAGACAGCTTCAGCGATAAATGGTTTTGATTGTTTTTGGATTTCTGTTTTATCGAATGTAAGCATATTCATAGTCTTTCCCTCTTGACTAGCCCGGTGATAACCACCGATTTCTACAGCAAAAATGTGTCCTAGAGCAATTATTCCAAACTAACGTTTAACTTATTTGTCATTTTGTGAATTGCTTAGTTTGTAGATTAGCGCTTTTTTACATACAATTTCACAACAAAAATTTTACAATGTGAATTTTACAAATATGGCCTTGTCAAAAAGTTTAGTTCGTCAGTCTCATTTCCTAGGTACGAAAATACGTAACCTAAGAAAACGTAACCATTTAACGATGGAAGATCTGTCTGCGCGTTGTATTCGAATCAACCCAGAATACGCACCTTCCGTTTCTTACCTTTCAATGATTGAACGTGGAAAGCGTGTGCCAAGCATCGACATGCTGGAAGTGATTGCGCAGGTTTTTCAGAAGACCCCAACGTGGTTCCTCGACGACGAATCAGAACAACAAGCCATTGCACCTGACAAAGGGAATCGTGGTGGGATAAGTGGCATGGCACTCGAGCCTAGCTTTCTTTTCTCCAACGACATCCTGCAGATTGCGATTCCTGAGATGCTGTCACAAACGGGGATCTCTGGCCGTCAGTTTGCGCACCTCTTGATTAGGGCACACCAAGAAAGCAACCAGAACCACTTCCCTGACCTTGAGCGTGCCGCAGAGGAGGTTGGCCTAAAACGTCTTAACCTGAGCGTAGAAGACCTTATAGACATCGCTAGAACCCTTGGTATTAACATCCGCTGGGTTACGCGCACGCCGCAGGACGTGGTTGACGAGCTAGGAATTAATGCCAAGCAACTGGTTACTTCATTCTTTGAGCCTCCCGGTACGATCTTTTTAAACGAAATTCTCAAAGAGTATCCCACTCGTCTGAAATATGATCTCTCGGTTTATATCGGCCACTGCATTCTGCATAGCAAAGAGGGCCTAAAGAGTGTGTTGTCGGTCGGTAACAACAACACATGGGATGACAACCAGGTTTCAGGCTCTTCACAGCTGAACTCTCAAGACATTCTGCAAGCGTGGCGAGACTTTGAATCCAGTTTCTTTGCAGGAGCACTTCTGTGCCCTAAAGTCCCGTTTAGACAGCTGCTTGACCGCACAGGTTACGAAATAGACGTTCATAAGAGAGCGGGGGTTTCCCCCTCTGTTGCGATGCGTAGAATGACGGTAGTATCGCCCTACCCTCACTGGCACTACTTTGATGCTTATGGGCCGGGGAAGCTCAAGGCGGTATACCGCGGGAATGGGATTCCACTGCCTTGGGGGAATATGAGAACGGTCGCCGACCCATGTCAACATTGGGCAGTGTTCCGTCGATTATCAGAACCTCGGGCGGGTAGCTCAGCTCAGATCTCCATTTTAAATGTAGGAGATGAGCCAAGAATCTATTGCTGTGAATCCATCAATATGACGGATCCTGCGGGTAACAATCGTGTGTTGTGTGCTGGTATAGACTTAAACCCAGCGATTGATGCTCAAGGCGGTAATTCAAGAGATATTGCAGAGCAGCTTAAGGCGTCATGCGTCAACAATGGTGGCTCTGTGGTAATCCCACGTAACATCAAGAAAGATCTCACGACAATAGCCAAGATTCTAAATATAAATTGGATTGAACGTGGGATTGAGACAGAGGCTAGGCTTATCTGCTCCAGAGGTGGAGAGTGCCCTCGCCAACCAAGCTGTTACTCGAAGTGTGGCGAGTAAAAAAGTAAAACCAACAAGTAGAACTCAAAATTCAGGCAAAAAAAAACCAACCACAATAAAGGTGATTGGTCATATATTTTGTGTGAACAATATGGGTTCACTAACAACGTCAGTTGGCTAGGTGACCCTCGGCTTAAGAAGGGTCACCGTTACTAATGCAGCATACGTGCCAACTTTTAAAACACGTATTTACTAAGCATCTGAACACGTATTGGCCGTAAATCCCTGCTTGTTTTGCAAACTGGAATTGCAAATTGCAAAGATCCACAAAAACGCTAGTGATTATGTTGTTATTAATAAATCATTAACGAATCATTACCTTTCCTCTCAATAGCGTATTTCTTCTTGATTCAGTCGTTTTTACGGCCAAGAAATCACTTCTAATTCGCAAAATAATACCCATAAAAAAACGCGAACATTGAAATTCAATATTCGCGCTTATTCGAGTTAAATTGCAGAAATTCGCTAATAAACGAGAACCTTCTTAAAAAGTAATTCTCGTTGCTGAACCGCTACAAAGCTACCTTATCAACCTTTTGGTCTACCAAAGAGCTACTATTTCTGAGGTGCAGGCTTAGAACGGCTTCTAGATGGTGAAGGCTTGTTACCTGTAGGCTTATTACCTGCTGGTTTGTTCGACGGTTTGCTCGAGCCATTACTGCCACCGAAACCAGACTTCTTAGGTTTACCTGCACCCGCTGGCTTACCAGAACTATTCGTAGAAGGCTTGTTTGCCGCATTACCACGCTTATAGTTACTGCCATTATTTCTTAAAGATTTATCATCACCCGCAACTGTTGAGTTGCTGTCAGAAGCTTTGTTGCCTGAGTTCGGCTTGTTCGCATTAGGCTTACGCTTAGGAGCAGAACCTGAACCAGAAACATGACGCTTGTTCTTACCTGCTGGTTTGTGCCCGCGAGCATTCTCACCAGAACGTTGACCATCAGAGTGTTCACGCGTCTTTTTCGGCTTCTTAGGCTTAATCGGACGCGAATCCAAACGAGATTCTGGCAACTTGTTTACAGGTGCAAAACCTTCAAGTTCACGGCGCTCAAGCACTTGCTGAATAAGGCGCTCGATACCAAACAGTTCACCTACTTCATCAGCACAAACCAATGAAATTGCCTTACCCACTTCACCAGCACGGCCAGTACGACCAATACGGTGAACGTAATCTTCTGATACGTTTGGAAGGTCGAAATTCACAACTTGAGGCAGTTGCGGAATATCGATACCACGCGCTGCGATATCAGTCGCCACCAATACTCGTACCTTACCCGTTTTGAAGTTCTCTAGGGCTTTAGTACGCGCGCCTTGGCTCTTGTTACCATGAATAGGAGCCGCTGAGATGCCTTGCTCGTCAAGGAAGTGTGAAAGCTTGTTTGCGCCATGTTTCGTTTTGCTAAACACAAGCACTTGTCGCCAATCATTATCTTTGATGAGCTTCGCTAGCATTGCGCTTTTTTTCTTTTTATCTACTGGGTAGATGCTTTGCTCAACAGTTGGTGCCGTTGAGTTCGCAGGGCTTACCGAGATTTCAACTGGGTTGTTAACTAAACCTTTCGCCAAGCCACGAATATCATCAGAGAACGTCGCTGAGAACAGTAGGTTTTGGCGCTTCTTAGGTAGAAAAGCCAAGATCTTACGGATATCGCGAATGAAGCCCATGTCTAGCATGCGGTCAGCTTCATCTAGCACTAGAATTTCTAGTTGATCAAAACGCACAGCATTTTGGTTGTATAGGTCAAGTAGACGACCTGGTGTTGCTACCAGTACATCACTACCTTTACGCAGTTTTTGCATCTGAGGGTTAATTTTCACACCACCAAACACCACCGTAGAAGTAAGAGGTAAGTTAATACCGTACTTCACTACGCTGCCATTCACTTGCGCAGCAAGCTCACGGGTTGGTGTTAGCACTAGCGCACGTACTTGGTTCTGACGTACGCGAGGGCCTTTTGACAACATTTCAAGAATAGGTAGCGTGAAGCCTGCAGTTTTACCTGTACCTGTTTGAGCAGCGGCCATAACATCTTTGCCCGTTAGGACAGCAGGTACGGCTTTCTCTTGTATTGGTGATGGCTTATCGTAACCTTGTGCTTCAATAGCTTTAAGGATCGGTTCAGAAAGGCCCAGGGAGGTAAAACTCATAGATTATTTTCTCAGTTGAATAACATTTAGTATGAGCAACGCGCAGAAAGAAGTCGTTGCTACAGCTTTCGCTCATCAATTGGATTGATAAGGAGCAAAGCGCGGTATTCTGAGGCTTTTCCCCACATTCAGCAACTAAATTCTAATCACAGCTCCAATTCAACCTACATAACTTGCCGCTTCTGTTCGTACATTTTTTCATCAGCCGCTTTCAAGAGTGCATCGACATCATCGTAGTTATTGTTATGAATAACCCAACCAACACTAATTCGAAGATAAATTGAGTGAGTCTCATAGACCACTGGTGTCGTACATATCACCTTACGAAGTTTAGCCACAATCGACGATACATGTTGATCATCGATGATGCGTGGCAATAAAACTAAGAACTCATCGCCTCCTATCCTTGCCACGATGTCTGAACCGCGCAACTCACTCTTTATACGCTTGGCACATTCAACTAATACCTGATCGCCGGCCGCATGACCAAACGTGTCGTTGATCGCTTTAAACCCATCCAGATCGATATTGACAACCGCAAAGGTTCTCGCTCTCTGCTTTTGAGTGGTTTTAAATGCCTGCTTGAGGCTGTACATGAAGTATCGACGATTCGGTAACATCGTGAGCTCATCATGCATAGAACGGCTATCAGCAATTAGATACAGGCGATAAATAGTCATAAAGGCAATCGCTAGCACTAACATTATGGAGTAGCCCACCAGCCTTACCGCTTGAACTCGATACCAAGGCACGTCCATCAATACATGCTCACTACCGGAGAGAGCAAGGTACCAACCACCGTAAGGAAAGCTCACCTGTTCGGTGGCAAACGCATTATCGAACACATCCTGGGTGCCATAAAAAACAGGGCCATCTTTACCCGAACTGTTGGCACCGCGAATTGCGAGTTCGTACTTGTTCTCGATTTTCCCAATTCCGACATCTTCAAACAGCTCATCTAAGCCAATAACAGCACTGGATACACCCCAATAGTCTTGATTAAAAGGTGGGTC
Organism: Vibrio sp. 10N.222.47.A9; assembly: GCF_963872585.1. NCBI lineage: Bacteria > Pseudomonadati > Pseudomonadota > Gammaproteobacteria > Vibrionales > Vibrionaceae > Vibrio > Vibrio sp. 10N.222.47.A9. The sequence continues at coordinate 13,812 of NZ_CAWNBB010000019.1, read as the reverse complement.
TCGAAAGATCGGAGTTCGCGTAATGAGGGCTTGACCACCTTGAAACAATTCAAAAGGCCCAGCAATAAAAGTGTTACCGAGATTACGGGCTATCTCAACAGACTCCCATTGGTTGGGATAATCGCGATAATTAATACCAAGAATCTGCTCATTGCCTTCCATAGGGTAAACAAAGTTTAGAATGTCGTCTTTGGCGAGCCCAATAAGTCGAATATGGAAGCCATCTTGAATGATATTCTCAGCAATCTTGTCCCAATTCTTCACCTCACCATCAGGGTTGATGGTCACTAAGGTCGAGAAATTGTTGAGGATATACATATCTGACACGATCGCGGCTTCGATCCGAGAACGAATAATGGATAATTGTTTTTTTCCCTCAGAATACGATTCATTTTTAAGAAAAGTTAATTGCTTGGCGTGAAAGAACTCAATCGCGCTCACTATCGCAAGGAAAAAAAGAAAAGATACAACCTTAGCAGACCACTGCTTGCTAGAACCACTTGGCATTTACGAACCTCTAACACTTTTGTTCTATATACTGCCTTATAACGGCTCATTTCTGGCTTATTGCTCCAGTATGCCGCTAAGTCACTAAAAATCTATACTAACGTCTAGTATCTATCAAATATTGTGCCATTCATCACTTCAGGTCTGTTGGTTATACTAATTGATTAATCAAAAAGGGTTAGTGAACCTTATAAAGCTTACATTGTATTGACTCAAACCTTACATTAAAGGATTCATCGATGTTATTTTACATAGACTATTAATCAGCTTGGTACCTCACGACATGAAGCTAAAAACGATTACACTGTGCACATTACTATCGGCCTCAGTTACGGTCGCTGTTCACGCACAAGAGAACGCTCTGGCGACAAATGTACCGAATATTCAAACCCAAGCAGATTCTCTCAACTCTCATGAACAATCTTTCAAACAATCTGCAGACCTCATTCGTACGACCTACGAAAGCCAGCTTTACACTCTGCCTGCATTCAAAGAAGGTCATTACGGGCTGCGCATGTATCGCCAAACATTAGACGATAAGTATTCTGCTGCGGTATGGAGTGACATGGCACGAGTGGCAAGTAAGCTCAGCACCCTGTCGAATGACGTTCATACCATGGAACAAATCGTACTCTACTCAGAGAAGCGCGTTGCTTCTTATGTTGGCGATAACGATGAGCGCAGTGTTCGACGTTACAACATCACCAAGCACATGCCGGAATATCTCTACCTTGGTGTTGATCTTCTTGGCTCAATGGCTCGTGCTAATGAATACGGTTTAGAGCACAAGAACGATGCTAAGCTGCGCGAAATCATTCGTCGCTATGACTTCTCACGATACGTGACCAACGAAGACATGGTGAAAGCGTGGGCGGCTCAATTAGCGAATCAGGTTTACTGGTTACGCCAACTGGGTGAACAAGATGTCGTTGATGAGTTCGTCGACACCTTCAAGAAAGCGTATCCAGACGATGAAGATAAGAAGCTTTCAAGTCAGCAATTTGGCAACAAACTCTATGGCATGACACACGTCATCTTTGGCGATTCCGAGTACTATCAGCATCAAGTGAGCGAGCAAGATCATCAATGGATCTACGATTACTTCAGAGAAAACATCGATACGATTCTGCTGCGTGCGAAAGAGGATGTGATTGCTGAGGTTGGATTGACCTTCTTACTGGCAGGTTTAGAGGATGACCCAGTTGTCGAGAAAACTCGGCTCGCGATTCAAGCTTCTATCGATGAGAAACAAGGCATGATCCCTTCTATCACTGGTGATTTTGATCTTGAGTATGGTGAACACCGTAACGTGCTAGCAATCATGCTACTCGATTGGCAGCAAGTGAATGAAGCGCCGACCTATGAAGGCAACCCTAAGGTGTTTACTAACATCCCTTACGGACTTATTAAAAACCAACCACCGAAGAACTAGCAGCATACCTAGCCTAGGTTGGTCATAGAACCCAAAAAGCCGCATACCTTTCAAGGCCTGCGGCTTTTTACTGTTTGCTACGTCAGTACTCGTATTAAAAGTTGTTAATATCAAAACCTGCGTAAAGATAAAAACAAAGACGACATCAAGCCCCAGACACGGCTTTGTTCATCACTATCGTGAAATCCCCTTCGGCGTAGCCCTCTATTAAAGAGACATCATCACATAGGGTTTTACAGAAACGATAGACACCTTGAGGGTGATAACTCATCAAGGTATTACGTGAAGGATATTGGCTTGAATTGAGAAGATTAAAAATCACCGTCTGATTCGCCAATTCATACATACGAGTAATCATGTTTGTCAGATAGTCAGAATCACGAGAGATGTAGTTCAGTGAACCACTGGCGATAACAATATCATGCACCTCAAGTTTCATTTTGCTCATGTCACCCGACAAAAACTGACAACGATCTTCTGTGTAGTTTTTCTTCGCCTTCTTTAGAAAGCCTGCGTGTTGGTCAACGCCGGTGTAAGATTGAATACGATAGATGCTGTCGAGCAGTTCAAACAACTCGCCATAGCCACAACCCAAATCTAAAACACGCTTCTTTTCGAAGTCAGCTGAACGAGCGATCACTTCAAAGCGACACAATTGACTCTCTTCACTAGTCCAACCTAGAGCTTTGGCCTTATCGCCATTCGAGCGGTTAGTCTGTTTTCGGTGATACCAATACACCTTAAAACGATCACGCCAGTGCATTACGAGAAATCCACCCACACTTCACGGCCACCAGCCAGCTCTTGGTTATGGTACTGCCATTGATATTGCGCAAGCAGCTTTTCAGTGAGCTCTAACCCTAGACCAAAGCCCAAATGATTGTCTTCTGCCGTGCCATCAGTGTTGTTGTTAACAATGGTGACTTTTGAACCCACTTGAACGATATCCACGGTACCACTTCCTGTGTGCTGGAAAGCATTGCGAATCAAATTGGTCAGCACGATTCGGGTTAGTCCAACTGGTAACTGGCATTGTGTGTCGTCGCTTTCAAGATTCACAACCACCGCTTTACCATTCAATAGATAGCTTAAATCGTGGGTAATCTGTTGCGACAGTTCGCCAATATGTACGCTTTCCAGAGGCAGGTCTTTGTCTTGTTGTCGGGTGAGCCACAACAAAGTTTCTGTCAGGTCTGTCATGGTGAAACCCGCGCGCTTGATTCGATCTATGACTTCAAGCTGCTTTTCTGGGCTCTTTCCCTTTTGAATCAGCTTCTCTAGCAGTTCACTATTGGTTCTTGTGACCGCAATAGGAGTACGTAATTCGTGGCTCGCGTAACCCAAAAATTTCTGCTCTCGTTCTAAGCTGTTTTGAACTGAACTCAAACTATCACGAATGATGTGAGCCAAGGTGTTCAGTTCACTGAAGTGAAAATCTGGTGTCGGTTCATTGAGGTTATCTTTATCTAGCGATTTGGCCCAGTTCTTTAGCTGCTCAACAGGCGATGCCACCTTACGTAACACCAAAACCAAGATAACGAAAAACAATACAATCGCACCCAATGCGGTCAATAAAATCATCACAAAGTGCGGAAGCCCGTCATCTTTCATAAATTGATCATGCCTTTGCGTAAACACCGCAGAAACATAACGAACCTCATCACCTTTCATTACCTTCATGGCGAAATAACCTTTCTCGGGAGGTGAGAATATAGATTTGCCAATGATCATTTTGGTCATGCGGTTGAATTGCAGTTCGTTCTGCTTAAGGTTGTTCTGAATACCTTGTGGCAAGTCGCTCCATTGGGTCGCCACCGTAAATTCTTGATTGGTCATAGGCTTGCCCGGCTTCACCGCATCTTGTTGCGCTTGGGCAATCATAGAGCCACGCATAGCGATATCCATCCCAGAGACAAAGTAATTTACGCTCAATGCAGAAAGAACCAGAATCGTCGTCACACCAGTGACCAGAATCGCCAATAAGACGTAGATCCTTAAACTTGGTCTGATCTTCATTCTTGTCGTAACTCCTTAATCGCAAAACCTTTGCCCGCAATAGTATGCAGTAGCTTCTTGTCTTGTTCTGCATCCACTTGTTTACGCAAATTAAAGATGTGTACTTTCAAGCTGTTACTGTCTGGTTGGTCGTCGCCCCACACGCCCTGCATGATCGTCTCTCGTGAAACAGGATTAGGACTAGATCGCATCAAAACTTCTAAAATTTTGAGCGCAGTTGGGGAAAGCTTGAGAGGTGAGTTCGCACGATAAGCTTGATGCTGTTTAAGGTCGATCTCGAGATCGCTCACCGATAAGCGGCTAACCTGACCACTGCGCCGCTTTGCCAATACTTGAGCTCGAACAATCAACTCTTCCATCGCAAATGGTTTGATCAAGTAGTCATCGGCACCTTTTGAAAAGCCAGTCAGCTTATCATCAAGCGTATCACGTGCGGTCAGCATCAAAACGGGGGTATCAATACCCTGTACTCTGAGATTCTCACACACCTGCAAGCCGTTCATTTTGGGCAAGTTGAGATCGAGAATTACTGCGTCATAGCGATTAGTTTCTATGAGATTGAGTCCAGCTAAACCATTTGCGGCATGATCGCACTGGATGTCTTCTAAATCGAGGTAATCAATAACAGCAGTGGCTAAATCAAGGTCGTCTTCAACCAAAAGCAATTGAAGCTTATCTGTGAGTTTATTAGTGACGGATTCTGCCATCGTGACGACCTCTATTTTAGTTGTTGTGTGGCTTGTTATGCGCGGTTCTGTAACGCCTTAGCTATGGAGCTTTGACTGTAATGAACCTAAACAGGTGCTGCTAAGACTAACTCGGCATCCACCCGTTAAATATCATCATTAGCTTAGCTATTGTTAAGCCGTTTGTTCAACGCCTTTGACTCGATTTGTGACTTTAAGGATCAGAGACTTAATCTCACACTGAATCATTAACAATGCAGGCGTCAGAATCAATGTAATAAACGTCGCAAACAAAATGCCGTAGCCTAGCGCCGCCGCTGCTGGGATCAGGAATTGAGCCTGCAGAGACGTTTCACTTAATAGTGGCGTCAAACCAGCGAACGTGGTGACCGATGTGAGTAACACGGCTCTTAGTCGACCAGAACACGCTTCAACAATCGCATCGTGGACCGACTTGCCCTGCTCTTTGATCAGTTCGTTAAAACGAGAAACCAACAACAAGCTGTCATTCACTACCACACCGCTCAACGCAAGAATGCCGTTTAACGATAGGATACTGATTGTTAAGTCATTCCACCAGTGCCCTAGGATTGCGCCAACAATACCAAATGGAATCGCTGTCATAATAATCACAGGCTGAATGTAAGACTTCAGCGGGGTAGCAAGCAGCGTGTAGATAGCAATCATGGCGAGTACAAACATGCTCATCATTGAACTCGCGGTTTCTTCTTGCTCTTCCGTTTCGCCAGCAAAGTCGACCGTTAATCCCGGATATTGCGCTTCTAAATCGGGTACTAATGTGTCTTGCAACTGATGAACAAGCTCAGCAGGCGCAACCACCTCTTTGTCCAATACTGCACTGATGTACACAGCACGTTGGCTATCAATGCGTGTGATCTCTGATACTTGGTAATCAGAATATACTTTAGCGACTGTGCTCAAAGGTACCACGGTGCCGTCGTTGGTTCTCACGCTCGCTTGCTTGATATCCGCAATGGTTTGACGATCCGATTCAGGATAACGAACACGGACTTTCACCTCATCTTTACCACGTTGGAACTGCTGAACAATATCACCACCAAACGCTTGCAGTACTTGTTGCGAAAGGCTTGCAGTATCAAACCCTAACGCGCGACCTTGTTGTGTTAATTCGAAACGATACTGAGGTTCACCCAGATCCAAGTTATGATCAATGCCACTCACACCGTCAATCGCTTGAAGCTTGGTTAAGAACTCATTGCCCGCCGCAGTAACAGATTCTTCATTCCACGCTTTTAGCTCGACTTTGAAGTTGTCGACCATCTCCATTTTAGACAAGATTTTGAGCTTCTTAACCCCTTCCATCGTGCCCACTGTCTCTTGCCACGCATCTGCAAACTCGTTCGATGTGTAGACACTGTCGCTGTCTAATTCAATTTTAACTTGGCCAGAATCATCAGCATCGGCGATAACCTGAAGGCTCAGCAGTTCCGATGCTTCATCTTGAGCACCGTATTGCGCTCTCAAAGCTTCATCCGTTTGTGTTGCCGCGGCTTCAAGTACTAATAAGTTTTGTTGTGTTTGGCCAAAGCTCGCGTCGTTTTGCATCGACATATCTGCAGTCACAGTGTCGCCCGGCATATCAGGGAAGAATGCCACACGTACCGCCCCAGTCATTGGCAGCCCCGCCACCAAGATAAGCAGTGACAAGAAAACCATCACCACGGCGTAACGCAGTTTCAACGCCCATTCAATCACAGGGCAATAGATGCGCTGATTAAACCAACCTAGTCCTGTATCGGCAGCATGTTGAACACGAGCCCACAGCCCCTTTTTATCGCTGCGCTTGGTATTAATGTGTGCGAGGTGCGATGGAAGAATGAACTTAGACTCAACCAAAGACAGCAACAAACAGATAGTCACGACCGTGCCGAATTGAGCGTAAATCTGCCCCATGTTACCTTCAACGTTAGCTAGCGCTAAGAAGGCAACAACCGTCGTCAACACACCAAATATGGTCGGTGATGCCACCTTCATGGTGCCTCGAATGGTACTACCGATCGAGTCGCCTTCTTCCTTGCGGGTGGAGTAGATACTTTCACCGACCACCACCGCATCATCGACCACTATCCCGAGCGCCATAATGAAACCAAAGGTGGTCATCTCATTGATGGTTAGCCCCATAAAGGTGTCTGTCATGAAGAACATAGTGCCAAAAAAGACAAACGGTAAGCCCGCTGCTACCCAGAAAGCGACACGCACGTTGAGAAACACCGCTAACACGATGAATACCAAAGCGATACCGGTGAGCGCGTTCTTCACTAACAGGCTCAAGCGGTCTTTGATCATGGTGCTTTTGTCGTACCAAGTTTCAATCTCGACATCATTAGGCAGCATGTTGCTGTTTTCCCAGCGCTCCACCACTTGTTGAGCCTGTTCAACGATGCTGACGACGTCTCCGTATTCATCCATTACGATCTGAATCGCCATCGCATTCTGTTGGTTGTAACGAGAAAGCATGAAGGTGTCATCGGCAAACATGTCTTCAACGTTAGCAATGTCACCCAATGTAATTTGAGTGCCATCAGTGGTCGTCATCACCGGAATCGCGTTGAAATCTTGCAGTTCGTACGCCTGTTCAGATACCTTCAAACGAACCGTTTTTTCACCATTGCGAAGGCTGGTCGAGATAGCTGCAGAAGATTCCGCATTGATCGCTTCAGAAACGTCAGTCAGTGTTAATCCATAAGCTTGGAGCTTGTTCTCATCAACCTCAACCGAGATCATAGGATCGGCTTTGGCTTTGATTTCCAAATCACGAATCGCCGATTGGCTCAGTAAGTCCGACTTAAGTTGCTCGGCTAAGCTCTGTAACGTTGCTCGATCTGCGTCCCCATAAAGCTGTACCCATAAGGCGTGGTCTTGCATGCGAGCCTTATCAATTACAGGATTGTCAGCACCCGCAGGCAGGTTATTGATCGCATCAACCTTAGTTTTAACGTCGGTTAACAGGGTATCAAGGTCATAGGTGCTCGTTTTCTCAATCGAAACGTGGTTTCCGTTCGCATCAGAAGTAGATGTAATACGCTTAATGCCCGGTACGGTTTCTAACGCATCTTCAATCTTAATCGCAAGGCCTTCTTCCGCCTGAACAGGGTCACCACTGTCATAAGTCACTGAAACAGTGACAACATCGGGTTCTAGGCTCGGGAATGCTTCTTTACGTAACGTGTTAAGCGACAACACACCAATGATGATCACGCCCACTAACAGTAAGTTCGCTGCCACAGAGTTGTTAGCAAACCACGCGATTACGCCAGTATGTGACTTACTCGACGTCTGGTTACTGTGCACTTGGTGATCACAGTGCGCTTGGTTATTAGGTTTCAGCTCGTTAGACATAACTAACCCTCTGCCTTAGCCAGCACAACCATGCCTGATTTAAAGCTGCTTAATGGACGCTTGACCACTTGCACACTGTCACTATTTGATTCTGTAAGGCTATTTAGCTCGGTGGAGTTGCTCAGTTTGGTTGGGTCGATGTAAATCAAACCGCCCTTTTCAAACTCAACATTCGCGTTTGATTTAGAAAGCAGACCGTTGTCGTCTACAAACCACAGGTCACCCTGCTGCGAAAGTGCTGAGGCTGGAAGCTCCCATAATTGGGTTAACTGCTTACCCGAGATCGTTGCTTGTACGAATGTGCCTGGATAAAGATCTTTCTCTTGCTCCAAAGGGTTATCGACCTTCACGATCAATGAGCGCTGACGTGTGTCTTGCTGTAAGTGCTGCTCTACTCGTTCGACATAACCTTGCCACTGGTATTGACCATCAGAACTCGACAGAGTCACTGGCCACGGCTGCTCTTTCAATTGCGAGTTATCGCTGTTTGGTAAGCTCAACCATTGGCTTTCAGACAAAGGAACAGAGACCTCAACCTCATCAACGCTGTATAACGTGGCTATCTGAGCGCCCGTTTGTGCGTAGCTTCCCGGTTGAACATCACGGCTCACGACCAACGAATCAAAAGGGGCAACCAAGGTTGTTTTTTCGAGGTTTTGCTCAGCCTTTACCAGCTCAAGCTTGGCGTTCTCTAAGGCAGCTGTTACTTGTGCCAGTTGCGGTTCACGCAACACCAAAGGTGAATCCGGCTCGCCAGACAAACCAGATCGTTGCCATTCAGACTTAGCTTGTTCGCCTTGTCTCTGTTCTTCCAATAAATCCAATTGAGCTTGAGCCACATTCGCCTTGGCTTGGGTTACCGCTTGTTGATAGCTGGTCGAATCGATATTGGCAATCACGTCACCTTGGCCAATAACTTGCCCGGTTTCAAACTGCGAGCTGAGCGTTTCTACTCGACCGCCTACTTCCGTTGAAAACATCAATTCGTAACGCGATTTCGCTTCGCCATAACCCACAACTTCGGCTTGATAGTCACCGAGAGTGGCTAGTACCACAGACACTTGCTGTTGTTGTGAAGCAGGTAAAGTCGTAGTTTCAACAGGCGTCTGAGGCTCTGAAACCGTCAATTGATTCGCCTTTTGGGGCGTAGGCTCTGTTTGTGAACCGTTGTAAGCAAGGGCAGCAAAAATGCTTGAACCCGCAACAAGGGTGATTGCAATTGTGATGGTGTTCAGTTTCATGAAGATACTCCCAAGCCCAGAGCTAGGCCTAAATCAATTCGGTTTACGAGACGGTTATAAATAGTTTGTGTTAACTGCGCTTCAAGGTCATAGGTTTGTTGCTGAACAGTAAGTAGATCAAAAATGTCGACCAAACCCTGGCGGTATTTCTCTTCATAACTGGTGAAGCTGCGTTGTGCGCTCACCAAGGCATTCGTTAGATGTTGCTGTTGAAGTGTTAGTGACGACTCTTGCCCCATCGCATTTTCCACTTCATTCACCGCATTGAGCAGTGTTTCTTGGTAAGCCCAGTAGCTGGTTTCTGTGGTTAGGTCAGCAATTTCTGCCTGTGCTTTTAGCTTGCCACCTTGAAACAATGGTGCTGACACTTGGCCAAGCGCACTCCACAAAGGCCCGGTAAGCAGCGCTTCGCTCGGAGAATCCGCCATATTAGTTAGGCTTGCAGATAAGCTGATCGACGGCAGCATCGCTTTATACGCCGCGTCAGCGCGCAGAGTTTCTGCTTCGATATTAAAGAAAGCCGCTTGAAGATCGGGACGACCTGCTAGATCTTGTGTCGGCATGTTTTCTAGCGGATTAATGATGGTTGGGAATGAGCCGAGCTCAGCAAGAGATGCTTCATCAGACTCCCCACTCCATTGCCCTGTTAACAAAACCAACTCACGTCGACTTTGTGCAAGCTGCTCACGGTAATCAGCTAAGGTTGCTTGAGTCGATGCGCTGCTCGTTTTGGCGTTATCTAGCTCTTCAAGGCTACCTAGCCCTGCGCGATAACGTTCTAAAACCAGCTCTTCATTATTTTCTAGAATCACCAAACGCTGCGATTCGATATCGACAAGCTGCTGCTTCAAACTGATATCAAGCCAACTTCTCATCACACTCGCGACCAAAAGATCTTGAGCGCCCTGAAGGTTAGCTTGAGACGTCGCAATGTCTTTTAACGCGGCGTTGTTTGTGTCTGCCAGCTTCTGCCATAGATCGAGCTCCCAACCAACCGTCACATCTGTGGTATAGGTTTCAGTGGTGCTTGAGCCGTTAGTGCCTTCATCAGCTTGACCAGAAAAGCTCGCATCGACGGTTGGTAAGCGGTCGCCAGACGTCACACCTTGCTGTGCATAGGCAATTTTGAGTGCAGTGATGCTTTGTTGAAGGCTTGGACTGTTCTGCAGAGCGCGCTCGATATAGAGATCGAGCTCCGGCGCATTCACTAAATCGGTGAGTTGTAGATTCTCAGCGTCTAGATCTTGTTTAGTAGACGTTTGATCACTAGAAGCCTGTTGAATCAGCTCTGCGAGTAAGCTTTGTTGTGTCTGATTAGTGCTTTGCTCAGCTAGCGAAACATAGTCAGCCTGACTGGTTGTCGTGCAACCGATCAACCCGATTAGAGCAAGTGAAATAAGGGAATGTTTTAAAGGAAGATTCAATTTCATCTTCTTGTCTCCTGTAAGAATGGAGACAAGATAACGAGTCGGGGGTTAAGAGAGGGTTAAGGCGAACGTTAACCCTAAAGAAAATGCATAGAGCGTACGTTTAAACTTCTAATTTACGCTTCTGATTTGCTTGAGAAGAGCCCACCGATCTTATAACCAATCGCATAGCAAACCACTGCAATAGTCACAAACACCAATGCCGAGAAGAAATGCCCCACCGATGCGGCTACACCAGTGCCCCATACGATGCTGAAGACTAAACCGTGGTAAGCCTCTTGCGGCCACTGAGAGATAGGGAACTGAGTACCACCAGCAATAAGATAAACCATCGCAAACAAGCCGATAAAGGCAGTGATAAGACCGATGAGAACGCGCATGTTCATGGGGAGACCTTTGATTTATTGGACTTGGTTGCCATTATTCTTAGTCGAAAGCGGATGTGCTTAGTCGAAATCGAATGTTCTTAATCGAAACCGAACGATATTAATCGCAACCTGATGATATTCAAGTATATCGGATAAAAGGAGCTTGCTCTATTACTCTTCCGAGTGAGCCTAACACACTGCAGAACAATGAGAAGTGGTGACTAGAACCTCAATCAACCTAACGAGCAGGCACAAAAAAGCGGACACCCTTCTTACGTAAACTCCGTAAGTAAGATACCCGCTTTTACTAAATTTAAGCGCTTTTATTGAATCTAGCTACTTTAACTTCATCTAGCTTAAAGCAGAATGAAGATACCCGCTAAACATGCACTCATTAGGTTTGCTAACGTACCAGCCGCTACCGCTTTCAAACCTAAGTTTGCCACTTCTGCACGACGCTCTGGTGCCATAACACCAATCGAACCTAATTGAATCGCGATAGAACCAATGTTGGCAAAACCACACAATGCAAAAGTCACAATCACTTGGCTATGTTCAGACAGCAGAGCTTTGTTCTCAACGAAGTCGATGAAAGCAACAAACTCGTTCATTACGATCTTCTGACCGATGTAAGAACCTGCCATTAATACTTCATCACTCGGGATACCAATTAACCATGCAAGAGGCGAGAATAGGTAACCGAAGATAGCTTGCAGGGTAATGCCCGCAAAACCGAACATTTCGCCTAGACTTTCTAAACCCGTGTTCACCATTGCAATCATACTCACGAATGCAACCAACATAGTGCCGACAGCGACCGCCACCTTCATACCGTTCATTGCGCCACTTGCCAATGCATCGATCACGTTGCTTTGGTCAGCTTTATCTAGCTCAATGTGGTCGTAGTCACTCGGAGTACTACGCTCAGGAACAATGATCTTCGCCATCAACAGGCTGCCCGGAGCCGCCATGAAGCTTGCTGCAATTAGGTATTTAAGCTCAACACCTAATCCTGCATAGCCACCCAACACACTGCCGGCCACTGACGCCATGCCGCCCGCCATTACAGCAAACAGTTCAGAACGAGTCATAGACTTTAAAAAGGGACGAATAAGAAGAGGAGACTCACCCTGAGAAAGGAAGATATTACCTGTTGCAACTAGAGATTCAGCTTTACTGGTGCCCAGCAGTTTTTGCACCGCTCCACCAAGAACTTGAATCACTTTCTGCATAACGCCTAAATAATAGAGCGCAGAGATCAAAGCACTGAAGAAGATAATGATTGGAAGTACGCGAATCGCGAAAATGAAACCTTCAGTAGCCAGGTCACCAAATAAGAAAGCGATACCAACGTCTGCAAAACCAAGCAAGCTCGAAACGCCATTGCTTAGGCTTGTTAACGCCAGTTGTCCCCAAGGGAAATACAACACCAAAGCAGCGAAGCCGATTTGAAGTAATAGTGCACGAGAGACCGTTTTCCAGTTAATAGAAGAGCGACTCTCAGATAGCAGACATGCGCAAGCAATCAGTGCAATAACACCGACAAGACCAAATAGAATATTCATAATGTGTCCTAGTAATCCTTAAAGAGTGAACATGAGCCAAACGAATGACATCAAAGGAATAGGACAAAGAACCGCAAGCAAAACGCTACGCGATGAAGGAGCTAACAACGTTAGCGACTGTAACAACGAGTTGTTCATGTAAAAATCACCTTATACAAGCAGTGGAACGTAGCTGGTCCGGTCCGTGGGGTCATTCACATATCCATGTGACGGCTTGTATTGGCTAAGCACCGGCTTAAAACCGGAAAAGAAGTATAAACAGTTAAGTGAGACTTTCATCACATTTTTTGACGCAAACGATCGCGCGGTCAAGGATTAAACAAAACGCTGTGTTTATCGTCATTTGTGTGCATAAAAACTGTAAACAACCTGTATGAAGTTGAATTTGTAATGTTAAGCCTTTAAACGTATGAGCGTAATCACTCGGTTAATTCTGTGTGATTCTTACTACTTTTCTGTGCTCTGCCTCATTTCCCGATACTTCAAGATTCATCTTAAGTTTAGATGCGTATATACTTTGTGTGATCTCACCAAATAATTATCTATAAAATACTAATAGAGCTGATTAGATATAACAGCCATCGAGACTAAGAGAGGAAACACTTGAAGAAAATGGAAGCTCCGCACGACATGAACAATGGAGCTAAATTCAAAACAAATAGACATGGCTATGTGACAGTTGTTGAATATTATAATACCTATACTGTTATTGTCGCGTTTGAAAACACCGGAAATATCCGCGCTATCAGTGCGGCGAAATTACGTACAGGTCAGTTAACTGATCGCTCTGTCGCACCTGAATCAATTATGATTGGTGAAAAGGTTGAATCCGTTAAGCATGGAATATTGACCATTACCCAAGTTGAATCTGAAAATATTGTGGTACTAACCAATACTAATAACGAAGAAATTCGAATGTTATTGCCCGCTGTACAAAAAATGAAAGATAAGGTCGAAGATGTTGAGAATGATAAAACTGAGGCTCCAAAGCCAACCTCTCTTAGTCAATTAACAAAAAGAAATAAAAAGACCAAAGACGTCAATAGTATGCTTAAGAAAATGCTTACCGATTACGGTCGATACGATTAGTTATCTATTTTATTTCACAAATCCTCTAAATATTTGTCTTCCGAAAAATAAATACATTTACTCCTGCCTTTCTCAATAAGATAGGCTTTGTTGCGTAATT
>NZ_CAWNBB010000018.1:0-333 GCF_963872585.1 Vibrio sp. 10N.222.47.A9 | reverse complement strand
GTTCAAAATAAGGGGAGAATTGAACTAAGATCACGTTTTGCGCGTTGTTTTGCGTATTGAATCACAAAATGAGAACCAATCATTAAGGGGTTATAATTTACTAATAGAGGCCAGTATTCAATAATAGTAATACTTAATGGTATGGTGTTCTTAGGTTATGAAATGTGAGTGTAAAGAGCAAAAGTTGGTCAGGATACACAGAACGTTTATGGATCGTTTCTTTGGTATTAAAGGTAGGTACCAATGTGTGAATTGCGGTATGGTTTTCAAAATCAAAGGTTAATGAGCTGTAATTCTTGCGCCTTAGTAAAGACAAAAAACAAAGCCCGCACA
>NZ_CAWNBB010000017.1:0-284 GCF_963872585.1 Vibrio sp. 10N.222.47.A9 | reverse complement strand
GTCAACGACAGCGTGACGGTGCTTGAAGATGGCAGCGTGGCGCTGAGCCTACTGGCTAACGACAGTGCGCCAGACGGTGGTCTTGAAATCACGTCGATCAACGGCGTGGCGTTAACAGGGTCTGCACAAACCATCAGCGTGGACAATGGCAGCGTGGTTATCGCGGCCGATGGCACGATGACGTTCGAGCCGGCGGCTGACTTCAATGGCGACATCAGCTTCGACTACGACGTGAAAGACGCGGACGGCGATGTCGATACGGCGACTGTGAGCGTGAGCGTGAC
>NZ_CAWNBB010000016.1:0-249 GCF_963872585.1 Vibrio sp. 10N.222.47.A9 | reverse complement strand
CTATTACTTCAGGTACAGACATCACCAAAGCGAGATTTGATTATCTCACCGGATAAATCCGCCGACGTCGAGTCCATGCTTAAGGTTCTCGCTTGGCTTCAAAACAACAATATCGACGCTACCAATATCGTCATGGAAGAGAGTAAATAATGAAACCGTTCCTCTTAATACTTAGCCTTGTCTTCACACTACCCGCTTTCGCTAACTCAACGGGCGAACAAAATAGAACCATTAGTGTTGGGTCTAGCA
>NZ_CAWNBB010000015.1:0-391 GCF_963872585.1 Vibrio sp. 10N.222.47.A9 | reverse complement strand
GAATCTCTCCACCCCTGCCATCTTCAAAGTGCATTATTTATGCATGAAAAAAGGCCACTCATTGAGTGGCCTTTTTGCTATCTGCGATTTATTTTATCGGCGTCTTTTTCGCTTCTTTGTGATGCTTTTTGCTTTCACAACACGCCCACCTTTGGCGAAGCGATACCCCTTTTTTAACGTGCCGTTTCTTTTGACCCCTGCTTTAGTCATTATTCTTACCTTCTAGAATTGTTTCAATGATGGTCAAGCGTTTATCTTGCTTCCATAACACAACGAGTAACGCTATCCAGGTCGGCGATAAGCCCATGCTGTTCAGTGAGACGAGTAGCTCCATTACTTACCCCTGAATTTAAATGAAAAGAACTCCAGTAAGTAATACCAATTCCATTAA
>NZ_CAWNBB010000014.1:0-290 GCF_963872585.1 Vibrio sp. 10N.222.47.A9 | reverse complement strand
AGGTACTACTGGCGCACAAGGAGCCAAAGGCGATACCGGACCACAAGGCTTACTAGGTGCGACTGGCGCACAAGGTCCTAAAGGCGATATCGGGCCACAAGGCTTACAAGGTACTACTGGCACACAAGGAGCCAAAGGCGATACCGGACCACAAGGCTTACTAGGTGCGACTGGCGCACAAGGTCCTAAAGGCGATATCGGGCCACAAGGCTTACAAGGTACTACTGGCTCACAAGGCTTACAAGGTACTACTGGCTCACAAGGCTTACAAGGTACTACTGGCTCACAAG